>JANQJV010000238.1 GCA_028281465.1 Azospirillaceae bacterium | reverse complement strand
GCACCGGCGTGCACACGAGGCCGACGAGGCGTCGGCGCTCCCACAAAGGCCTCCCCGGATGGACCCGTTTGCCCACCGGCACCGTTCGTTTCTTGTTAGCCAATTGTTTTTTGGGAGAAAATCTTCGTTCCAGATGGGCTCAAGCTGCTCGGACGGGCTCTAGCCGCGGGTGTCACGGCCCTTGGTCCTTGATCGCCTGCATGACCACGAACGTGCTGGTCTGGGCGACATGTGGCAGGGCGGAAATGGTCTCACCCAAAACACGGCGATAGCTGGCGATGTCGCGCGTGCGCACCTTGAGCAGGTAGTCGAAGCCGCCAGCGATCATGTGGCATTCCTCGATTTCCGTGACCGCGAGCGCTGCCTGGTTGAAGGCGTCCAGCGCTGGCGCCGTGGTCGTGGCCAGTTTGACCTCGACGAAGGCCAGGTGGGTCAGGTCGAGTCGGGTGGCATCCAGCACCGCTCGATAACCCCGGATGTAGCCTGCCGCCTCCAGCCGGCGCACGCGGATTTGGCACGGTGTCTTGGACAGGCCAACGCGGCGCGCCAATTCGGTCACCGCAATCCGGCCGTCATGCGCCAGAATCTCCAGCATGCGTCGGTCGATGCGGTCCAAAGATTTGGACTTGGCACCGGATGCAGCCATCATACCCAAAGACTCGCTCAATAAAGGGCCAATCGCCTTGGAAAGCTGAGAATTTCAGGAAACTGGCCCCACCGCAAGCGCCTACACTCCAAACGGACCCGTGTCACGCCGGAATGGAGGATGCCCATGGCCACGCCCACCGCCCTTGAGGAGTCCCGCACGGCCATCCAACGCGCCACTCTGGCGGACGAAACGGTGGTCGTGACTGACCTGATCAACATGGCCGACCTGGATGCCGAAGCGCGGCAGCGCATCGTCGCGCGGGGGACGGCTCTTGTCGATGCCATGCGCCGCGGCGGTGGCAGTGGGTTGATGGAGCACTTCCTGGCCGAATATGGGCTGTCGACCAAGGAGGGGGTGGCGTTGATGTGCCTGGCCGAGGCGCTGCTGCGTGTGCCGGACGCCGAGACCATCGACGCCTTGATCGAGGACAAGATCGCTGCGTCGGACTGGAGCGCCCACCTGGGCCGGGCGTCGTCGCCGTTGGTGAACGCCTCCACCTGGGCGCTCCTTTTGACCGGTCGTGTGTTGAAGGAGGACGACGATGGCAGTGGCCTGGTCGGCACCTTACGGGCGGCCGTGAAACGGTTGGGCGAACCGGTGATCCGGACGGCGGTCGGCCAGGCCATGAAGCGGCTCGGCCACCAGTTCGTGCTCGGCCGCAGCATCGGTGATGCCATGGCCCGCGCTGTCCCCCAGGAAGCGAAGGGTAATCTCTATTCGTACGACATGCTGGGGGAGGCGGCTTGCACCGAGGCGGACGCGCGGCGGTATCACGTGTTGTACGCCGATGCCATCACCGCCTTGGCGCCGTCGGCCCGGGCCGCCGGGCCGCACGACAACCCCGGCATCTCGGTCAAGCTGTCGGCCTTGCACCCGCGCTATGAACCGAGCCAGCGTGGACGGGTGTTGGCCGAGCTGGTGCCGCGTGTGCGGGCCCTGGCCAGTCTGGCGCGATCGGCCAATCTTGGGTTCACCATCGATGCCGAGGAGATGCGCCGGCTCGATCTGTCCCTGGACGTGATCGCAGCCGTGTTGGTCGACCCGGCGCTGGGCGGCTGGGATGGTTTCGGTGTCGTCGTGCAGAGCTACGGGCCGCGCGCCGCCCCCGTGATCGCGTGGCTGTCGCACTTGGCCAGGCAGCACGGCCGGCGCATTGCGGTCCGGTTGGTCAAAGGCGCCTATTGGGACACCGAGATTAAGCGTGCCCAGATGCTGGGTTTGGATGGTTTTCCGGTGTTCTCCCGCAAAGTCGTCACCGACGTCGCCTACATTGCCTGCGCGCGCAGATTGCTCGGCCTCACCGACCACGTCTATCCGCAGTTTGCCACACATAACGCCCACACGGCGGCGGCCGTGCTGGAGATGGCTGGCGACGCCCCCCGGCACCGGTTCGAGTTCCAACGCCTGCACGGCATGGGCGAAGCGTTGCACGCGGCATTGAAACGCGAGGCGGGCACACGCTGCCGCATCTATGCACCGGTCGGAGCGCATGAGGATCTGCTCGCTTACCTGGTACGCCGGCTGTTGGAGAACGGCGCCAACAACTCCTTCGTCAACCAAGTCGTCGATCCGGGCAGACCGGCAGTCGAGATCGCCGCCGATCCGTTCGCCCAGGTCGAAGCCTTGGGAGCGGCTGTGGCCCATCCACGCATCCGCCGCGGCCCGGACCTGTTCGCGCCCGGTCGGTGCAACGCTCGAGGTTGGGACCTGGCCGACCCGGTGCATCTGGCCATCCTGGACGCGGGGCGTGACCCGTTTCGTCATCACCGTTGGGAGGTGGGGCCATTGTTGGCCGGGACCGTGTCGACGGCGGCCGATCCACCGCAGCGGATCCGGAATCCGAGCGATGCCGAAGATGTGGTCGGCACTCTGGTGGCGGCGACACCGGCCGATGTCGACACCGCTCTCACCGCCGCCACGGCCGGGTTTCCGGCCTGGTCCGGATGGGGTGCGCCGGCGCGCGCCATCATCTTGCGCCGGGCGGCGGAGCTGTACGAGGATCACGCTGGCGAGTTGTTTGCGTTGGCGGCGCGCGAGGCCGGCAAGTCGCCGGCCGATTGTATCGCCGAGCTGCGCGAGGCGGTCGACTTCCTGCACTATTATGCTGGGGAGGCGGAGCGGCTGACCGAGACCGGTCCTCCGCGCGGCGTGTTTGCCTGCATCTCGCCTTGGAATTTTCCGCTCGCCATTTTTACCGGACAGATTGCAGCGGCGTTGGCGGCTGGCAACACGGTGGTCGCCAAGCCGGCGGAACAGACCCCGTTGATCGCCGTTCGAGCCGCCACGCTGCTGCACCAGGCTGGGGTGCCGACCCAGGCGTTGCAGGTGCTCCCCGGCGATGGGGCCACGCTCGGTGGCGCTCTGGTCGGCGATCCCCGCCTGGCTGGGGTTTGTTTCACGGGCTCCACGGCGACCGCGCAGGCAATCCACCGCCGGCTGGCCGCCACCGGTGCCGCCGATGCACCGCTCATCGCTGAGACCGGTGGCCTCAACGCCATGATCGTGGATTCCACCGCCCTGCCGGAACAGACAGTGCACGACGTCGTCGCCTCGGCATTTCAGAGCGCCGGCCAGCGTTGCTCGGCCCTGCGCGTGCTGTATCTGCAACGCGAGGTCGCCGATCGGTTCCTGACCATGCTGCTTGGTCTCATGGACGAGCTGCGGCTCGGCGACCCGTGGGACGTGGCGACGGATGTGGGGCCGGTGATTGATGCCGAGGCCCGGGGACGCATCGAGGCGCACATCGCGGCTGCCCAGGCCGAGGGACGGGTTCTCAAGCGGTTGCCAGTCCCGAAGCATGGTCAGTTCGTCGGCCCGACGGTGATCCGGGTGACCGGCATCGGCGATCTGAGCGACGAGGTGTTCGGCCCGGTGCTGCATGTGGCGACCTTCGCGGCCGGCGATTTGGACAGGGTGGTCGACGCGGTCAATGCTGCAGGCTATGGGTTGACCTTTGCGTTGCACACGCGCATCGACGATCGCGTCCAGCACGTGGTCGATCGCGTTCGCGTCGGCAACATCTACGTCAACCGCAACCAGATCGGCTCCATCGTTGGCAGCCAGCCATTCGGCGGCGAAGGCCTGAGCGGCACGGGCCCCAAGGCTGGTGGTCCACTGTATCTGCGCCGGTTCCTGCGTCCAGCATCCGGCTCACGGTCCGACAGCATTCCATCCGCCGCCGACATCCTTCCGTTTGACACCGTCCAGGCGGCGATCGATGCGCTGCCTTTGCCCGACCCGACCGCGCGACGAACCGTGGAGATGCCAGGGCCGACCGGCGAGTTGAACCGGCTGTCCATCCTACCGCGCGGCGTGGTGCTGTGTCTTGGGCCGGGGCCCTCGGCGGCGCAGGCCCAAGCTGTGGATGCGAACGCCGCCGGTTGTCCAAGTTTGCGCATCGTTCCCGGGGCCGCGGGTTCCGGCTCGCTCGACGGCTGGCTCGACCCAGCGACCCTGACTGACCTGTTGGGTTTTGCTGCCGTCGCCTTCTATGGCAATGCCGAGGCGGTGCGCCCGGTACGCCAAGCGCTCGCTCGCCGGGATGGTCCGATCCTACCGCTGCTGACCGACCCCGGCCCGTCCCCGGTTCACCGGCTGGAACGCCATCTGTGTGTCGACACCACTGCTGCGGGCGGCAATGCCTCGCTCCTGGCGGCGGCGGTGTGATGATCGGAGCGCCAACACCCGTCTTCCACCAGTCCCAAGCGTTCCATCGTGTCGTTGGTCATCGGTCATCGGTCATCGCGCCGAGGCCGACGTTCGGCGACCGAACGAGACTCGACGATCGGCGCTCGCTGTCCATTGATCTTGTCCGACCCCGCCGCGTTCGGGCCGTCGCAGAGCCGGCCGGCTTGTGTTCTGGTCCGGAGATTGCCATGGGTCTCGACCGTGTCGGCGACGGGCCAAGGCGTCAACACAAGGCAAGCGGCTTGTGGAAGCAGGGGGAGAGCGCCTAGCCTTCGGGACACTGACCTGCGGACAGGAATGCTCCATGACACGTGTCAAACCATTGGCTGCCGTTTCGCAGCTCGACGATGCCACGGCCAGACGCTTGTCCGCTTCCGATCAAGGCCGAGGAACACCATGCGTGTAGCCATTCTGGGAGCTGGGGGGATTGCGCTCGGTACGGCGGCTGTGTTGGCGCAGGCGGGGCATCGGGCAGTGTTGTGGTCGCCGTCCGGGCGAGGAACGGCGCCATTTGAGACCGGAGCAAACCTGAGTGCGACCGGGGCGGTAACGCTGACCACGCCTGTGGACACGGCCGCCGATGTGGCCGGGGCCGTGGCCGGAGTGGATGCGGTCGTCGTGGCGCTGCCCGGCAACGCACACCGCATGGTGATGGATGTCTTGGCGCCCGTGTTGGTACCCGGCCAAACCGTGATCCTCAGCGCCCAGCTTTCGCTCGGCGCCCTTTATCTGTCACGTTTGTTGACGCAGCATGGCCGGTGCAATCCGATCGTCGCGTGGTCGACGACCGTGCCGACGGCGCGCGTCATCGGGCCCACCGCCGTCGCCGTGTCGTCGGTGCGTGGCGCGGTCGATTTGGCCACCGTGCCGGCCGAGGCTGCGCCGGCGGCGCAGGCGCTGTGCACGGCGTTGTTCGGGCCGCGCTTTCGGCCGTGCGCCGATGGGCTGGCCATCGCGCTCAGCAACCTCAATCCTCCGGTCCATATGGCCAATGCTCTGGCCAATCTCACGCGCATGGAACGCGGCGAGACCTGGTTCAACTACGACGGCATGACGCCGGCGGTCGGCCGGTTGATCGAGGCCTTGGACCGTGAGCGGCTGGCGGTGGCCGCCGGTTTCGGCTTGTCGGTTCGAACGGTGCACGACCACTTCCACCTGTCCGCCGGCGTGCCGCGCGGTCCGATCGCGGAGATGGCGGCCGAAATCCACCGCCGGCGCGGCGGTCCGCCCGGCCCGACCAGTCTCGAGAGCCGCTTCATCACCGAAGACGTGCCATTCGGGCTGGTGCCGATCGCCGCCCTCGGCCGCAGCGCCGGTGTGCCCGTGCCGCTGCACGATGCGGGTATCGCCGTGTTCTCGGCGCTGTGCGCCCGGGATTTCGCCGCCGAGAACGACCTGCTGCCGAGCCTTAATCTGGAGCATTTGTCCCCGGCGGAGCTGCATCGGCGCGTCCGCGACGGTTGGCCGGTCACCCCACCCGACGGACGTAGTCGGCAGGGCTGAGCGGCGCCCCATGTTTGACGCCTGGATGCGGCTGACCTATCCGCACATCCCGTTCGAGCAGTCTGCCGACGATGCTATCGGCCACCACCGGAGTGGGACCGAACCGTGCATAAAAATACATAATACCAATGGCCCGAAACACTGACCGGTCGTCGGGCTGCCCTGTTTCGGAGCGCCGGCCTCCTTGTTGCCGGCTGGACCGCCGGCGTCCAGCCGGCCCGGACCACGCCCAGCAGCCGGCCGCCAAGATGGCAGCGGCCCAGCCGGCACGGAGGCCGGCGCTCCTCGTTCAGCGCCGAAACCGAACCTGTCGTCAATGCGGGCCATGGGTAGTAGAGCCATCCTCGTCGCGAGGGGTGGTGTGTCGGCAGCACGGAACACGGCTCTGCCGATGTCAAGCCGCCCCTGCCGAACCGGACATCCCGGAGTCGGAGTGCAGGGTTCGACCGAGACTCTCTTCCATTGATGCGAAGGCGGCGGAATCCCTTGATTGAAGTGCAAGAGCAGTCCAGCCGACCGGCGCCGCTGCCGCTTTTGAACAGGCCAACGGCCGGCGCGACCTTTGGTCGCATATCCCGTTTCTGCACCAGGGCGCCGGATTGTACCGGCCATACCGCGGTGCGCCGGACCAGGGCCGGTCCGCGCATAACCTCCTGTTTGTGTGAAATATTATCCATCGTTGCCTAAGGAACTGACGGGCCCCGGCAGATCATCGGTTGTTCCTTGTCCACTCATCCGACGAACGCTCGCGTACGTCTTCGACCGGTCCGGCAAGAAACCATTTACGGATTCGGAAGCAGAATTATTAATCGGAGGGGCGTACGAGGGCTAGCCAAAGCATACGTGCAACTGGTATAGCGTACGCGGGCCAATCTCCGGATCGATCATCTGAGCACGTTGTGCCTGGAGCCAGATCGCCGAGGGTGACACAATCGAAGGATGGAGGTGGGGGATGTCGCATTCGGTCTGGGTCGCCAATGGCAAAGGCGGTGTCGGTAAATCGGTTCTAATGATGGTGCTGAGTTACGTCTATGAACAGTACGGCGTGCCGCTGCGGCTGATCGATGTGGACGACAAAGCCAAACTGGCCGAATTCATGGGCGAACAGCGTGTGCTGTCGCTGCGCATCGGCGCTTCAGCGGAGGATCTGCGGCTCAATCCGTCCTTGGCGTACAGCTACTGGGATCGCCTCGCCAACGAAATTCTGGATCAGGATACCGGCGTCGACTTGGGCGCCAACATGGATCGGCACATCTTAGCCTGGGCGGAGAAATCCGATCTGGGTGGCCTGATGACCGAGTATGACACCGGCATGGACTTCTATGTTCCGGTCACCGCTGACCCGCTCGCTCTGTCCAGTGGCCTTGAAGTGCTGACGGCGGTCGAGCGCATCTTTCCGGCCAGCCGTCGCATTCTGGTTTTGAACAAGATGCTGGGTGATTTCGCTGCCTATGGCGATACGCCCGAATTCAAACGGGTCCTGCAATTGCGCGACCGGGGTCTGCATGTGGTCGAGATGGACCAGTGCGTCAGTGAGGCGTGGACCGATTTCGAGCGCCTGAAGCTGCCGCCGGCCCGGGTGGTGGACATGGGCGCCAAGGATGTGGCCGCACACACCGGTCTCGGTGTCCTGGCGGCGCGGCGGGCCATCGGCGACTACGCCGCGTGGCTCAAGAAGATGCAGCTATCGCTCGAACCACTGGTCGCAACTCTGAAGCCCTTGCCTGCGGAGGCTGCCGAATGAGTGCCGTGGCAAAACTTGACCGGTTGATTGACGCCGGGCGTCGGGCGGGCCGTCAGGAAAGTGCCCGACTGATCGACTCCTTGCTGGCCATGTCGATCGAAGATCGGTGGCGCCTGCTCATGACCCGGGACCGGCAATTGACCCGGCTTGCTCCCGCCGACTACCAACTGTTCGTGCGCAGTCTTGGGATCAATGCGGTGTTGGAAGATGCGCCCGCAACATGGCTCAACGACATGGGCCCAATTACCGGTGCGACACCGGTGGTCGAACCCAGGGGTGTGGCGGCCGGAACGGGTGCAGCCCGGTTCCGTTGCGAACCGACGCGAACAGCGGATGCGCCGATTCAATTGGATGGACCGTTGGTCTGGGCCCTCCCGTTCGCCGTCTGCGTTCTCCTGGCATTGGCGGTGATCGGCGTCGGCCTTCCTTGGTCGTCGGACGGACCGGCCGTGACTGCGGCGGTGGCGGACCAAGCTGAGGAACGCCACGCCGATCACCTTGAGGATCGGCTGGCCGACGAGGCCTTGACACGCCAGCGGTGGCCCGACCGAGTGGACGATGCGACCCACGTCCGCGAGACTCTGCGCCAACTCAAGGCCGATTTGGCCGATGGTCGGCCATTTTTACAGTCGCTGGCGCAGGCGGAACGCCACCTTCTGGTCTTACCGATTGCGGATGGCGGAGCGCTCCAGCGTCTGCTGCCTTTGGCTGAGGCCGGCGTTCCGACGCTTGATGGCCTGCGCCAAGCCCTTGGGTCGTTGCATGACCGGCATCGGGAGCGCACACAGTCGGCAACCCTGCTTGGCGCTATGGGACGTCTGGCCCGGCGTATGGCCGGCGGCTTGGCACCGGCCCAACGGCGTGCCGACCGGGTCAATCAGGCCCTGCTGGACTCTCGGCGGGAGCTCGACCGTGGCCACCTGAACGCGGCTATCCGAATGGTGACCGGGGTGGCCGCAGGCGTGGGGCCGGAGGCCGTCGAATGGTTGGAACTGGCTCACGCCCGACGCGCGGCGACGATGATTGCCGAGCAGCTGGAGACGATGATCGACATGACGCCATCGTTGGGCGAGATATTGGCGGCATTGCCGACAGGAGGACCCAACGGCTTGGGGATACCATCTGTCGATGTCGGGCCGGATGGCACTCTCGACCGGGTGGACGACCGAATGTTGGCATAAGGGGCGCGGTACTGCCGACGGTCGGTCCGCTGCTTCGGTCCGGGGCCGTTGAGGAGTGAGGGCATGATCGGAAGCCGTCGGCTGCGCATCATCCGGGCCACTGCCTGCGTGGCCATTGGCTTGACGGTCGGACCACCGATCGGGGCGCAAGGGGCGGGTCCATCCAGTGTCGGCTCTCAGGCATCGCTGCACTTGGAATTTCACGGTACTGATCGGGTTCGCCAGTGGGTCGACGCCGTCCACGCCCTGGTTCGGGCAGGGGTGGTTACCACACGGTTGGTTCCGTCGCTCGGACGGACGTATTGCGCGATTTACCGCGATCGGTTCCAGTTGCCGGGCTGTCCGGCGTCGCTTGGCCGTCTCGCGGAAGAGATCAACGGTGTCGCTGCCCGGCGTCTTCCGACTGATGCCGTCGTCCGGTTGCCTGCGCTACAGACCCGACCCGAGCCCGTGATGCGACCGTTCCAGCTTGAAACAGCCAAGGAACAACAGGCTCTACGGCGGTTCGCGGGCGATGGTCGTGTTGCGGTAGCCGTCACTGGCGACACGGACGGCAGTGGCCGCGCCATGGCCATGGTCGAATGGCCTGGTTTGACGGTCGTCATTCCGGACTTGGATGCTGCAGCGGTGGACCGAGCGCACCAGATATTGGCGCCGTTGGCGGCCGGAGCCGTGACCATCCAGGTCCGTCGACCCGCCGCGCCGGGTATTGGAACACCGCCAATGGCGCAGGAGTCGCACGCGACGGTCGCCGCACCGACGCCGACCCGTGATCCATCTCCCTCTCTGTTGACGTCCCTTGATTTTGTTGCTGGACCCAGCTTACCGCGTGCGGCGGCCATGGCTATGGCCGCGCCGCGCCCGGCCCAGACGGCGGTTCTTGCCCTTGCACCGGCGCTGGCAGCCGAACGGCCGGCTGCCGAGATGCCGGGTGGTGAGACGGTGGTGACGGGGTCGGTCGCTCCGGTTTCCGGCGCCGCAACCGGGAACCGGGTCGCGACCAATCCGGCCGATGATGTTGGTTTCGGGATCGAGGTGCCGGCGGTCTTTCTCGCCGCGACGGCTCTGGCCGTGAGTGGCAGTGTCGGTTTGATCCCGGGCATTCTGGTTTTCCTTGGCGGTGCCTTGTGTCTGTTCGGCGCTTCCATGCCACTCTTGGGCGGTGGCACCGACCCGTTGCTCAGCGTGACCCCGCTCCAAGGCATGGGGTTGGTTCTGGTTCTGCTGGTGCCTTGGGCCCGGTCCGGCTGGCGTCGGATCGTCGATGCGCTCGCGACACCGTCGTGGCTGCACGGCGTGAGGGTGTCGGTCGCCCTGTGGCTCGCGCCGGATTTGCACCGGTCGCGCCATCGTGGCGCCGGGGCGGCGGGCACGCCGTCGCAATTGCTCCGGGCCGGCATGGGCGTAGGTGTTCGGTTGCGGCCCGTGGCGGTGCCGGACCCGGAAACGCCGGTATTGGCTGCCGAGCCTGTGGCCAGGTCCGAAAGTCTCGTCAGTGTGTTGGGTCATCGGCATGGGTTGGAGGACCTGGTGACGCTTCGGCCTGGTCCGGCGCCCGTGGCCAAAACTGGTCCGCGCTGACTCCGCCATTAGCGCAGTCAACCCACAGACCGCTTCATACGTCAATGGAGTAAACGAACGTTTCTCCCTTGGCACAGACCCAAGCGCGTCACGGCCCGAGCATGGCTCAAACACGGGGCCGGCACCCTTACCCGGCCGCTCCGCAACCACCCTCGCCCACGTCGGGGTGGGACAGGGTATGCGGGGCGCACCGGGTTCGGCCTCAAACCGTTATCCCTCAAACCGTCATGGAGGTGCCGCGGTAGATGCGCGCGCGGTAGCGGGAGTCCTGTGCATCCGGCAAGGGAGCACCAACCAGCAACACGGCGCGGGCGAACCGTCGGAGCTCCTCCTGGTGTTCCTCTTCATTGCGCGGCTCTTCAGAGCGCACCCGGCGGGTCAAGTTGATCTGGTTGATCGGCACGTCGTGCACGAGCCGTTCGTTTTCCACCGCCAAGGTGGCCGTCAGGGCGTGCAAGGTGGTTTTGATGAAATTGGCCAATGCAAAGGCCGGTCCGTTGCAACCGTAGGGCACGTCCGGCGATACCAGGACCAGTTGGCAGCCGTCATATAGGGACGCCTTGCGGGCGACCCGAAAGTGCTGCGTCAGGTTTTGCTCCACCACATGGTCGAACTCCTCCGACGCGAGCGGCCGGTCGGCCTCGAACAGGCGGTCCGGCAACGGTTCCATCGGCATGGAGACCACGGTGGTCGGTCGGTCCCAGTGTTGGAGGGCCCGGTCCATGGCGGTCTCGATGTCATCGCCGGCTTCCAGCACTTGGACCGTTTCGGCCGGCTGGCCGCCCAGGAGGGCCAGGATCGCGGCACTGCCCTGCGTCGTGCGCGTCAGGAGAACGACGCGCGCCACACCGCACTGCTCGATCAAATGCTGGATCGTGTGGGCAATGTAGTCGGCAAGATGTTCGCCGATCAGCCAGACCGTGCGGCCGCGCATCTGCTCCAGTCGTTCCGATTTCGGACTGCCGAACATCTCGCGCTCGGTGGTCGATCGCTCGACGCGCAGACCGCCGGACGGCATGAAGGTCTCGCCGCTCACGGCGCGGTCGGCGAGGAAGAAGATGGTCGCCTGCGCCACCTCGGCCTCGGTCGGCATGGTGCCGAGATGGAGCTGCGACAGCACGCCTTTGCCGATCTTCTCGGCCTCCCGGGCGATCAGCGCTTCGGGCAGGAACGGGACATCCTCTGGCGGTGCATACCTCAGCCAGGCGGCATCGTCGGTGCGTGCCGCCGGGGCCGCCGCCCACGCGGCATGACCCAGCAGATAGCCGCCCAACCGCAGTCGTCCCATCAGCCGCGCCGCCAGATCGCGGGTCAGCAGGAACTGGTCCCACGAGCACACGCCGTCGCCCTGTTTGGCACAGTCCAGGGCCAGATGGCGGAGCTGCACCGGCGCGTCAGCATCATGCGACAAGGCACTGGTGTTGTTGCGCGCCAGCCGGTTCAGAACCGTCTCGACCTGTGCCCCTTCGCGCACCGCGCGGATCACCGCGGCATAGGTGGCGTTGAGCCGGCGGTTCTCCAGGATCAGGCGCGCCCGGCGCTGGAACAGCCCCGGCCGGCCGCCGACGCCGGACAGCCGGTCGCCGTCCACGGGACCGGGGGCGATGGCGTTGCACTGCACCTGCGGACCCAGGAATTGGGAAAACGCCTCGACCATGGCGCGCTGACCGGCCTTGGACACGGCGTAGTCGGCCCGGTTCGGATAGGCCACCGCCAGGAATTTCTCGCCGCCGAAATAGGAGGAGACGTTGAGGACATAACCGCCGCCCTGGGCCTTCATCATCGGCACCACCTGCTGCATGAGCAGGTAGTTGGACACCAGGTTGGCGGTCAGCGTGCGGCGCCAGTCGGCCACCGCCATGTCGACCACCATGTCCTCCGCCCCGGCGATGCCGGCGTTGTTGATCAGGTAGTCGATCCGGCCGAAGGTGGCGACGGTGACGTCGACCGCCCGTTTCAGGGAGTCGAAATCGCTCACGTCCACATCCGGCATGATCTTGACACGCCGATCCACGCCGGCGAAGCCCACATCCTGCAGTTCACCGACGATGCGGTCGCGCGCGGCTTCCAGCTCACTCTGCCGGCGTGCCACCATCATCACTTTGGCCCCGGCCAGCGCCAGCAGGCGGGCGACCTGTCCGCCGATGCCGGCCGAGCCGCCGGTGATGAAGGCCACCTTGCCCAGGTGCAGCCCCATCATGTTCTCGGCGAAACCGACCATGGCGCGGCGGGCACCGGTCTCCTCGCCAATATTGGCCGGCAGGGTCAGGGTGACCTCGGCGACCTTCTGTTCCTTGAAGACGATGCGCGTGGCGTGTCCGGCCGCGAAACGGGTATTCTCGTCTTCCCGGTTGGTGTATCGCACGATCTGGTTGCCCCAGGCCGCTCGCCGGTGTCCGCCCTTCTCGGCCGCCACACGGGCCTCGTCGCGCCAAATGGTGATGAGCTGCCCGATGCCGGCAGCCAGGATGTCGTTGTAGATTTCCTCGCCACCGTCGCTCGGGTTCGACATGAAGACGAAGCGCGGAGCGTCGTCCACTCCGTGGTCGGCCTGCCAATAGCGGCCGAGCGTGCGGGCGACCGCCATCGCGCCCACCAGTTCCACGTCCATGAACCCATTGACCGTGGCGTCGTCGGCCTCGACCAGCGTCCCGGTGTAATGATCCGGCGCCTTGACCGGCATGATGATGGCGCTGGTCACCGGACCGTGGTCGGCCGTATAGGCGGCCAGGGCCGCCTCCATCCTGTCCGGCTCGACGCGATTAAAGCGGGCGATGGTCAGCCCGTCGCCGACTTGAAGGGCCCGGGTCCGGGCCTCGGCCTGGGCCACATCGGCCTGGCGCGACAGGCCGAGCAGCACGCGGGCCCCACAGGCGATCTGGATGCGCGCCATCTCCAGGGCATCCAGCCATTGTTCACCGGCCAGGATCAGCACGCTGACACCGGTCCCGTCGAGCGAGCGCATGGAGGGTCGGGTCAGGTAGGTGGAACGGGACTCCTTGCGCACGTCCATGCCGTGGGTGACGTCGATCTCGACACCGTTGAGCGCCGCCGACTCGTCGCCGCCCAGGAACAGGCAGGTCTGGGCGATGTCCTGGGGTGTGGGCATGGTGCGTGTCAACAGGGCGTCTGGCGTGCGTCGTTTCAACGACATGCGGCCCATGACGCGTTCGGCCGTCTCGCCTTCGCGGTTGCCTTGCACCGCGTCCATGGCGGCGAATGCGGTGCGGATGCGGTCGCTTTCGATTGGTCCCGGGAACACCGTGTTGACCCGGATGCCGCGGGGCCCCAGTTCCTTGGCCAGGCGGCGGGAGAGGGCGTTCAGGGCCGCCTTGGGCACCACATAGGCGGCGCGTCCGTAGTAGCGGGTGTGGGAGAAGATGGTCGAGATATTGACCATGGCGCCGCCGACCGGCATGCACGGCGCCGCGGCCCGGGCCAGGTTCCAGGTCACGCCGAGCGTATTGCGCATGGCCTCGGCCACGGTCTCGGACTCGCCGCAGCCATCCCGCTCCGCCTCGGTGAGCGGCAGGTTTTCCAGCGGCTGTTTCGGACCGGCCGATCCGGCGTTGTTGATCAGCACGTCGATGCGGCCATATTGCTCCTTGATCTGGGTGATCGCACGGCGCACCGACTCCGCATCGGCGCCGTCCAGCACCGCCGTGGCGACCCGCTCGGCCGGCGCGCTGGTCTCCGCCATCACCGCCGCGCGCGCGGCTTCGATGCGGTCGCGTGTGCGACCCGTCATGATCAGGAAGGCGCCTTCGCGCACGAAGCTGCGCGAGATCTGCGTGCCCAGGTTACCGGCGGCACCGGTGACCACGGCGATCTTGCCGGCCAGCCGGCCTTTGTGGGTCCCGGCCGCCGAAGGGCCCGTGGTCTTGTCGCGGTTCCAGCCGGTCATGGCCAATCTCCTGAGACGGGTAAGGACGGGGATCACGGCTGGCTGGTCGTCGCCGACCAGTGCTCGAGCAGGTCGTCACGGCTGCGCAGCCCCTTGGCCGGCAGGGCGTGGTTGACCACATAGGTCGCGCCGGCATGGGTGTTGTCCCACATGGACTGGTGGGCGGCCGGCAACTGCGCCCAGGGGATCACCGTCGGCTCGGTCACGTCCAGCAGGCCGGCCGCGATCATCTTGTTCATGACGGTCACTTCATAGGCATTGCACAGGTGCGTGCCCAGGATGTTGGCCGTGGGCATGAGGATGCGCCGTTGCCGCGTCCATACCTGTGGCGCGTAGAACGTATAGCGTCGACCAGCCATGTCTTCGGCATAGAGCACCGTCCCGCCGAACGGTTTGACCAGCGCCGTCGATACGCCGAGCGTGTCCGCGCCGGCACGCTCCAGGATCACGTCGGGGACACCGCGTGGGTTGGCGGAGGAACGTAGGAACCGGCCCACGGCCGAGCCGAACGGCTTCAGCGTGCGCTGCAGGAACTCGCGCACGGCGATCTTGAAGGTTTCGATGTCCGCCCGTGCCTCCGGCAGTTCAGGCAATGTCTCCGGCCACTCGAATTCGCCGCCTTCGCGGCGCTTCAGGCCCTCCAGACTCAAGATGCCCTCGACGGCCTCTTCCAGCCCGAGTGAATTCAGGAACTCGCGCTGTCCATCCGTGGTGGTGACGACGACCGCGTGCGCCTTGATCTGACGCACCGCTTCGATCATCTCCAGGCCCGTCTCGTCCGCCAGCGCATCGGTGCCGGGACCGTAATAGAGCAACACGGAATCGCCGCCGCGCACCCCCGCCCGGTCGAGCATGGTCTCTGGCGTGGCCGCGCCCGGTTTGCCCATGAAGCTGAAATGGTAACCGGACGAGGCACCATAGAACGCGAGCGTACCGTTCTCCGCCAAGAGCTGGAAGCTGCGCGGGAAGCTGCGCTCGCCGGCGTGGCTGACGACGAAATCGGCCAGCCGGCCGTCGTTGATGGCACGGAAACGTGCCAGCAGGGCTTCCCCTGCCGCTTCCCAGGTGTGCGCCGCGTCCGGGTCGTGCGGCACACGGGTGAAGCAGCCAGCGATGGCTGGATCGAGGCGGTTGATGGCGCCGACGGCCCCTTGGCTGCGCACGAACTCGGCCCGTTCGTCGCTCGAAACCAGTCCCGTGGCTGAAAGCCCGGTCCGGACGCCGGTCTTCAGGGCGTCGAGACCGGTCCCGGTTGCCGCCCCTTCCACGAACAGCGTGCGACCCGCAGCGATTTTCAGGGTTGTGAACAGGCAGCGCGTGACCGTGCCCAGGTTGAGCGTATAGGCCCCGGCCTGTTCCAGGGTGAGGTCGCTGGGTGGCCGGTGCAGCTGCGGACCCTGCACATTGAGAAACTGGGCATGGCTGCCGGTGCGCGTCTCGTAGCCCTGGATAGCGAAGCCGACATACATGGGGTCGTTGCCCGCCTCCGGCGCCAGCAGGTCGGTGGTGCCGGAGTAGACCGAAACCAGGTCGCCGACCTTGAGTCGGCCTTCCGCCTTGAGCTCGCTGCCCAGGGCGACGACGAGTGCCAGACCGCCGGACCCGGTAATCTGCACGTCCTCGTCATGGTAGTCGAACGGCGACACCGGAATGCCGGTCAAGGCCCAGTTGTCATTGAAGTTGACCTCCGAGGTCAGCATGTACACGAGCGCCTCGTTCGGTTCCGGCGGGCGCACCGGCACGACCAGTTCACGCTCGTGCGTTGCCGGCGGGCCGAAACGCGGCGCGCCGGTGTCTGGGTCGCGGGCGATGCCGAAGGCGAGCTGGTAGGGCGGGATCGGCGTCACGCCGGGATAGAACGGCGCCCCCAAGGGCAACAGCGCCCCCTCGGTGATCAACCGGTCGCGCAGGGTTGCCTGGTCTTCGTAGACCCAGACGCCGTCCCGGCGCACCGGCAAGGGCGGGCTGCGTTTGTCCAGGAACTGCTGGATGCCGGTCTTGCCGCCGTCCGGGTCGATGACCGCTTCGGCAAAACGCTGCGCTTCGCGGGCAAGGCCGGCGCTCACCCCCCCGGTCCAGCCGGTGCGGATGGCATCCAGCGCCCGCGCACCGGCCCGCTCCCGGCCGGCCCAGGCCAATTGCCGCAGGATGCGCTGCAGGAAGTCGTCGGCCAGCGTGGCGTCCAGGTCGACCTCCGCCGACCGTTCCCACCTGGTGGTCACTTGGGCTTGGCGTTCGGCAAAGGCACGGCCCAGCGGGCTGTCGTCCGGGTCACGGACATAGGCGCGCACGGCCGCGTGGGCCTTGGCCAGAGCGTCCTCCGACCCGAGCGCCAGAGCATCCACGGCGCCCATGGCCAGGGCATCATCGGCCGTGATGGCGCGTCCCCCCAGGATCAGATCCAGGGCGTCGCGCAGGCCGCGCGCCCCGTACCGGTCGGCGAGCAGACGCGGCAGCCGCTGGGTGCCGCCATAGCCCGGCAGCAGGCGCAGGTTGATCTCCGGCTGACCCAGGCGTGCGGTCGGCTCGGCAATGCGGAAGTGACAAGCAAGGGCGAATTCCATGCCGCCGCCGAAGGCAATGCCCTGGATTGCGGCGATGCATGGCTTGCCCATGGTCTCGATCTTGCGGAAGGCGAGCTGGGCGTTGTTGGGCAACACCATGGCCTCGGCGACGGTGTTGACCTCTTCGAGCATCTGATTGATGTCGGCACCGGCGACGAAGGACGTGGTGCCGGCGCCGGTGAAGACGACTGCGACGACGTCGGTCTTCCGCGACAGGTGCTCGACCACCGTGCCCAGCTCGTCGATGGCGCGTTCGTCCAGGGCATTCACCGGCGGGTTGGTGACGGTCACGGTGGCGACCCGCTGGCCATCGCCCACCCCATTGTATTGGATTACGAAATATCGGTACCGCTCGAACACCACTTGGGCTTCGGATCGCTGCTGGTGGCGTTGCCACTCGTTCACGACCCGGCGCAATTCGTCCAGGCTGGCCGGGTTGCGCAGGGTGGTGGCGTCGCCCACCGCACCGCCTTCGATCACCGCGCGCACCATGCGGCGCATGTATTTGCCGCTCCGCGTCTCCGGGAACTCGCTGACCTCCAGAAAGTCCGATGGGACGGCCACGGCCCCCTTCTCGGTGCGCACCAGGTCGGTCAGGCGCCTACGGTCTTCATGGGTCAGCTTGCGGCCGGCCACCGGCATGACGAAGGCGACCGGTGTGACGCCCTTCTCCCGGTGCGGGGCACCCACCACCAGTACGTTGCCGACCGGCGACTGCGGGTCGAGCGTCTTGTCGCGCAGGATGGCACCCTCGATTTCCTCGGTGCCGATGCGGTGGCCCGAAACGTTGATGACATCGTCCGAGCGACCGTGCAGCGAGAACGAACCGTCTTCGTAACGAATGGCGAAGTCGCCTTGGGTATAGGCCCAAGTCCCGCGCCAGCGTCGCCAATAGGTGTTGGCGTAGCGCTCGGCATCACCCTGCCAGCCCGGGTCCACGCACGCCGCCACCCCATCTGTTTTGACTACGAAACCATCCGCATCGCCCCAAATCGTGCGCGCCAGATAGGGATAGGGCAAGGCCACGACGATCTCGCCTTTTTCGCCCGGTTCGGCGCGCCGCCACGGTGCGCCGCCGTCGGTTGCCGGGCGTGAGGTGCACACGACGGCCGGGTCGGGCGCGCCGGCATCGTTGTCCTCCACCCAGACATCGCCCATCACCCAGGGCAAAGGGTAGGTATGGGCGTCGGCGCGCAGCGGGAAATCGCCATTGCCATAGAAGTGGGTCCAGGCGATGCCGCCGTGTTCGGTCGCCCAATAGCTGTTGATGTACCAGGCGGTGACGTTCTGCATGGCGAAAGCCTGCACCGCTGGCGAGGTCGGCTCGGCGCAGAAGGTGGCCACACGCAGCGACGACAGGTCGTAGGACTTGACGTCCTTTAGATTTTCCGGGTCCTGCATCACCGTCTTCAGAAAGGTGACGCCTGCTTTGAAAATGTTGACCCGATGCCGCTCGATGATCGAGGCGAACCGCCCCGCGTTGGGGAACACCGGCGAGCCCTCGGCGACCACCGTGGTCACCCGGGTCAGCAGGGCGGCGGCGATCAGATAGCTTTGTCCCGTGATCCAGCCCGGATCGGCGACCACATACATCACGTCGCCCGGTCCGGCGTCAAACGACACCGCCATGGTCGAGGCGACACCGGCCGCGTAGCCGCCGTGCACATGCACCACGCCTTTGGGTTTCCCGGTCGAACCCGATGTGTAGATGATGAAACTCGGGTACTCGGCATCCACCGCCAGCACCGGCGCGGAGGCCCAGACCGCGCGCACGAAATCCCGGTCGGGCAGAGCCACAAGCGCCGCTTCGTCATCGACGGCGAAGCCGGCCCGGCGCGCGCCGTGCAGCAGGGTGTCGGTCGCGGCTGAGGTGAGCGCGTGGCTCCAGTGGTCGCGGGTGTCGTTCCAGTTCAGGTCTGGCTGCGCCGTGTGCCGCACCACGATGACCGCGTCGACCCGTGGCGGCGCGTTGACCAGACTGGTGGCGATGGCGATGCGGAGCTGGGCGGCGGTTTTGGCCGGCATCACGCCTTCCTGGCCGAGCGCGGCGAGCGCGCGCCCGACGCCGCGCATGACGTCGGAGCGTTCCACCGTCACCTCGCCGGCCAGGAACTGGGCCACGGCCGAGGTGATCCGTTCGGCATGGTTGGCCGCGACCGCAAGCGTCGGATCGGCCAGGGTCTGCCGCAGCAAGTCCATGGCCACGCCGACCGACACGAAGTTGTCGAGCGCCGGATCGGTGTAGTTCGGCTTGAACGGCACCAGTTGTGCATTGCGGTAGCTGCCGTCGGCGGTGATGACCACGCGCGCGCCGGCATCGGCAATGCGATCCGACAGGGTCTTGTCGCTGAAACCGCCGAACACGGGCGTATAGGGGATGCCCAGACGTTTGGCGCCCTCGGTCCAGAAAATCTGCGCAGGGATGCTGGGCATGTTGAGCGCGATGCGGTCGCCGGCCTTGAGGCCGAGCGCCTGGAGGGCCAGTGCGCATTTCGCGCTCTCCAGCAAGAGCTGTTTGCGCGACACCGGATAACAGTCGATCGGCCCGCCGCGGCCGTCGTTCGACGACATGTTCCAGCGGTCGCCTTCGAAGATCAGCGCCGCTTCGTTGCCGTGGCCGGCCAGCACGTGCCGATCGACCTCGTTGAAGGCTGCGCTGGTGAGCCCACCGCGGAACCAGCCCCAGATCGGGGCCCGGTCGGTGTCGAAGGTCCGGTCCCACGGCTCATGACCGGACGGCAAATCCAGCGTCACCGGAGCCGCCGTGCTGGCATCCCAGCCGTGCCAGGTTCCTCTGTCGTCGTCCCAAAAGGCCCACACGCCGTTCGGCCCCTGATCGCGTAACAGCCAGCACAGGTGCCGTTTCGCCTGATTGCCATGGAAGCGGCCGGGATCATCAAGGCAGGCCCGGCGCATGTGTTGCCAGGTCGCACGATCTGTGATGGCGTTGCGAGCCGGGGTTGGCGTGGGGGGCATGAAATGAGTCACCGGCGGCCGCTCCAGTCGGTTTTTGGGTTGGCGAGGAATAGCGGGCTGAGCCACGGAAAGAAAACCATAACAAACCGGTCGGCCAATTGAACATGGTTGCACTGGCAATAAAACCGCACAACCGGTCCGATCCGGCAGAGTGGCGCTGAAAAATCAGAGTCTTGGAGTGTCACGTCAGGCCGACGATACGGTCGCTCACGCTATTGCAGCGCAAGATGGGCTCGGCCCCCGCCACCGACCAAAACCGGTACGGAGTCACCAGAAATCGGTGCACGGCGTAGGCCCAGGTCGTTGATTCGGGTGGGGGCCGATTCGGGAATCGCCAGTCGTCCCACGAAAGATTCGGGCGTCTAGACCGTCTCCGTGCGGCCAGGTCACGCGTCGCCCCTGTTCGCCGCGTTGCTGGTTTCCAGAGCGCCGGCGCAGCCGCCGACATGATGCTGTTGGAGAAGGCAGAACTCTCGACTTTTCAATTACTGCGGACAGTTGGAATTCGTTCGCTCAAAGTGTTTCATCCTTCAGGCCATCATCGGGGATGTCGTCGTAATCCCCTTTGTCCGCTACAAAGATGTGTTTCCCCAGTTTGAGGCCCGTGGGACTCTCCAAGCAACCCGCCGCTATGCCGATCCCAAGTTCGTCATTCATCCGGTAAAACAGACTTGATCCGCAGAATTTGCAGAAACCACGCTTTGCGGTCTCCGAGGATGTATACCATTCGAGACCCTCCTGGTTTAAAAACGCCAGGTCGGAAAAGGTGGCATATGTAGAAGCCCAAAGATGTCCACTTGTGCGGCGGCACTGACTGCAATGACAGATCGTCACCGTATTTCTGGCATTGACGACCGTGAAACTAACCTTTCCGCACTCACATCGTCCATTGAGCATATCTTTGTCCGGTTCTGTTTGCCTGGGTGTTCCGCCGCATTTCAAATCTCCGATGAGTTACGGGAACATAAGCGGAGGGATCGGGGCAACCGAGCCGGCAGCCGGCTGCGTCTCGAGCCGGGACCCGCCAGCAGGCGCCGAAAAAAGAGCCACCACACATCGTCGCTCGGCCCAAGACCCGGAGACGGACATCGGTTTGATCTTGCCTAGGGCAGCAGGTCACGACTGCGAGGGGATACCTGGTCGGAACTACACCAACTCAACCCCAAAAATGAAGAGAAAGCAAAAAGCAGTTCGAATGCAGCGATCGACGCGAGAGCTTGCCCGTTGCCGGATCGGCCGGTTCAAAGCGTAAAAACAGAAACTTCCGCACTCTAAGTCAAATAAGACACGGTGTGGCCAGCTTGCACCATGCTGCAAGTCAGTCCTTTTCCCGCACTGAATACTTCAAAGACCGAACGCGAGCGGCTCCGAAATGGTGCTGCTGGAGAGACTTGAACTCTCGACCTCTCCCTTACCAAGGGAGTGCTCTACCGCTGAGCTACAGCAGCCCGACGCGTACCGACGGCCCGCGTTCCGCCTATATGCCATGGGGTGGGTCTGCGTTCAAGACCGGCGGAGATGGCGTAGCCATTCCGTCCAGCCGCGGCATCCGCCAGTCGTAGATGACGCAATCCACCCGGTTCATCGCAGCGCGGGGTCTCAAGGCATCGGCGCCATCACCGGCTTCCCGCACCGCCTCGGCATCGCCTTCGCGAAGTATGTGGCGGACGCCGCGTCGTCGACCACCGGGAGCCAACATCCGGTCACGACCCCATGAGTCGGGGCGTAAGACAGGGGATGCCATGGTTCCCGCATCATGACAGGGCCGCTTATGCCAGATGCGGCGTGCCGATGTAGTCGGCGGACTGCATCTCTGCGAGCCGGCTCACCGTGCGCTCGAACTCGAAGGCATGGGTGCCCACCGGGTACAGTTCTGCGGGCGGCGCATCCGCCGCCATGACGAGATTGACCCGGTGTTCATACAACGCATCAACCAGGATCATGAACCGCTTGGCTTCGTTGCGTTGGTCGGCACGCAGACGCGGCACCTGGTCCAGGATCACCGTGTGGAAATGGGTCGCGATGGCCAGATAATCGGCCGCGCCCAGGGGTTTGCCGCACAGGTCGTAGAAATGGAAACAGGCCACGCCCTTGGCCGCGAACGGCACGTCAAGGGTGCGACCCTGCACCAAGAGGGTGGTCGGACCGGCTTGGGCATCGTCGGTCAGGGCCACGAAGGTCTGGTTTAGGCTGATCGAGGCGCCAGGTCCCAACGGCGTGTGATAGACTGGTTTGCCGCGCAGCCGGTCACGCCGATGATCTGTCGACCCCTCGAGCGCGAGCACGTCCATGCGCTCTTTGAGCACGGCGAGGAATGGCAGAAACCGATCGCGTTGCAAGCCGTCCCTATACAAATCGTCCGGTGCGAAATTGGATGTGGCGACAACGACGACGCCAAGCTCGAACAGGGCGCGGAACAGTCGGCCAAGGATCATGGCGTCGGCGATGTCGGTGACGTGAAACTCGTCAAAACACAAGAGCCAGGCCTCGGTGGCGATGTGTCGTGCCAGTTGCGGGATGCCATCGTCGGGCGTGCGTCCTTTGCCGCCAGCGCCGGCCTGTTTGTTGCTGCGCCGCCATTGATGCAGGAAAGCGTGCGCATCCAGCATGAAGCGGTGGAAGTGCACCCGCCGTTTCATCTTGACCGGGGCGCGTGTGTGGAACAGGTCCATGAGCATGGACTTGCCGCGGCCGACCGATCCATACAGGTACAGGCCTTGTGGCGGTAGGGCGACGCTTGAGGCCAGACCGAGTCGGCTGCGCCAGGTATCCCGGCCGGATGACGGCCGGTAGCCCTTCAGGGCTTGGTGTAGACTTTGCAGTTTCTCCGCAGCCAGTTCCTGGTGCGCATCCGCGCGCAGGGTTCCGGTCCCGCGCAGCGCGCGGTAGGCCGTCAGGGGTCCGTCCGGCATGCTAAGCAGGTCACCAAATCAGCGGTTGTCCGAAGACCATTCGATCAGTGCCGCACGCCGCGGCACACGGTCCCGGCCACATCCCGGTCGTCATCGTCGTCAGTCTCGGACAAATCCAGCGTTGTCGGCCAAAGCCCAGGCATGCGGTCGAGGCTATGCCGGATTGATTCAAGCGCCGTACGAATCTCACCGGTATCCAGCTCCATGCCCTCCAGGCGGGTGCAAAGGCGATCGAAGCGGGCTTCGAGGGCGTCGAAACGTCGGTTGAGCAGATCGCATAGCTTGTCGATCCGGGCGATAATCCGGTCCGTGTCGTAGGGCATGGCGCAATGCGTCCCGGCAATGGCAGGGTCTCAGATCGAGCGTCCACGCTACACGACGGCGCTGTCGTTGGCTACAATCGGCATATTGCTGCCGCCCCACCAGGTGGCCGATCGGCTGGTGGTTTAAGTCGACGAAACGCCGTCGGGCGAGGGGCCGCTACGATAGGACGATGATCCCATGGTTGCACACAGATCCGATTTCGTCTCGGTCCTGGCGGATCGGGGCTTCATCCATCAGGCCACGGATCTGGGAGCCTTGGACGCGGCGGCTTGGTCTGGTCGTTTGACTGCCTATATCGGTTTCGATTGCACGGCCGACAGCCTGCACGTGGGCAGTCTGGTGCCGATCATGATGTTACGGTGGTTGCAGACCACCGGGCATCGGCCAATCGTGCTCATGGGCGGCGGTACCACCCGGGTTGGCGATCCGTCCGGCAAGGACGAAAGCCGGCAATTGCTGAGCGGGGACCAGATCGCTGCCAACATGGCCGGCATCGGGCGCATCTTCGCCAAATTTATGCGGTTCGGCGACGGTCCGACCGATGCGGTGATGGTAAACAATGCCGATTGGCTCGATGGGTTGGCCTACATCCCGCTGCTGCGCGACATCGGCCGGCACTTCACGATCAACCGCATGCTTACTTTCGACTCCGTGCGCCTGCGTCTGGAGCGCGAGCAACCGCTCACCTTCCTCGAATTCAACTACATGATTCTGCAGGCCTACGATTTCCTGGAGCTGTCGCGCCGGCACGGCTGTCGGCTGCAGATGGGCGGGTCGGATCAGTGGGGCAACATCGTCAACGGCGTCGAACTGGCCCGGCGCGTCGACCAGACCGAGTTGTTCGGACTGACCACGCCGCTCATCACCACCGCCTCGGGCGCCAAGATGGGCAAGACGGCGGCCGGCGCCGTCTGGCTCAACGCCGAACGGTTGCGCCCCTACGACTATTGGCAGTTCTGGCGCAACACCGAGGACGCCGATGTCGGCCGCTTCCTGCGGCTGTTCACCGAATTGCCGCTCGACGAAATCGCCCGGTTGGAGCGTCTGGGCGGGGCGGAGATCAACGAGGCCAAAAAGGTGCTGGCCGGTGCGGCGACCCGGCTCTGCCACGGCGACGCCGCATCGGCCGAGGCGGCCGAAACGGCCCGGCGCACGTTCGAACAAGGCGTCGCAGCCGAGGGGTTGCCGACCCTTGCCGTCGCCGCGTCGGCCCTGGCGTCCGGCGTGCCGCTGATCGATCTCCTGGTTCAGACCGGCCTCGCCGCATCCAAGGGCGAGGCGCGCCGGCTGGTGCGGCAGGCCGGCGCGCGGCTGAACGACCAGACGGTCACCAACGAGGCCGCCGTCGTATCCGATGCGGACATCGGTCCGGACGGTGCGGTCAAGCTGTCCGCCGGACGGAAACGGCATGCGCTGGTCAAGACGGACCGTGCCTGAGCGCCGTTGACCGGGCCGGTTCACCCGGGCGGCAGCAGCTTGCCCGGATTCATCAGGGTGTCGGGGTCGAACGCCTGTTTGATGCGGCGCATCAGGTCGAGTTCGACCGGATTCTTGATCCGTTGCAATTCGTGGGTCTTGAAGCGGCCGATGCCGTGTTCGGCGCTGATCGACCCGTTCATCGCGAGCACGATGTCGTTCACCAGTTCCTGGATGGTGTCCCATTGCGCCTGGAAGGCGTCACCGTCGGCTCCCTCCGGCTGGTTCAGGTTGAAGTGGATGTTGCCGTCGCCGATGTGGCCGAACGGGACGCAACGCACGCCGGGGATGCGCGCGGTCACCACCGCCGTGGCGCGGTCCAGGAACTCGGGCACCTTGGCCACCGGGACGGCGACGTCGTTTTTGATCGCCTTGCCCTCGTATTTCTGCGCCTCGACGATGGCTTCACGCAGGAACCAGAAGCTCTGCGCCTGCCCGGCATTGGTGGCGACCACCGCATCCGACACGACGCCCGCGTCCAGGCTGTCGGCCAGGGCCTGCTCCAGGGACTCGCGCACGGTTTCGCCGCTGCCGCCGCTGACCTCGACCAGCAGATACCAGCCATGCGGTTCGGCCAGCGGGTCGATGCTGCCGGCGACGTGGCGCAGGGCAAAGTCCAGGCAGCGACGCGCCATCAACTCGGCGGCGGTAACCGCGTCGCCGCAGGCCGCGCGCAGCCGCCCCAGCACCGCCACGGCCGCCGCCGGATTGGGCACGGCCAGGAAGGCGGTCTCGACCGCGCGCGGGCGCGGCACCAGTTTCAGCACGGCGCCGGTGATCACGCCCAGCGTGCCTTCCGCGCCGATGAACAGGTGTTTGAGGTCGTAACCGGTGTTGTCCTTGCGCAGCCGGCGCAGGCCGTCCCAGACGCGGCCGTCGGGCAGCACCACCTCCAGGCCGAGCACCAGATCGCGGGCATTGCCGTAGCGCAGGGTGAGGATGCCGCCGGCATTGGAGGACAGGAAGCCGCCGACCATGGCCGAGCCTTCGGCGCCAAAGCTGAGCGGGAACCGGCGATCCACCGCCTCGGCCGCGTCCTGAACCGACTTCAGGATGCAGCCGGCATCGACCGTGAGGGAGTCGTTGTCCGCATCCACCTCGCGGATACGGTTCATGCGCGCCAGGCTGAGCACCAATTCCGTACCGGTCTCGAACGGGATCGAGCCGCCGACGAGGCTTGTGTTGCCGCCCTGCGGCACCAAAGGCACCTGGGCGTCACGGCAGAGGGCCACCACATCGGCGACGGCGCAGGTGCTGTCGGGGCGCAGCACCATGGCCGAGCGGCCGCGGAAACGCCCACGCCACTCGGCGAGAAAAGGAGCCATTGCGTCGGGATCGTCGATAAAACCGCCCGGTCCCAGGCGATGGCGCAAACGGTCGAGCAGGCCGGCGTCAGGGCTCATGGTGTGTCGGTCTGATGCAGTTGGTCGCGAGGAGCAGCGGCGCGGCGCAGCCGGTCGTTCATGGCAATACCCACGCCGCGATTCGGGATCGGCATGACGGCAATCCGTCGGCAGTTCGACTTATCCAGACTGTGCAACATGGCATATAGATTGGTTGCGGCTTCGTGCAAATCCCCGTCGGGGCTTAGGTTGAGGCGAGTCATGCCGCCGCGAACCAGGCGATCGCGACCGAACGCCAGCAGGGCCTCGTCCGAGTCCGCATGGGTGGCGTGCAGTCGCACCGCGTGCCGCGGTGCGTAGTGGCTGGCCAATTGGCCCGGTGCGCGCGGGACTCCGCGTGGTTCCGTGATCACCCCGACATCGGCCACCGGGCCGATCAAGGCTTCCAGGTCGGCCAGGATGACGCTGCCGGGCCGCAACAGCCGCGGCGGCTCGTTGGCCAAGTCGAGCACGGTCGATTCGATGCCGATCGGACACCGGCCGCCGGCCAGGATCATGGCCACTGCTGCGCCCAGCCCCTCGGCGACATGCAGGGGCGTGGTCGGACTGACCCCGCCCGACGGGTTGGCGCTGGGAGCCACGACCGGGCGGCCTGCGGCGCGCAGCAGGGCCCGTGCGACCGGATGTCCGGGCACGCGCACGGCCAGCGTGTTCAGACCGGCGGCGGCGAGCGGCGACACCGGGCCCGCGCTGCGCCGCGGCAGCACCAAGGTGAGCGGTCCGGCCCAGAACGTTTGCGCCACACTGCGCGCCCGGTCGTCGAGTTCCGCGACCATGTCCGCATCTTCCACCTCCGCCACATGGACGATCAGGGGGTTGAACTGGGGCCGTTGTTTGGCGGCGAATAGCCGTCGCACAGCATCGTCGTTTGTGGCGTCGGCCCCGAGACCGTAAACGGTCTCGGTCGGGAAGGCGACCAACTCCCCCGCCTGCAAGAGGGCGCCGGCGCGCGCCACGGCTTCGGCCGATGGCGGAGTGATCTCGGGACGTGCGATCATGGTGGGCGATTGTGCGCGCTTTAGCGGGTCTGTCAATTTCCTCCGCCGGGCAAGACGGAGGTGGCTGCTGTGCCGGATGCGCTTGTTTCGGATTCCATCAAAGAGTAGACCTTGAATCCCAAACCACCGAACCGTTGTCGGGATCGTCCGGGCCGGCCGTCTGCGGACATGGCCGGCGGTCGGGGTGCGACGAAGTGCGGAACACCAGGACAGCCATGACCGAGCCGTATCAAGATGCCAGCGAAGTTCCCGTCCTTTCCAATCCATTGCCGCGGATTCGCCTGGTCGGCCTGGATCGGCCGTGGGCCTGGCTGGCGGCCGGCTGGCGTGACATTCTCCGCGCACCACACATCAGCGTCGCTTACGGTACGCTCGCCGTCGCCCTCAGTTTCATCCTATTGGCCGGGTTGGGATGGCTCGATCTCGTCTATCTGATCGTTCCCATGGCGGCCGGGTTCATGCTGGTTGGCCCCCTGCTGGCGGCTGGTCTCTATGAGGTGAGCCGGCGCCACGAGCGCGCCGAGACGGCGACCTTGGAGTCCTCGCTCACGGCGTATACGCGCAACGCGTCCCAGGTCATCGCAGTTGGGTTCATCCTGATGCTGGCGTTGCTGGCCTGGATCCGAATTGCCATGCTGATCTTCGCGCTGTTCTTCTACGACGTGCCGCCGAGCCTGGAGACGCCACAGTTCATCGCCCGCGTGTTCTTCTCCGAGGACACGTTCTTCTTCCTTTTCACCGGAACGGCGGTTGGCTTCATCCTGGCCGTGATCGTTTTCTCCATCAGCGTGGTGTCGATCCCCATGCTGGTTGACCGCCCGGTTGGTGTCATCACTGCCGTCATCACCAGCATCGCCGCCTTTCAGCAGAATTTCCGCACCATGCTGGTGTGGGGTGGGTTGATCGTTCTGTTTACCGCCGCCGGCATTGCGCTCGCTTTTCTCGGCATGGTGTTGGCATTTCCTTTGATTGGTCATGCCACGTGGCACGCCTACCGCGATCTGGTCGTGCAGGACGATGTGCCTGATGAGGCCGGTGCATCTGGATCGGCCCAGACCATGGGCGAAACCATGGAGAGTTGATCTGTCCCGAGCGCGTCGGCTGTGTCGAGGGCGCACTTTCGGGTCACGTGACCCATTTTGCGCCCTGGTCGGCTTTCGCGCTTGCCGTAGAGGTGAACTCGCGCCGTCGGGTCGGCGAACAGTCGGCGCCAATCCGTGGCCTCCTCACCCAACAGATTGTCCATCGCGGCGGGCCACAGGAGCTCGACAGCGCCCAGCGGTAGACCGCAGATCGCGCGGACCAGTTGTTCGAATTGGCTGGTGGCACAGGCATCCAGGCTCCAGTGGCCGGAGTTGTGCGGTCGCGGGGCCAGTTCGTTGACCAGAACCGTTCCATCACGGGTGACGAAGAGCTCAACCGTCAACAGACCGTCCACACGCAAGGCGGTCGCGAGGGCCTCAGCGGCCGCCCTGGCTGCGACGGCGGTCTCGGCTGGCACGCGGGCCGGCACCAAGCTGCGTTTGAGGATGTGGTTGGCGTGCTGGTTTTCCACTGCGGGGAAGCTGAGCATGGCCCCGCTGGGTGACCGGGCCACGATCACCGAAATCTCGCACAGAAAATCGATGAAACCTTCCATCACAGCGTCGACGGCGCCTATCTGGTGCCATGCCGCGACAGCGTCCTCCCGACGCCGGATCAGCGTCTGGGCCTTGCCGTCATAGCCAAACCGTCTGGCCTTGAGGACGGCCGGGACCCCCAACTCAGCGACCGCGCGGGCAGCGTCGGCCGCATCGGCAACCGGGTGCCAGGGGGCGGTGGCCAGGCCCGCGCCGTTGATGAAGCTCTTCTCCATTGCCCGATCCTGCGTCACCTCGAGAACCCAGGGGCCGGGGCGAACAGGAACGCGCCGGTCCAGGCGCTTCAGAGCAGCCACCGGCACGTTCTCCCATTCTAGCGTGACCACGTCGACGGCCGCGGCGAAACGATCGAGGGCCGGTGCGTCGGTGAAGCCGGCAACCGTGTTTGTGGCGCACACCTGGGCCGCCGGGTCATCCGGGTCGTCGCAGAAGACATGGCAACGATAACCGAGTCGTGCTGCGGCCAAGGCGGTCATGCGGCCGAGTTGACCGCCCCCCAGGATGCCCAGGGTACTGCCCGGCGCAAGCGGTGCGGCGGTGGAGTCAGCCATGATTTGGTGCCTGGGCGGTCGGCCGTTCGGCCACCGCATCGGTTTGGCGTTGTCGCCAGGCCGCCAGAGCGGCGGTGACGATCGGGTCGGTGAGGCCCAGGATAGCGGCCGCCAGCAGGGCGGCGTTGATGGCCCCCGCACGGCCGATGGCCAGCGTGCCGACCGGCACGCCGGCTGGCATCTGGACGATCGACAGGAGGCTGTCGACGCCGTTCAAAGCCCGGCTTTCCACGGGAACGCCGAGGACCGGCAACGGCGTCATCGCGGCGGTCATGCCCGGTAGATGGGCGGATCCTCCAGCTCCCGCGATGATCACTTTGAGGCCTCGGTCGGCGGCCGTGCGCGCATAGGCAACCAGCCGGTCTGGTGTCCGGTGCGCCGAGACGATCCTGGATTCGAATGGGATGTCGAGCGTGGTCAGGGTTTCGGCGGCATGGCACAGCGTTGCCCAATCGGATTGGCTGCCCATGATGATGCCGACGGCCGGCGTGGCCGCATCGGACCCGGTCATGCGTGTCTCCCGGGGGTCAGGCAATGATGTCCGGCAGGAGCCGGCTTTCGAGGCGGGTGATTTCGTCCTTGAGCATGAGCTTGCGCTTTTTTAGCCGTTGGAGCTGCACTTGGTCGAACGGCACTTGTTCGCTCACCCGGGCGATGACACTGTCGAGATCGCGATGTTCGATTTGCAGCGTCTGCAATCTGTGCCGGAGGGCGTTCTGCTCGGTCATGGCTCGGGGCGGTGCAACGGTCCACTAAGCGATGTCGAAACACGCGCGGCATCGCGACGCCGCCAGGGGAGGATCATCGCCGACGACGGCCGGCAGGCCATGGCAAGGGCGCCACGTCTTCGTGAATGAATACCCTATCACGGCTGTCCATCCAGCGTCAGGCCTTGTCAACACGAATATGGATACGGTTACGGACACACTCCCCTACCGCTTTGCTTGTGCCGGCGATGTCTGAGGAGACGCTGCGCGTGTTTGGCAACGAGGACGAGACAAATCCTTTTTGGCAGTTCTCCCTGCATGTCTATGCGGCGCCGGGTGTGGCGGACGGTCTGATTGCGTTGCAGGATCGGACCGGTGCCGATGTCAACTTGATGCTGTTCGTTCTCTGGTTGGGTGTCTGGCACGGGCATCGACTGTCCGCGGAGGAGGTTCACCACCTGCGGATCGCCACAGATCCGTGGCAGGTGGGTATGGTGAAGCCGATCCGCGCGGTGCGGCGGCGCCTGACTCGCGGGGCGGGCGTGCGATCGGTTGTCCTGGCGCTGGAGTTGGAGGCCGAGCGGTTCGAGCAAGACCTGCTGCGGCGTCTCGGACCGACCTCTGCCTGTTGGGTGTCCGACACCCCTGTTGCCGCGGACGCAGTTCATTCGGCGTGTACCAACCTCGCCGTCCTACTCGGCACCCATGCCAATGACTGGTGGCCAGTGATCGACCAAATGGCTGTGGCGGCTGTGGCGGCGGCGGAGTGCGGTGGTGATTTCCGATCCGAATAGAGGAGTCCCAGCGGACGTGGACAACAGGTTCAACGCTTCGACAAGACTGAACTGTCCCGATCGATTTCACCTAACGGACTTACTTCAATCGAGTCCCACACCGGCCTTTCGACCGACCCACCATGACCGAAACGGTGGCTTTTCGACGGCGTGCCCTACTTTCGCCGTCCCGCTGAGGATGAACCTCTGGGCGGGTCGTGGCCACATCCCGGAGCGCCGACGCCCCGTCGGCCCAGCCCGTCAACCCCGCACGGCGGCGGGAACACCGGACACCGTCCGCTGTCCGCGGCGCTGTGGCCATCCGACGGCGGCCCCCGCACCGGCGTGCACACGAGGCCGACGAGGCGTCGGCGCTCCCACAAAGGCCTCCCCGGATGGACCCGTTTGCCCAA
>JANQJV010000222.1 GCA_028281465.1 Azospirillaceae bacterium | reverse complement strand
CGGCGGCCCCCGCACCGGCGTGCACACGAGGCCGACGAGGCGTCGGCGCTCCCACGCAAAGGCCTCCCCGGATGGACCCGTTTGTGCCCAACGGCACCGTCAGTTTCTTGTTAGGCCGCTGATACTGCGATTGTTCTTACAATGTCGTATGACGGAACCTTGACGCTGCGCCATGCCATGGCCACCTCACCATGATTGGCGAGACCAGGAGCGCTCTTCTCCTGCTTGTTGGCTATGGTGGCTGCACGTGTGGTCACGGAGTCAGCTATAGCCGGTGTGCATGCGGCCACAACCGGGTGGGCACGCAATGGAATGCCGTTGGGGGGCATGAGTCGTCGAGTCGATGACGGAGCGGTCATAATGTGTCCCCTTTCGTCGCACCCTACAGCCGGCTCTGCCCCGTCGAGTCGACGGAGGCCATCTGGTGTGTTGCGGTGGTTTGTGATGCCGTCGGGGTTGACGCCGGCTCGGCGAAGGGCGACGACTGCATCGGCAGCCGGGAACGGCACTGGATTGACGATACAGCGCGGCGGATAGCGTTTCACACGCAATCGGGCAGGGCCCGCTCGATTGGCGGGTGTTTTTGCGGGGGCATCGATCGCATGGCCACAAAAGCGACGACGACGGCGGAAGTGCCGGAAACCCGGGAAGAGGCGGGCGACGGGCCGCTGATGGACGGCATGGTTCAAGCCGTCAAGAAGATGATCGCCCGTGGCAAGGAGCGCGGTTATGTCACTTACGACGAGTTAAATGCGGCCCTGCCGCCGGATCAGTCGTCATCGGAACAGATCGAAGACACCATGGCGATGCTCTCGGAGATGGGCATCAATGTGGTCGAGGGCGAGGAACCGGAAGAGCAGGGAGCGGTCGATGCCAGCGTCGATTCGGACGGGCGGGCGTCGGGCAATCTGGATGACGACGACATCGGGCGGACCGATGATCCCGTGCGCATGTATCTGCGCGAAATGGGGTCTGTCGAGTTGTTGTCGCGCGAAGGCGAGATCGCCATCGCCAAGCGCATCGAGGCCGGCCGTGAGATGATGATTGGGGCGATCTGTGAATCACCCCTGACAATCCAGGCGTTGCTGGAGTGGTATGCCGCGTTGCAGGAAGGCAAGATCCTGCTGCGCGACATCATCGATCTGGATGCGACCTATGGCGGTCCGTTTGGCCAAGCATCGACCGGAGGCAACGGGGCAGCCCAACCCAATGGTAGCGGCGGTGGTGTCGGCGGCAACGGCAGTGCCGCAGGCATGGCGGCCGGAGAGCCGGCGGAGGAGGACGAAGCCGACGGTAAGGAGGATGGGGCCGACGGTGAAACGGCCGGCGAACTCGACGGCGAGGTCGATCCGGATGGTGAGGACAACAGTCTGTCACTGTCGGCCATGGAGGCCACGCTGAAGCCGCAGGTGATGGAGACCTTCACCCAGATCGCCGCCACCTACGAGAAGCTGCGTAAACTGCATGAGGCGCGCTTGGGGGCGGCTCAACGCGGCGAGGACCCGTCGCGCCATGCTGACAAGAAATACGAAAAGCTGAAATCCGAGATGGTCGATTTGATCAATCGGGTTCGATTGAACAATGCGAGAATAGAATTTTTGGTTGAACAGCTTTACATTCTTAATCGGCGGCTGACCAGCTTGGAGGGCAAACTGCTGCGCATGGCCACCGATTGCCGCATTAAGCGCGAAGACTTTCTGACACAATACTTTGGCCACGAACTTGATCCAAACTGGCTCGAGCGTGTTCGAAGCTTGCCGACCAAGGCGTGGGGTCGGTTCGCCGAGCGTTATGGCAACGACGTGGTGCGCACGCGTGATCAAGTTGCTGGCATCGCAGAGGACTCCCGTCTTCCGATTAGCGAGTTCCGGCGTATCGTGTCGACAGTGCAGAAGGGCGAGAAAGAAGCTGGCCGCGCCAAAAAAGAAATGGTTGAGGCCAATCTGCGCCTGGTTATATCTATCGCTAAAAAATATACCAACCGTGGTTTGCAGTTTCTCGACCTGATCCAGGAAGGCAATATCGGCTTGATGAAGGCCGTGGACAAGTTCGAGTATCGACGCGGTTACAAATTCTCCACCTATGCTACCTGGTGGATTCGGCAGGCGATCACGCGTTCGATCGCCGATCAGGCGCGCACGATTCGCATTCCGGTGCATATGATCGAGACGATCAACAAGCTGGTGCGCACCAGTCGGCAGATGCTGCACGAGATAGGACGCGAACCGACACCGGAGGAGCTGGCCGAGCGGTTGCTCATGCCACTGGAAAAGGTTCGCAAAGTGCTGAAGATCGCCAAAGAACCGATCAGCTTGGAAACGCCGATTGGTGACGAGGAAGACAGCCACCTGGGCGATTTCATCGAAGACAAAAACGCTGTTTTGCCGCTCGACGCTGCCATACAGGCCAATCTGCGTGAGACGACGACGCGGGTGTTGGCCAGTTTGACGCCGCGCGAGGAGCGGGTCTTGCGCATGCGGTTTGGCATCGGGATGAACACCGACCACACTTTGGAAGAGGTGGGACAGCAGTTTTCGGTCACGCGTGAACGCATCCGTCAAATCGAAGCCAAGGCGCTGCGTAAGCTGAAGCATCCGAGCCGATCGCGCAAACTCCGCTCATTCTTGGATACGTAACAGCGTCGATGCGGGAGCCGGGCCGGCGGTTCGGCGGACCCGGATCACCGAGGCGTCGGACATCATCGTGGTGCGCTTGTCGGGTGAGCATTGGGTTGGGAATGTGTTAGGGTGTCCGTCAGCCTCAGTCCGGCTTCGTTTCCTTTCGGGCCCGTAGTTCAGTGGTCAGAACGCGCCGCTCATAACGGTGTTGTCGGGGGTTCGAATCCCTCCGGGCCCACCAATCGATGCAGAAGCTTTGCGTGGGCGGTGCAGACCGTCTGTGCTCCCATGCGGGCGCGGGTGAGGCGAATGGTGACGATGGTCCGACCGGCGGATCGCCTTGAGCGGTAGCGAACATAAGCGCAATGACAGCTCCCAACCGCGCCGCTTCCAGCCTCGTCGGCATTGTCCGCCCCGGTCTGGCCGGCCTTGGTCCGGGCAACCGGCTGACTTGGATGAATCAGGCATTCCGGTCCTGTTTCGGTGGCAGCCGGCCCTATCTGGTCAAAGGCATCGAGCTGAAGGACCTGTTCATCTATGCTGTTGCCCAGGGCGATCTTGCGCCGGAGAAGGGGGCCAACCCAACCCGGTTCCGGTCGGTTGCCAAATCGCTCGAAAATGGTGAGATCGCCACCTTCGAGCGCCGCGACGCCTCGCTGATCGGTTTCTGCTTGGCGCGCAGCCAGGAGGCAGATCTCCTGGTCGGCCTTGATCTCGTCCAGTTCAAACAGCGTGAAGAGATTCTGCGCACGACGCTCGACCACCTGACCCAAGGTGTGAGCCTCATCGACGAGCGCTTTCGTTTCCTGGCCTGGAATCAGCGTTTCCTGGATCTGTTGGACCTGCCCAACGACCTGGTCGAGGTCGGCCATCCGTTCGAGGATGTGCTGCGTTATCTGGCCGGGCGCGGCGAGTATGGCAGCGGCGATCCGGATGAGGCCGTCGAAGACCGTATGATGTTGATGCGTGACGACGAAGTGAAGCGCTTCGAACGGACCCGGCCGGACGGCCGCACCATCGAGGTGTGCAACACGCAGATGGCCAACGGCGGTATCGTGTCGACCTATGCCGACATCACCGACTACAAGCGCAGTCAGCAAATTTTGGAGACCTCGGCAGCCTTCTTGGAGCGCCGGGTTGAGGAGCGCACGCGGGAGCTTGACGACAAGCGCACGCTGTTGGAGACCGTGCTGGATTCGATGTCGGACGGTATCGGTGTGTTCGATCCGGGTCTGCGCCTCGTGCTGTGGAATCGGCGCTGGGACGAAATCTTCCACATGCCTGGCACCGTCATGAAAGCCGGCGTGCCGTTCGCCGATCTGGTGCGCTACAGCTATGCCCGCGGTGATCTGGGAGATGCGCCCGAGGAGGAGGTGGTGGCGGCGCGGGTCGCGTCGATCTCTGAGAACCGTCCGACCACCTCCGATCTGCGCTGGACGGATGGCACCGTCCTGCGGGTGCACCACCATCCGTTGCCGGACGGCGGCTTCCTGCGTGCCTATTCCGACGTGACGCAACAGGTACAGGTGGAAGAGGCGCAGCGCCAAGTGCTGGACACGATCTCCTTCCCGGTCATCGTCACCCATTTGGCCGATGACGGTATCCTCTACCTCAACCGTCCGGCTGCGACGCTGTTTGGCCTCAACCCGGAGGCGGCTCACTGTGTGCACGCCTTCCACGTGTCGGAAGCAGCCCGACGCCAAGCCCTCGCCCTGCTGCAGCGGGATGGCCAGGTCGACCACTTCGAATGCCAGCTCCGCGCCGCGAACGACCGGCCCCTGTGGGTGGAGCTGTCATTGCGCAAGATCCGCTATCGGCGCGAAGAAGCGCTGCTGACCTGCGTGTCGGTGATCGAGGAACGCAAACGGGCCGAGCATGCCATGCAGGCGGCCAAGGAGGAAGCCGAGGCGGCGCTGTGCGAGCTAAAGGAGACACAATCACAGCTCATCCAGGCAGAGAAAATGGCTGCCCTGGGGTCTCTGGTGGCTGGTGTGGCACATGAAATCAACACCCCGGTCGGCATCGCGCTCACCGGCACCACGTTGCTGGGCGAGAAACTGGGCGACCTGCGTGCCAAGTTAGAGAGCAAGCAACTGCGCCGGGCGGACATGATGGTGTTTTTTGAGACTGCTGAGGAGGCCATTGACCTGCTGCAAAGCAATATCGAGCGGGCCAGCGAGTTAATCCATTCCTTCAAGCAGGTCGCCGTGGACCAGACCAGTGGCGACCGCCGGCGTTTCAACTGTTTGGAATACATTCACGAGCTGCTGCGCAGCCTGAGCGTGCGTCTGCGCCGCGCGGCGCATGTGGTGTCGATCGATTGTCCGGCCGATTTGACCTTGGAGACCTATCCGGGCGCCCTGAGCCAAGTGCTGACCAACCTCATCATGAACGCTCTGGTGCATGCCTATGCGCCCGGTCAGAAAGGCCGTATTGACATCGTCGTGCGCGATGTTGGGGCGGGCGAAGTGGAGTTGTGCTTTGCCGACGACGGACAAGGCATTCCGCCGCAGAATCTCGGCCGCGTGTTCGAGCCGTTCTTCACAACGGCGCGTGCCACCGGAGGCACTGGTTTGGGGCTGCACATCGTCTACAACCTGGTGCATCGCACGCTGCGTGGCCGCATCGACGTCACCAGCGAGCCGGGGCGCGGCACCCGCTTTACCATTCGGCTCCCCAAGATCACCGGCGACCCGATCACGCCCAGCCTGGCCTGGGATATCTGAGCCAGTCGGCCCTTCAGAACCCTCGGGCCTGAATTAAAGGATTGATTTATAAAGCTATTTCCATTTTAGTTCCACTCCGTGCTACCGCCCGACCCGCCATGAATGAAACGGTGGCTTTTCGACGGCGTGCCCTCCTTTATAGCACGGTTGTCGGCATGAAGATCGGTCGTTCATTGGTGCCGCGAAGTCCGTGCTCTAGACCCCGCAAAACCCCGGCGAGCACCTCACAGAGAGGGCGTAGTTTCTTGTTAGGCGACGTCCCCACGCATTGGATTGCGGCTTGGGACAGCTTCCGGCCCAGCCCGTTGACGGAATGGAATGTCATCGCCGTGCAGCCCTACCAAATTGGGGGAGTCGAATCGTCGCAAGCGCCACCGACCGGCCCATGACCCGCGCCGTGTCGGTTTTTTTGCCCTTCGCCGTGGCTGACGCGTGCTGTCGACGGGGAGACAGGACATGCCCAACCATCCCGCGCGTGTAGCCGCAGCCCCGCGACTTGGTCTTGCCCTCGGCGGTGGTGTGGCGCGCGGTTGGACCCACATCGGCATTCTGCGCGGTCTCTTGGCACAGGGCATCGAGCCGTCGGTGGTTGCCGGCACATCGGTCGGCGCGCTGGTCGGCGGCGCTTGGCTGGCCGGCAGGCTGGATGCGCTGGAAGCCTGGACGCGCGGTCTCAATCGCCTGAAAATTCTGGGGTATCTCGATCTCCGTTTGGCACAGGGTGGTCTGATCGGCGGCGACCGGCTCGTCGCCGAAATGCGCCGGCACCTGGGCGACGTGCGGATCGAGCAACTGCCGGTCCCATTTGCTGCCGTCGCCACGGATCTGGTGAGTGGACAAGAGGTCTGGCTCCGTCGGGGCGATCTGGTCGCAGCCCTGCGTACCTCATTCTCTTTGCCCGGGGTGTTTCCGCCGGTTGCCGTGAACGGGCGTTGGCTGATCGACGGGGCCTTGGTCAACCCGGTGCCGGTGTCGGTTTGCCGCGCGCTCGGCGCGGACGTGGTGCTATCGGTCAATCCTTCCGCCGATACTGTCGGCCGCATGGGCCGACTCGACAGGCCGACCCCGCGGGCCGCCGGGTTCGATGTGTTGCCCTATCTGGAACGGCATGCCGGGCGATTTTCGCCGTTGGACGGCATTGCCCGGCGCCTGTTCCGGCGCGACCATGACGGGCCCAGCCTCTTCGGCATCATGACCGGGTCTCTCAGCATCATCATGGACCGCATCGCCAGGGCACGCTTGGCTGGCGATCCGCCCGATCTACAGATCGAACCAAGAGTCGGTCACATCGGCCTGATGGAGTTCGATCGGGCAGCCGAATTGATCGAAGAGGGACGGGCGGCTGTCGACCGTGTCGCCAAGCCCCTCCACAGCCTGGTCTGTGCGACCGGCCGAAACGCCTACGATACCTGTCGCGTCGGCCTGTGAGCCGAACCGCCTTTGAGCCGAGACCACAGGGCCCGGCGCCGGTGCCAGTCAACGGGACCGGCCAATGCCGAACATGATGTTCTCGTATTTGGCCACCAGGTTTTCCAGGTTGGAGGTGACCACGTCGAACAAGTCACGGATCGACACGATGCCGACGATAACGTCGTCGGCCACCAGCGGCAGGTGTCGGATATTACGACTCTGCATGAGTTTGAGTGCCTGGATCGCCGTTGCATCCGGCGGCAGGGTGAGCGGGTTGGGCGTCATGACGTCCACGAGCCGAGTGGTCAGCGGATCGAGACCGACCGCAACGACGCGTTTGACCATGTCCCGTTCGGTGAAGATTCCGCGTAGGCGCTCGCGCTCGGCGATGAGCACGGCACCGACGTTGCGTTTGGTCATGATGTCGGCGGCGCTGCGTACCGATGCGCGTTCCGGCATGGTTAAGACCGCCTGTTCCTTGACGATGTCTGGGACGAGCTTTCTGTCCGGCATGGTCGTTTCCTCCTGCCGACTGGTCTGCGTGCGGGCCTTCGGCGCCGGCCGAGCAAGCGGCCAAGTCTACGACAAATTGGTCGGATGTGAATGCCGGGATGATCCGGTCGGCCGCCATACCGCCGATGCCGCCCGCAATCTGTGCTTTACCAGGGCATTCGTAGTAAGTAAAATCCGCCAACGGGCGGCGTTCAGCGTGCGGCATTCCGTTGCATCTGCAAGTGGATGGGACGGTCCAACGCCCGGTCGGGAAAACAGTAATCCCGTTTCAACCTGTCAGGCTATACGGCTGGTCTTTCCACTGCACAGCCCTATGCTCGAATTCGTTTTCGTAATGCAAGGGAGGAGACATCCCATGGTTCGTTTACGCGTCGTCGCCGGCGTGGTTGGTCTTTCGCTCGCGGGTGGGGTGCTGTTCACCGGCTCCGCTGCACTGGCCGAAGGCGATCCGGCCAAGGGGCAGCGAGTGTTCCGTCAATGCCAGGCCTGTCATGTGATGCAGGAAGGCATGCATCGTGTCGGTCCGTCCTTGCACGGCGTGTTCGGCCGGCAGGCCGGCGTTGTGGAAGGCTTCCGGTTTTCCAAGCCGCACGCCGATGCCGGCACGAATGGTCTCGTCTGGACCGAAGAAGTCATGTTCGACTACCTGGAGAACCCGCGTCGGTACATTCCGGGCAACCGGATGGCGTTCGCCGGTTTGCGCCGGCCGCAGGATCGTTTGGACGTGATCGCCTATATCCGGGAAAATGGTGGCGCCGCCGCCGAGTGACGGTGGTATCGCCTATGGTTTTGTGACCGCCAGGGGGAATTGTCGCTCCGAGTCCTGCGAACCGGGCGCACCGCAAAGCTGTGCCCGGTTGCGTTTCGGGAGCGAGCGTACCGTCTTGCTTCCTCTGCGGTGGGGCCGGTTGCATAGATAAGTTATTGATATAGAAGGTAAATTGTTCCTGTTTGGTATGGAACGGTTTTGTCGAATGGGTCGCCGACAGTCGAGGATCGGGTCATTAGCATCATCCGAATGGGAGCATCATCCGAATGGGCCGTTGAGCTGGACGACGGCATAATTCAGAGCGCCGGCGAAGGTGACCCAGGCGAGATAGGGCAGCAGCAATAGACTGGCTGCGGTGGAAAACCGGCGCAACAGAACGATCAGCATGGCGATCGATAACCACAGCAAACCAACTTCCAGCAGCGCCCAGTCCGGTCTTTGAAAGCGGAAGAAGAACAGGCTCCAGGCGATGTTCAGTCCGGCATTGAGGGCGAAGAAAGTGATCACCCAGCGTCGCCCGGTTTTCGACGGCGCACCGCGCCACGCCAGATATCCGGACAAGGCGGTCAGGCCGAAAATGACGGTCCAGCCCGGCGCGAACAACCCGTCGGGCGGCTTCCAAGCCGGTTGCTGCAGGCTCTGATACCAAGGGCCGAGATCGGTGATAAGCCCACCCACACTGGCGACGACCAGTGCCGCCAGGACGGCGATCAGAAGCGCACACCGGCGCGGGTGGGCTGCGGACATGGTCAAGCTGGCACCATCCCGGTCAGGTGGGCGATGTTCTTGCAGAAAATGCGGAAATGCGCCATGGGATCGGTTTTGACCAATTCCTTGTTCATGTACGCATCCCACGTCAAACGTTGCACGTCGCGGTCTCGGCAGATGCTGACGAAGCGCTCACGTCGGCGGTCGTTGGCGTACCAGAAATCCTGCATCAAGCGGAGCGCCCAAAACACCTGGCCGTGCTTCTTCATGAACTGGCGTCTGGCCTGCGCCAGGGCCCGGGCATCGCCCGTGGCCAAGCAAGCTTCGACCGCCGACGCGGCGACCTTGCCACCAGTCATGGCATAGTAGATGCCTTCTCCTGATGACGGGGCGACGACGCCGGCAGCATCGCCGGCCAGCACCACATCCCGTCCGTTGTCCCATTTCTTGAGTGGATGCAGGGGCAGTGGGGCACCCTCGCAGCGGACGGTTTCCGCGCCGTCCAGGCCGGCCGCCTGACGCAGCATGCGGGTGGCGTTGCGCAGGGAGAAGCCTTTGTGTGCACTGCCGACACCAATGCTGGTGGTCTCCCCGTGCGGGAACACCCAACCATAGAAATCCGGCGACAGCCGGCCCTGGTAATAGACGTCGCAGCGGCTGCCATCGAAATCGCCGTGACCGGCGGTTGGGGATTGAACGATCTCGTGGTAGGCGAACACCAAGGGGCGTTCCGCTGCGGCCGGCACGGCCTGGCGTGCCACTGCCGAATTGGCACCGTCCGCACCGATGACCATACGCGTGCGCACGCTGTTCTTATGGGCCGCTTTCTCGGACGCCGGGCCGACATGATAGATGACCCGGGCCATGCCGTCGTCATCGCGGCTCAAGGTGTCAAAGCTGCCGGTACGCCGCTCGGCGCCAGCGCTCGCCGCCCGGGCGCGTAGCCATTCGTCGAACACATCACGATCGACCATGCCGACGAACCCGCCGTCGATCGGCATGTCGACCTGGCGCGAGGACGGCGCCACGATGCGGGCCGAGGTGATCTTGGCCACCAAAAGCCCGTCCGGGATGGCGAACTCGCGGATCAGTTTGGGCGGAATAGCGCCGCCGCACGGCTTGATGCGGCCGTCACGGTCGAGCAACAGCACAGACCGACCCGCGCGAGCGAGTTCGGTGGCCGCCGTGGCGCCCGCAGGTCCGCCACCGACCACGACTGCGTCGTATGTTTCCAGGGCTGCCATGGCGTCATCGTCCTCCCAGTTCGGCCACCGACGCATCGTTGGTGGCGACAAATTGAAACCCCACGCCGTGTTCCGACGGTTGATCGATTCGCGATGCCAGCCAGGCGGCCAACATGAACATCGTCGCTTCCGCTGCGAACACCAGTGCGTACGGCACCACGGGCGTGCCCACCAGGCCGCGTGCCAGGTCGACGGAAACGGCTCCCAAGAACCCACCACCGCCCATGGCGATGGCCTGGGCCGCGCCCCACAATCCCATGCGTACACCTTCGCGGCGTGCCTGGCCGATGCCGGCGAGCGCCATCATGGAGCCGATGGCGGCGACGGCGAACACGCCGTTGCTGACGCCGAGCAGGAAGACGTTGATGCGCAACGGCCACCAGCCGGCCCCGATGAAGCCGGCCATGGTCAGGCCGAACAGGGCAACGCCAGACGCCAAGCACCCGACGATGGTCCAACCGCGCAATGTGCCAATGCGCGGGCCCAGCACCGATGAGGCGGCGATGCCGACCAGCAGCATGCCGAGCAGCACGCCGGCGTTCTGCACGCCGGCCAACTTTGTCGACTCACCGGGTGTGAAGCCGAATGCAATGCCCGCAAACGGTTCCAAGATCAGGTCTTGGGCGCTGTACGCCAACATGGAGACGAAGACGAAGATGGTGAACCGGCGCGCCTGGGGTTCGTGCCAGACCTGCCGCAAGGCTTGAAAAAACCGGGTCGGCGGTGTCTGCGCATCGTCCGCCGCGTAGGCGGCTCTGGGGTCGGCCGTGCCTTCGACCCCCCACACCGCCAGCCAGGTGACGATGACGGCGATCGCGCACACGCACCCCACCACCATGACCAACCGGGTCGGCGAGAACGGATCGAGGAAGTGGCCGGCCGTGGTGGCGGTGATCACGAACCCGAAGATCATCATGGTCCAGACGATCGAGGCGGCCGCTGCTCGGCGCCGTTCGTCGACCCGTTTGGCCAGTAGGACCAGAAGCGAGGTGCCGCTGGCGCCACCGCCGATGCCGATGAGCAGGAACGACACCACCGCCAGGATGATACCGGCGGTCAGATCGGTCATCATCCAGGCCGTGGCCACGGCCGCGCCGAAGCCGCCCAAGGCGAGCACGACCAGCCCGCCAACGATCCAGGGCGTCCGTCGGCCGCCGATGTCAGAGCCGTACCCCCAACGTGGCCGTAGCATTTGCATGGCGTGGTGCATGGCCACGAGGGCCCCGGGCAACGTTGCGATCAGTCCCAGCTCGACCACCATGACGCGGTTCAGAGTCGACGTGGTGAGCACCACGATCGCACCCAATGAGGTCAGCACCAAGCCAAGCCGAACGATGCCGATCCAGCCGAGTGGCTGCGGGATAATCTGTGTCATGACACTCCCGGGATCGCGTTTTGGAGGGCAAAGGCGCTGGCCAGCATGCCAAGCACGTACAGTGTGACGCCCGTGGCATTGTACCAGGGCGCTAAATCACGCGGCGACTGCAAGAGCCGTATCATGGCCAGACCCTGCAGCAGCAGAACGACGCCGACCAAGCCCGCGTGCAGCGGACGGTCCCAGGCCACCAAAAGGCCGATGACCACCACCTGGGGCGCGGCCATGACGACGCAGGCCAGGCGCGCCGCGGCCGATGCGCCGAGCTGCACCGGCAGCGAGCGCAGCCCCATGCGGGTGTCGCCGTCGATCGATTTGAAGTCGTTCAGGGTCATGATCCCGTGGGCCCCGGCGCTGTAAAGGACGGCGATTAGGATGATGCGCCAGTCGGGCAAGCCACCCACCATGACCGCCGCCCCGGTGAACCAGGGCAGCCCCTCGTAGCAGGCGCCTACCGCCGTGTTGCCCCACCAGCCGTTCTGTTTCAGACGGAGCGGAGGGGCGCTGTACGCCCAGGCCGCCGCCAGGGCCACCACGGCCGCCCCGAAACACCATGGGCCCAGGACGGTCGCCACGAGCAGCGACAAACCGGTCCAAATCAGCGCGATCCAGAGGCCCCAAGGGCCAGGGACTCGTCCGGACGGGATTGGTCGGTCAGGTTCGTTGATGGCATCGACATGCCGGTCGAACCAATCGTTGACGGCTTGGCTGGTGCCACACACCAGCGGTCCGGCCAGCACGATGCCGGCCAACATCAAGGGCCAGCGCTCGGCCAAGGGAACGCCGCTCGACACGACGCCACACCCGAACGCCCACATGGGCGGGAACCAGGTGATCGGCTTGAGCAGTTCCAAGACGGCGGCCGGGGTCGGTCGAACCGTCCCGGATGGCGGCGAAACGGAGACGGCAGATCGGGTCATGGGGCGACCGTAGGCGTTGATGGTTTCATGTGTCAACTAACAGTTACAGAGAGCGTCGATCGGGCGCATTGACACCAACGCCGTCGAGCGGGCGGTTCGACGCTCAGACTTGCCAGTTGCCGAAATACGGTCGCATCACCCTTTTTCTCTCTCGGAGAGGGGGTGGGTGAGGAGCCATTGGCTTGGCCGATGCCCCAGCATCGTTCGAGCGGCGTCACGCGCACTCTGTTGCTGCGCAGCCACCCCCTTCCATAGGGAGCCACTGCCGGGGATGCGGTCAGGGTCGGCGGGCTGTCGGTTCGCCGGGTCTTGCGGGTGCGCATGGGGAACGCCCTCCAACGTCCGATGACGACCCCATGGTACCCGACCGCTTGTCCAATTCGATTGACACACGTCAAGCACCGGTGGGACCCGTCGGTCGACTCCCACCGGCGCGGATGGTCCTCAGGCTGCCTCGGCCAAGGTGACCAGGGGTTGCGGCATCACCTCAGCCCAGACAGCGCACAGCGAGGCAACCAGGTGGTCGATATCGGCATCGCTGTGCAAGGGGCATGGCGTTATGCGCAGCCTTTCGGTGCCGCGGGCCACGGTGGGATAGTTGATCGGCTGTACGTAGATATTGTGACGCTCCAGCAGGAGATCGGTGATCGCCTTACAGCGCGTCGGCTCACCAACAATCACCGGCACGATGTGGCTCGGGTTCTCCAAAACCGGGACGCCCGCCGCCGCCAGCTTGCGCTTCAGGCTGGTGGCACGGTCTTGGTGCCGAGCGCGTTCCACCTGGCTGGTCTTCAAATGGCGCACCGACGCGAGGGCGCCGGCAGCCACGGACGGCGGCAGGGCGGTGGTGAAAATGAAGCCTGCGGCATAGGAGCGCACGAAGTCGATCAGGGCCGCCGAGCCGGTGATGTAGCCGCCCAAGACGCCGAACGCCTTGCCCAGGGTGCCTTCGATCACGGTGAGACGATGCATCAGGCCTTCCCGCTCGGCGATGCCGCCGCCACGTGGGCCATACAGGCCGACGGCATGCACCTCGTCCAGATAGGTCATGGCACCGTGCCGCTCGGCCACGTCGCACAATTCGGCGATCGGTGCGATATCACCGTCCATGGAATACACGGACTCGAAGGCGACTAGTTTGGCGCGATCGGGATCCACATCGGCCAGTTTGCGGTCAAGGTCGGCTGGGTCGTTGTGTTTGAACACTGCCTTCTCAGCGCGTGAGTGGCGAATGCCCTCGATCATCGAATTGTGGTTGCCGGCATCGGAATACACGATGCACTTGGGCAGCTTGGCCGCCAGCGTGGTCAGTGCCGCCCAATTCGACACATAGCCGGAGGTGAACAACAAGGCTGCTTCCTTGCCGTGCAGGTCGGCCAGCTCATCTTCCAGCAGCACATGGTAATGGTTCGTGCCGGAAATATTGCGTGTCCCGCCGGCACCGGCGCCACAGCGGTCGATCGCTTCGTGCATGGCGGTGAGCACCAGCGGGTGCTGACCCATGCCGAGATAGTCGTTCGAGCACCATACGGTGACTTCGCCTGCCACCGGCCCGGCGCGTTCGCCGGGTGCCCGCGACTCATGGCGCGTCGCATGCGGAAAACTGCCGGCATGGCGCGCGAGATCGGCAAACACCCGGTATCTGCCCTCGGACCGAAGGCTGTCGATCTCCTTACGGAAAAAGGATTCGTAGTCCATGATGACCTCCGTTCGATTATTGTCGTGGTCCGGTTTTGGCCTTCTTGGGGAGAGGAACCGGGTTCGGGTTGCGCCAAGGGGTTAAGGTGGGCCGACGGTCGCAGGGACGGCACAGGCGTCGAAGGCGGCCTGCAGGCCGTCCGCGTCGAACCGTTTACCCACGGCCACAACCCGGGCAACATCGAGCGAACCGCCGGCCAAGGGTGCCACCCCGGTCCGGCCGTCGGCCACATAGAAACGGACCCAGCCGGTGTGGTCGCGAGTCACGCCGCCGACGTGTTCGATGTCGCCGAAGGCACCGCCCGCGACGGCTTCCAGCACCGCTTGAAGGCTGTGCCGGTTGCACGGACTGGGCAGATGCACACTCCAGGATTGCTGTACGGCCGGAACCGGCCGGCGGTCGTCCAACCGTCCGGCGCCGACGCTGTTGGTTTCTTTCCGTTCGGCCTCCTGCGCTGCTCGTGTCGCGTCGTGGGATTTGAAGCTCCAGCCCCACAAGGCGTTGGCCGGCAGGGGCACGACCATGAACCAATGCTCCAACAACGCCAGCATCACCAAGGTGGCGAGGAAACTGGCGCCAACCGCTTCGAACCCCGCCGTGCCGGGGGCGGTCGCGTGTTGGATCAGGGCAACGCCGAGGCCGGTTGAGACTGTGACCGACACTGGGAACAGCAGGTTCATGGGTCGGCGCACGAAGAAACTGGCCAAGTAGCGCAGGTGTTGCGGCAAGAATTCTTCGCTCAGGTTGCGCACCCCCAGGAACAGATTGAATTTGGCGCTCAGTCGCATGCCCCAGAGCACAAGAAAGGTCCAGAGCGCCAGGCGGTTGGGGGCGTCCCAAGTGAGGGCGAGGATTGCCAGTGCGAGCCCAGCGATAGCGAGTTCGTGATACAGCACACTGCGCGTGGCCAGGCAGAAGCGCAGCCAGGGGCCGGCGGCCTCTGGACAGGCGGTCCGGTTTGGGCCGGTGACGTAACCGAGCAGGAAACTCACCTCGCTCCAGCCCCACACCAGGAGGCCGCAACTGAACGCACAGTACGCGCCGGCAACCGTCGTCAATGCGGCTGAGTGGGCAATTCCGGCCAGGCCGATCCCGAGCAATCCGGTTGCGCCGAGCACGCTCCACCGGAAGGTATGCTGCGGCAGCCCATCCAGGTACAGGATGAGGCCGGTGCTAAACCACCAGGCGAAGAGCGCGAACAGGACCGGGAAACCGTGCTCGACCATGGGTATGGGGCCTCTCGGGATCGCTCCGGGTTACCAAGCCGGGGCCAGCCGGACGCGGGCCGGCAGGGGGTTGGATTTGGCGGGCAGCACGTACAAACGGCCAAAGGCCAGAGCGGCTCCACCAGCGTACAGAACCCGTTTGGCCGTGCCGACCACCCCCCCTTGTTGCTTGGCGGCGTCCAGCTTGCCGGCAATCCGCCGCAGCCGTTCCAGGCCGGCGTGGAAGGCCGGGTTGTCCAGATCCAGCGTCAGCGGGAAGACCTGGCGGGAGATTTCCGAGGTGATGCGGAACACCTGGAAATCGTAGTCGGTCGGGTCGATGTTCAGCGCAGCGTGGAAATGCGGCCGGGCGTGGTCGCGCACATACATTGTGGCGAACACGGCCAGCACGAAGAAGCGCACCCAAAGCCGGTTGAGACCGCTCAGCAGGCGCGGGTTGGCGCGCATCAAGAGCGCGAACGCTTCGCCGTGGCGGAACTCGTCGTTGCACCATTCCTTGAACCACTGGAAGATCGGGTGGAACCGCAGTTCAGGGTGCCGTTCAAGCTGGCGATAGATGGTGATGTAGCGGGCGTAGCCGATCTTTTCCGACAGATAGGTGGCGTAGAAAATGAACTTGGGCGTAAAAAACGTGTATTTTTTGGCCCGTGTCAGGAAGCCCAGGTCGACGCCGATGCCGAAGTCCTTAAGTGTCTCGTTGATGAAGCCGGCGTGTCGTGCCTCATCCCGGCTCATGAATGAGAACAACGCCTTGATGTCTGGGTTCTGCACACGTTTCTTGATCTCAGCATAGAGCACGCAGCCGGAGAATTCCGCCGTCACCGAGCTGACCAGAAAATCGATGAACTCCTTACGCAGCCCCTCGGGCATGGCGGCGACATCGATCTGGAACGGTTCCGTGCGCACGAAATGGCCCTTGTTGGGGTCGCTGCGCATCTCCGCGATCAACTCGTCCCATTCTCCGCGTACCGGCGACACATCCAACCGGTCCATCTGATCGAAATCGGTGGTGTAAAAGCGCGGGCTCAGAATGGTGTCTTCTTGCGCCTGGCGTGTGGTGTCGTTAGGGGCCAACGGTGCGGTGGAAGCCGGTGGTATGGCGCGGTGTGGTGCGGTCACAGTTTCCTCCCGGAGGTGAAGCTGACTTCGTAGAGTTCGGTCAGTTCGAATTGGGCCGCAAAGCGCGTCCATTGGCGTTTGAACCAGCTTGCCCGGCGCACGGTGGCGCGCCGGTGGAACACTCGACGCTCGCCGAACGGCACGTCGATGGCTTCGCCATGGACCAGGACCTCGTCGCCCGGGCCGATCTCGAGGTCGCCATCCAGGTCGACATGGGCGTGCAGGCTCTCATTCGTGTGCTCCACATCGATCGTGCAGGGCACCTCGATGCTCTCGTGGTGTGACAGCCAGCCCAACATCACGGTGTCGCGCCCATCCGGGCCGGCAGGAAACGGGCGAAAGCGCCGGCATTGGTGTGGCCGAAGGCGTCCAGCGTGATCTGCCGGCCGGTTGCCAGGTCCTCCAGAGTCACCGCCCCGTTCGACCAGCGGGCAAGTCGGAACGGTTCCTGGTCGCTGATGCGGTGGCTGGCACGCTCTCGCACCAGGCCGCGCACGACGATGCGGATGAAACTATCCGTGCTCGACGACAGGACCTGCAGTGGTTCGCCGGTCCCGGCTTCGAACACGGCCACCGCACCGTCCGGGCGATCTTCGAACCGCAGATCGCGCTGGGCGACCTGGATCGGGGCTGGCTGCAGGGTCGTGGTCTCGGCCATGTCCAAGCCGTCCTGGCCACCGGACAGCATTAGATAGCCGGTGAGGCACACCGCCCCAACCAGGGCGCCGCGTAGGAAGCTAGGGGTGGCGAAGAACAGGCTCATGGCAGCCTTCCTGACTCAGGTGCCCGGATTCAGGTGAGGGCAGGTGCGGCGGTGGTGGGGTGGACGCCCGTGTCCGGTCCGTCCGTTTCCGTTGTGACCGTGGATCGCATGTCGCCGGCTTTAACCTGCAAGGCTCCGGCGAGGAGCTCCGCCACCTTGGCCGCTTCCGGGATGGTCCGGAGCATGGGTTCGGCGCGCACCAGACGCCAAGGGCGGGCGTGTGGCCACAAGGCCAAATAGGCCATGCGATCCGGCCCGGTGATCGTCAGGGCAATGTTGCCGGTTCCATCCGGGTAGGTCTTGAGGGCAGCCGATGCGACGACGGTGAACGGGATGTTCAGGGCCATGTCGAAGGCGATGCCGTAGCGCATGACCACACGCCGGTTGGTGATCGTGTAGACCGTCGTGCGTCCGACCCACCAGGCGAGTAGAGCCAGGATTCCGACGGCCGCCAGCATGAAGGGGGCGAGCCAGAGCACGGCGTTGACGGCCCCGGCGAAGCCGTGACCGTCATAAAAGGCCGTCGCCACCCGCCACCCCAGGATGACACCGCAGTAAATGCTGAGGGCCCGGGTGTGGAAGACGCGGACGGCAAGGGACTTCCAAGCGGGTTCGCCCTGCCAGAGGATGTGTTCCCCGGCAGGGAGGCGCTCCGGTAGGCCCCGGATCGGCTCCCCATCGTGCTCTTGGATCATAGCAACGGTTCCGCACGCTGTGGTGTTGCGTACAGGGTACCACCGGCAAAGTAGCCCATGATCTTATCTTCCTCGAGCTTGGTGATTTGATCAGGGGACTTGATCGCCGGGATGTTGGCGAAGTGCTTCGCCATCAGAATTTCGACCTTGACCTTGTGCATCAGGCCGCTGATGTCGCCGAATGCCGATGGCATAAGCACCGTGCGGCTGCCGTCGTTCAATTCCACTTCGTAGTAGCGGATCTGCGTTTCGGTCAGGTCGATCCACAGGTCCTTGATCGTGCCGACCTTGATGCCATCGGCCCCGAAAACGGGCATGCCGATTGGATTGGCATCGTTCTCGTCGATGCTATGGCCTTCCACGACGCGCAACGGCACGATCCGCGGGGTGCCTTCGAGCGTCAGGTCGGGTTCGTCGCGCCGATTGGCGTAGGACGCCGGGCCGATGCCATCCTTCATCGGGTCACCGGTCGGTTCGATCGGCGCACCGGGAAACTTGGCATAGGGCCGGACCGGCAGGTGGGTCTGCCGCGGTCCGGTCGACGGCTGCGGGGCCAGATATGTGCCGCCGTGAGGGAGGTTGAATTCCTTGGGTTCGGGCAGCCACAGTGGGCCGGGATCCTCGACCCTGCCCGTGATTTCGGATTCGAGCGGGAAGCCTTCGCGCCGGTCCTCGCGCCGCAGGTAATAGAGAAGACCGGCGAAGAAGAACCAGAACGCGTAGAGAGTGATCTGGGCCACGTCTATGTGACCGATGACATCGCCGTATGGCATGGAGACCTCCACGGGCAAAACGGCCTAGCCGGGAAACTCGGCCAGACCAAAACGCGTTGGTGACCACGTTGGGGTGCTGTCGGTGGCCGGTCGGACCAGCGGGCCGACGGCGACCAGCGTGGCAAACAACAACGCGATCTCGATGTGATAGACGAAGCAGTAACCGGTCGCCGGACCTGTCAGGGCGACGCCGAGCGCGCCTTGGGCCGCCAAGTCGGACACGACGTCACGCAAGGCGCCGCCGAGTGCGATGGCCAGCCCGGCCGCCGTGGCCTGCACGGCGCCCCAAGCGCCCAACGCCAATCCGCCCTGACCGTCTTCGGCGAGGCCCATGGCCGCCGTCATGGTGCCGACGGCGAACAGGCCGCCGCCGAAGCCGATGAGCAATGCGCCGATGCGGAACAGCAGGGGCGAACCGACCGGAGCGGCGAACACGACGGCGGAAAAGGCGAATACGCCGACCAGGGCCCCAAGCGCGGCCAGCCGGTACGGGCTGCCATTGCGGCCCAGTGTGCGGGCCGCCCAGGCGAAACCGCCCAGCGTCCCGGCGGCCCAAAGGGCCGTGAGCCAAGTGGTTGCGCCGACCGACAGTCCGAGCACTTCACCGCCATAGGGTTCGAGCAGAACGTCCTGCATGCTGAAGGCTGCCGTGCCCAAGCCAACGGTCACGAGCAGCCGGCTGGCCCGACCGCCGGCCACGAAGGCAGCCCAGGATTGTCGGAAACTGGGGCGTGGCCGGCCTGGCGTCGTGCGCGCCGGGTTGCGGACCTCTTGTCTCCACAGGGCGACCATGTTCAGGACCATGGTGACGACCGCGGCACCCTGGACGACCTGGATCAGCCGAATATAGGTGAAGTGATCCAACAGCCAGCCGAACAGTATGGCACTGACACCCATGCCGGCCAGCAGCATGACGTACAAAAGGGCGACCACGCGCGGTCGGCTTGCCTCCGGCGCCAAGTCGGTGGCAAGTGCCAAGCCAGCGGTCTGGGTGGTGTGCAGTCCGGCACCGACCAGGAGGAAGGCTAGGGCCGCCCCGACATGGCCGGCAAACGCCGGCGCAGTGCCGGCGCCCGACAGCAGGATCAGGGCAAACGGCATGATCGCCAAGCCGCCGAACTGTAGGAGTGATCCCATCCAGATATACGGCACGCGCCGCCAGCCCAGATAGGACCGGTGGTTGTCGGAGCGGAAACCGATGAGGGCTCTGAAGGGGGCAAACAGAAGCGGCAACGAAACCATGGCCGCCACCAGCCAGGTCGGCACTCCCAGCTCAACGATCATGACCCGGTTCAGCGTGCCATGCAGCAGCACCACCGCCATACCGACCGAAACCTGAAACAGCGACAGTCGGAGCAGACGGCCCAGCGGCAGTTCGGCCGTGGCGGCATCGGCGAACGGCAGCAGCCGAAAACCGATTTCCCGCCAGGCGTCGGCGGCGGTGGCACGGGACTGGGTCATGCCGGGCAGAGCTCCATGGCTTGTGAGGTATAGAAGCCGCTGATGATGCGTTCGGTGCGGCCTGGGTGCCAGGCTTGTAGCGGCGCGGCCGCCGCCAGGCTGCGGCGCAGTCGACTTTCCCCCACCGGCTCGATGGCGGGTGCCCGGTTGCTGCGCGGGAATAGGCGTCCGACCGTATGCATCACGGTGAGGGCGGGTGTCCGTGGCGCAAACGTGAACAGCACCGAGGATCGGGTGCGTGCCGCCAAGGCGGATAGCGTCGCCACCGTGTCGGCCACCCGGTAGTGGATCAGGGAATCCATGGCGACCACATGGTCGAATTGGCCGAGATCAGCATCGAGCAGGTCGCCGACCCGAAACTCGACGCTCCCGGGGCCGACGTCCTTGGGTTGCCGGTCGCGCGCCAGGTCGATCAAGGTTGGCGACAGGTCGATGGCCAGCACCGCAGCCCCGCGCCGGGCTGCTTCGATCGCGAATGCACCGGTGCCGCAGCCGGCATCGAGCAGACGCCGGCCGTACAGATGCGCCGGCAACCAGGACAACAGGGTGGTACGCATGCGGTCGCGGCCGGCGCGGACGGTGGCGCGAATACTGCCGACCGGCGCCGTGGTGGTCAGCCTCGACCAGGCTTCGACCGCTGTCCGGTCGAAGTAGGTCTCAAGCTCGCCGCGCCGCGCCAGATACGTGTTGGTCGGCATGCGTCCCAATCCCCATCAATCGAAGCCGAGAAAATCGAAGATCTCTCGGTCCTTCATGGCCGTTGGCAGCATGGGTTCGGCGCCGTCCCACAACGCCTGGGCGAGCTGCAGATATTCCGCCTGCACGCCCTCCAGCTCGGGCGACCCTTCCATTTCGAACAGGGTAGATTTCTTCAAACGGCTGCGCCGGATCACGTCCAGATCGCGGAAATGGGCCATCGTGCGCAGACCGATCGCTGTGTTGAAGCGGTCGATCTCGTCGGTCGCGGCGCTGCGGTTGGCGACCACACCGCCCAGGCGCACCTTGTAATTCTTCGCTTTGGCGGTGATCGCGGCAACGATCCGGTTCATGGCGAAGATGGAATCGAAGTCGTTGGCGGTCACGATCAGCGCATGATCAGCATGCTGCAGTGGTGCTGCGAAACCACCGCACACCACGTCGCCCAGCACGTCGAAGATGACCACGTCAGTGTCTTCGAGCAGGTGATGCTCCTTCAACAGCTTTACCGTTTGGCCGACGACATAGCCGCCGCATCCGGTGCCGGCCGGTGGCCCACCCGCTTCGACGCACATGACGCCGTTGAAGCCTTCGTAGACAAAGTCCTCCACGCGCAGTTCTTCGGCGTGAAAGTTCACCGACTCCAAGACGTCGATCACCGTCGGCACGAGGCGTTTGGTGAGCGTGAAGGTGGAGTCATGCTTCGGATCGCAGCCGATCTGCAGCACCCGTTTGCCGAGCATGGAAAAGGCGGCCGAGAGATTCGACGAGGTTGTGCTCTTGCCGATGCCGCCCTTGCCGTAGACGGCGAACACTTTGGCGCCGCCGATGCGCAGTCGCGGGTCGAGATGCACCTGCACACTGCCTTCGCCGTCGGGCGGCGGCGCCACAGGCGCCTTGATTTCGGATAACGGTTTCGTCGGGACGGTCATGCTGCGATCTCCACGCCAACGCCTTCCAGGCGATCTTCGAGTTCCTCCCCGGCCCGGCGGAGCGCTTCGAGAACAGCGCTATCCGGATTCCAGTATTTGCGCTCGTGCGCTTCGAGCAGACGGTTGGCCACCTTGGCCGACGCCGCTGGATTAAGGCGCGCCAACCGTTCCCGCATTTCGTCGTCCAGCACGTAGGTCTGGGTGATGTGCTGATAGACCCACGGCGCCACCTGGCCGGTCGTCGCCGACCAACCCATGGTGTTGGTCACCGCCGCTTCGATCTGGCGGACGCCCTCGTAGCCGTGCTTCAGCATGCCTTCGTACCATTTCGGATTGAGCATGCGTGTCCGCGTTTCCAGGGCGACTTGCTCCGCCAGCGTGCGAACCTTGCCTTCTCCGCGGGTCTGGTCGCCGATGTAAACCGGGACGGCAGCCCCCTTAACCCGCTGCACGGAGCGGCTGATGCCGCCCAGCGTGTCGAAGTAATGGTCGACGGTGGTGACGCCCAGTTCCACCGATTCCAGGTTCTGGTAAGTGAGTTGGACATTGGCCAGCATGGACTGCAGCAATGCCTGCTGGCGTGCCGGTTTGCCGCCTCGGCCGTACGCAAAGCACTTGCGCTGGGTGTATGTCTCGGCTAGCTCGTCCTCGTCGTCCCAGGTGCCGCTGTCCAGTAGGTGATTGACATTGGAGCCGTACGCCCCATCCGCGTTGCTAAAAACACGCAGCGCGGCCGTCTCAAGATCGCAGTCATGCGTGGCCTGATAGGCCAGGGCGTGCTTGCGCACGAAATTCTGCTCCACCGGCTCCTCGGCGGCGGCGGCCAAGTAGCATGCCTCGGCTAGAAGCTTGGTCTGCAGTGGCAGGAGGTCACGGAAGATGCCGGACAGGGTGATCACCACATCGATGCGTGGCCGGCCCAGTTCGGCGAGCGGGATCAGTTCGGCACCGCTCAAGCGGCCGAAGCTGTCGAAATGCGGCTTGGCGCCAAGGAGGGCGAGCGCCTGTCCAATCGGTCCGCCTTCGCTTTTCAGGTTGTCGGTACCCCACAACACAATGGCAATCGATTCGGGCACGGCCGCACCCTGCGCCGCATGGCAGGCGAGCAGCCGGTCGGCTTGGCGCGCGCCGTCGGCCACGGCAAAGGCGCTTGGCATGCGGAATGGATCGAAACCATTCAGGTTGCGTCCGGTCGGCAACACGGCCGGCGTGCGCAGCAGGTCGCCGCCTGGGGCCGGGCGAATGAAGCGGCCGTCCAGCGCCTGGATCAGCGACGGCGTTTCATGGTCCTGTGCCAACAACCGGTTGGTTTCGGCCAAGGCCGTGAGTAAGGCCACGGTTTCCTTGTCGCGCGCCCTGCCGATTGCCGCGGCGGCCTTGTCGGCAGCGCGTCCTGCCACCAGAGCGGCCACGGCCGCGCGCTCCGGCCGGACACCGTGCCCGGCCTCAGCGATCGCCAGCAGCAGCTCGATACGTTGTTCGTCGCTCGGCGGTGAGCCGATGACGTGCAGTCCATCCGGGATCAGGGAGTATTCCAGCTCAAGGACGGTGTCGGTCAGGGCGCCGATCCGTGTTCCCGCCTCCACTGTCCACATCGGTTCGGCCTCGGCCAGATCGAGGGCGGCTGCTTGCGCCTGGATCAGGCCGGCCAGCTCCGCGCGTTCCCGCTCCGCCTCGGGTTCCAGACCGCGCCAACGTTCCAGCGATGCCTTGAGCTCGAGCAAGCCGCGATACAGACCGGCGCTGGCCACCGGTGGTGTCAGGTAGCTGATCAGGGTGGCGGCGGCCCGGCGCTTGGCGATGGTGCCTTCCGATGGATTGTTCGACGCGTACAGATAATAGTTGGGCAGATCGCCGATCAGTCGGTCCGGCCAACACGCCGCCGATAGGCCGACCTGCTTGCCGGGCATGAACTCCAGAGCCCCGTGGGTACCGAAGTGCAGCACGGCGTCGGCGCCGAAATCCTCGCGCAGGTAGCGGTAAAAGGCCGAGAAGGCGTGGGTCGGCGTGAAACCTTTTTCGAACAGCAGCCGCATCGGGTCGCCCTCGTAGCCGAAGGCCGGCTGGATGCCGACGAACACGTTGCCGAAGCGTTCGCCGAGGACGAACAGGGCACTACCGTCGCTCTGCTGGCGCCCCGGAGCCGGACCCCACTGCGCCTCGATTTCTTTGAGCCAGCGTTCCCGCCTCACGTGGTCGTTGGCCGGTATCCGTGCGTGCACATTGGCATCGGCGCCGAAACGGGTGGCATTGCCGCCGAGCAGACGGTCGCGCAGGGCGTCGGCACTGTCCGGCACCTCGACAGTGTAACCGGAGGCGGCCAAAGACTTGAGAGTATGGAAGAGGGACTCGTATACGGCCAGGTAGGCCGCCGTGCCGGTGCTGCCGGCATTGGGGGGGAAGTTGAACAACACCACCGCCAGTTTTCGTTCGGCCCGCTGGCGCCGGCGCAGGGCAATCAATTTGTCGACCCGCGCCGCCAGCATCTCCGCGCGCTCTGGATGCACATGCATGTCGCGCATGTTCTCGGTTGCGGCCGTCTCCGATCGGCCACCGAACAACATGGGGGCGATCGAGCCGTCCAGTTCGGGGATCGCCACCATGATGGTGGCCTCGACCGGCATCAGGCCGCGGTCTGAGCCTTCCCACTGCTGCAGCGTTTGGAACTCGACCGCCTGCGCGGCCAGGTACGGCACGTCCAGGTCGACCAACATTTCTTCGGCCGCCTTGGCATCGTTGTAGGCCGGGCCGCCGACCAATGAGAAACCAGTGAGTGAGACGACCGCGTCGACGGTGGCGCGGCCGTTGTGCTGAAACAGCTTCTGCACCGCCGGGCGGGCGTCCAGGCCGCTGGCGAAGGCCGGGACCACCCGGAGCCCACGCGCTTCCAGAGCGTCGATGACGCCGTCGTAGTGGGCGGTGTTGCCGGCCAACAGGTAGGAGCGCATCAACAAGAGGCCAACTGTGCCGCGGCTTGCGGCGTTGGCGCCGGGTATTTGGTCGGCACGTTCGCCGATGCGGCCAGGCATGCGCGGATGGTAGACACCGACGTCAGGATACACGGTCGGCATCGCCGGTTTTAAAGTCCCGTTCAAGCCCTGGCGTGGTCCGCTAGCATAGCGGTCGACAAGGAACCGGACCATATTGGCGACGTTCTCGTCCGAGCCGGACAGCCAGTATTGCAAGCTCAGGAAATAGGCACGCACATCTTGCGCGGTGCCAGGGATGAAACGCAGGATTTGTGGCAGGCGGCGCAGCATGGCCATCTGCTGTGCACCGGCGCTCTGCGTACGCTTCTTGTTGCCGCCGCGCAGGCGTTTCAATAGCGAGATGATGCCGGTCTGCGGCGCATCCATGCGAAACCGACCGAGCCGGGTTTGGCGGATCACTTCGCCGGCCGATAGGCTCGCGAACAGGGCGTCGCAATGGTCACGCCGCGCTTCCAAATCCGGCAACACCGCCTGGATGTGGTCCTCCATGAACAACATCGTGGCGATGATCACGTCGCCCTGGGCAATGTCAGCCCGGCAGCGTGCCAAGGCTTCGGCATCCTCGGCCCAATCCGCGGCGGCGTGCAGACTGAGCGTCAGCCCGGGAATATCCTTCTTGAGAGACCGGCAGGCCCGCTTGGCGGCACCCGCAAGGTGGCTGTCCAGCGTGACGATCACGACCCGCACGGGGGTCTGGTCAGCGGCTGAAGTGCGCTTTGGCATCGTACACCGTTTCAACCGTTATCTTGGCGACGCCCGTTTCCCGGGCGAAGCGCTCCGTATTGCGGCGGGCTTTGCCGCGCACGAAAAAGGGGATCTTCTTCAACTCCTGTTCGGCGATCGGGTCCCACGCCGGCTCGTCGGGCGCTTCGTCCGTCGGGGTACCGCCTCCGGCCGGCGGGCCGACGGTGGCTGCCGGGGCCGGATCGTCCGCGGTGGCCGACTTGGCCGAGGCAGACGGCGCGCGAGCCGTCACTCCCAGGTGCGAGGGTCCGTGTTCGTCGCGGAACTCGAAGTCTTCCCGGAACATGGCCAACAAGTGTTCTTCGAGGCCCATCATGAGCGGATGCACCCAGGCATCGAACAACACATTGGCTCCTTCGAAACCCATCTGGGGTGCCGTTCGGGCCGGAAAGTCCTGTACATGCACTGGGGCCGAGATCACGGCACAGGGCACGCCGAGGCGTTTGGCGATGTGCCGTTCCATTTGCGTGCCCAAGACCAGCTCGGGCTGCAGCTCGGCCACCTTTGCCTCGACGTCGAGGTAATCATCGGTGATCAGTGCTTCGACACCATATCTAGTGGCCGCGTCACGCACCTCGCGGGCGAATTCCCGGCTGTAGGTGCCGATGCCGACCACGGTGAAGGCCAGCTCCTCATGCGCCACCCGGGCGGCCGCCACCGCATGGGTAGCGTCGCCGAACACGAAGACGCGCTTTCCCGTCAGGTAGTTCGAGTCGACGGAGCGCGAATACCAGGGGAGGCGCGACTCTTCCGCAGCCAGCACCGGTTCCGGATCAAGACCGGCCAGATCCGCCACTTCCCGAACGAAGTCACGGGTCGCCCCGACTCCGATCGGCACCGTTTTGGTGGCCGGCTGGCCGAACATGCGTGTCAGCCATGTCGCAGCGGTGAGCGCGATCTCGGGGTACATCACGACATTGAAATCGGCATCGCCGAGTCGCGCAATGTCCGCCGGCATGGCCTGCCAGGGGGCCGTGACCGCGACATCGACACCGAGTCGGTCGAGCAGGGTGGTGATCTCGCGCACATCGTCGCGGTGCCGGAAGCCCAGAGCGGTCGGCCCCAGCAGGTTGCAGCATGGCCGGCGGTCTGGTGCACGCGGCGGGCGGCGGGTTCCAGGTTTGGGCGCATGCGGACCAGCCAGCGCGCGCACCACCCGGTAGAAGGTCTCGGAGGCGCCCCAGTTCTCCTTACGTTGGTAGGCTGGCAGTTCTAGCGGGACCACCGGCACGGGCAGATCGAGCGCTTCCGCCAAGCCGCCCGGATCGTCTTGGATGAGCTCGGCGGTACACGATGCCCCAACCAGCATCAGGTCAGGCTTGAATCGAGCGAAGGCTTCGGCAGTGGCGGATTTGAACAACTCCGCCGTGTCGCCGCCCAGGTTGCGCGCCTGGAAGGTGGTGTAGGTGACCGGCGGCCGGTGGTCGCGGCGCTCGATCATGGTGAACAGGAGGTCGGCGTAGGTATCGCCCTGTGGCGCATGCAACACATAGTGCACGCCGCGCATCGCCGTGGCGATCCGCATGGCACCGACATGCGGTGGACCTTCATATGTCCAGACCGTGAGCTGCATGGGATCAGGCCACCAACCGGGTGCGGCGAGCCAAGGGGCGGTCGAACAGCTCGGCCAGGTCGCCGGCCTGCTCGAAGCCTTGGATCGGCGTGAACAACAGTTCGATCGACCATTTCGTGGTCATGCCATCTGCCTCGAGCGGGTTGGCCAGTCCGAGACCACACACCACCAGATCCGGTGTCGCGGCACGGCAACGGTCGAGTTGATTCTCCACGTGCTGGCCTTCGCTGAGCCGCACCGACGCCGGCAGCAGGGCCAGTTCCTGCGCCAGGTGTTGGCGATGCAGATACGGCGTGCCGACTTCGATCGGCTGCATTCCCAGCTCCCGGGCTAGGAAGCGCGCCAATGGAATCTCCAACTGTGAATCCGGAAAAAAGAAGATCCGTCGGCCGGATAGACGTGCCTTGAAAGGGGCGAGCGCCCGTTCGGCACGGTCCCGCCCAGGACGAATCACGGACTCGAACCGCGCTGTCGGCACATCGAAGCTGTCGGCCGCCGCTTTCAGCCACAGCGTCGTGCCTTCGGCCCCAAGCGGGAAAGGCGCGTCGAGCCGGCGTGCACCGCGTTTTTCCAAGGCCCGGCCGGTCTCACCAAGGAACGGCTGTGCGAGAAGAATGCGCGTGTCCGGGCCCACGGGCGGCAGCGCGCTGCTGCAGCGTGGCGGCAGAAAATCGACCCGGGTTATGCCCAGGGCTTCGAAAATGCGGCGGAGTTGGTCTTCGACCACATCAGCCAGGGCGCCGACCACCAGGAGGGACGGTGGGTCCAGGGGGCCGGCCGCTGGCAGACAGGGGACGAGAGCGGCCAGGCAGGCGTCTTCACCCTGTGTAAAAGTGGTTTCGATGCCGCTGCCGGAGTAGTTGAGCACGCGCACCTGCGGCATGTGCCTCTGGCTCAGGCGGCTCGCCGCGCGGGCCAGGTCCAGCTTAATCACTTCGGATGGGCACGACCCAACCAGGAACAACATCCGGATATCCGGCCGCCGCTCCAGGAGCCGGTCGACCACCCGATCCAGCTCATCATTCATGTCCGCCAGGCCGGCGAGGTCGCGCTCCTCCATGATGGCGGTGGCGAAGCGCGGTTCGGCGAAAATCATCACACCGGCAGCCGATTGGATTAGATGGGCGCAGGTACGCGAACCAACGACCAGAAAGAATGCGTCCTGAATCTTGCGATGGAGCCAGATGATGCCGGTCAACCCGCAGAATACTTCGCGTTGCCCGTGTTCGCGCAACACCGGTGCGTCGCCGCATCCCACCGTGGTGGCCATGGCCGGAGTCCTGGCTTGGTGGTCCACCGGGTCGGTCACCGTGCCAACCCCAGCCCGCCGGAGTGGTCCAGACCACCGGAGTGGTACGATGGCGTCGGGTCTTCTTCGCGCCGGGCTGCACGCAGTTTGAGCACAAACTGGACCGCATTAATCACGTACGCGGCATAGGCGGCGAGCGCCAGAATCATTTGGGTTGTTACGTCGACGACCCCGGAGAACAGTGCCACCAGATAAGCGGTGTGCAGCGCGAGCACGAGCATGCTCATCACGTCTTCCCAGAAGAACGCGTGCGCAAACAAATACTTGCCGAAAACCTCGCGTTCCCAGATCGACCCGGTCACCATAATGACATAAAGCACCAGCGTCTTGATCACGATCGATGCGGTGGTGACCTCCAGGCCGTTGCCGGTGGCCAGGTAGTTGAGAACCAGTCCTAGGCTTACCAGAAACACCACAAATTGGGTTGGTGCCAGAATCCCCTGCACCAGGGTCCAAGGCGTCGCGTCGCGGCGTCGACGTTCCTCAGGCGTATATAAAGGTATGGGCGGCCTCGGACGTCGGTGCTCCAATGGCGTGGTCCCGGCGATGGAGGGCCAGGGACAGAAATCGACCGCCTGCACCAGCCGGTCGATCAAGCCGGGCGATTGGGCCGGGATGCGCGTGACCGGACGCCGACGTAGCTGCACAGCCTGCAGACCCGCGACCGACGCCCAAGGGCAGAAATCGACGGTTTGGATCAACCTGTCAATGACGTTGCCTGTAACCATCGCTTGACAACCTTTGGCCGGAAGGTTTCGAGTTGAACGGAACGCGTCGCGCCGCCGGCACTCGTCCGCGATTGATCGAGGATGAACCCAAGCGTTCCGGGGAAGGCTCTCAATTATTGTTCAGCCGCTCCTGCCCCTGCCCCCTATCACGGCAAAGACTAGTTGGCGTCCCAGGCAGTGTCAACCTTGCTTAACGTCAGGTCAAGCTGACACGGAGCCTGTCCCGTGTCAGGGATATCGCCGCTTCGGGGTAGGCACAATGACATAGCGCAGGACTTATCGTTCCGGCGGCGTTTCTGAAACCCGGCAAAATGCCGCCGGTCTACCGTCTTGCCGCGTTTGTCGCAGTCCCTTGACACCCGGGGGGCATTAGCCTCTTCTGGACGTCCATCGTCTTACACCACTGGTCTAAGTGCGCCAGGTCAATGACGACCCCACCGGTCGGGATTGAAAAGAACCGGGGGATAGAGGGTCTGTAGAGACAGGGACCAGCCTACGGGGTTCCCGTGTCTTATGCGCGCGTTGTGGTAGGGAGGAACCAATGGCCGGAATGGGGCGTCTCGTTCCAGCAGGCGAACGATGGTGGGGAGACGGTGGGATTCTCACCGCATTTCCCGATCCGCCCCGGGCGGTCGATACGCTTGATCCACATGGGCTTCAACAGTGCCGCGCCTGTCTGGCCAGCGTTGTGGAAGGCGAGATCATTCCGCGTTTGATGTTGGCGCATCGGACGGTTGCGCCTGAACCGGCGCAGGCGCCCCCGAAGCGTCTCGGTGTCGCGGAGGTCGATGTGTCGGAATTCATTCGCCTTTTGCTCGTGCACGATACGGATGTGGCTGCGTCTTTCTTGCACACCCGCCTGGCTCGAGGCGTTTCCCTGGAGAGCATCCTGCTCGATCTGATGGCACCGGCGGCCCGGTATCTGGGCGAGCTTTGGAAGAAAGACATCTGCAATTTTGTCGACGTCACCATTGCCTTGGCGCGTCTGCAGCAGCTCTTGCGCATCTTCAGTCCGTCGCTCTGCGATCCGGTTTCTGCCACGTCCGACGGCCCGAAGATTCTGCTGGGAACAGTGCCGGGCGAACAGCACACCTTCGGTCTGTTCATGGTCGAGGAGTTTTTCCGACGTGCCGGCTGGGTGGTTTGGGGGGGGCTGCCAGAAACCCGTGAAGACTATGTGGTACTGGTCGCTGAACAGTGGTTTGATGTCGTCGGCCTGTCGGCTAGCTGCGAGAGCCGGCTCGACCATCTGGCGGACGACATCAGGGCCGTCCGTCAAGCGTCGCGCAATCCGATGGTGACCGTGCTGGTCGGCGGGCAGCTTTTCCTGAGCGTGCCAGAATTGGCACGGCAGGTCGGCGCTGACGGCACAGCCGAAACCGCCCAGAAGGCGGTTCGGGTGGCCGAGACCCTGGTCGGTGCAGCGTCACTGGCGGCACGGTGACGGGCGTCGATCGACCCGAGCAACGTGCGACAATGGAACGCGAGATGGGGACACAGCAGGTGGCTTTCGAGGCCCGGGTCAGCCCGTTCCGGACTCCGGAACGCTCTTTGGGCGACCTCAAGGCGGACTATGCGGCGTCGGTCGTCGCGCTGGCCACCGATCTTGCGCTGGTGATCGACCGGAATGGCGTGATTCAAGACCTGACATGGAGCAACGACGACCTGGGCGACGAGGACTGCGGCCGTTGGCTGGGTCGGACATGGAGTGATATCGTTACGGTGGAGAGCCGGGGGAAAGTGGCCGAACTGTTGGATGACGCGGCTCGGCGCCGGAGCACCGGCTGGCGCCAAGTCAATCATCCGTCGGTGCGCGGCATGGATGACTTGCCGGTGCGCTACGCGGCCATCCGCCTGAATGACGATGGCCGTATCCTTGCCCTTGGTCGGGAGATGCGCAGCCTGACGCTGGTGCAGCAGCGCCTGGTCAACGCGCAGCAGTCATTGGAGCGGGAATACGCTCGGTTGCGCCAGGCTGAGACGCGCTATCGGTTGCTGTTCCAGCTCACATCCGAGGCAGTCCTGATCGTCGATGCAGCGACCCGCAGGATCAATGATGCCAATCCGGCGGCCGCTCATCTGCTTGGGGCGACGCCACGCGAGATGCTGGGGGAGGCATTTCCGGAAACCTTCCAGCCGGAATCGGTGGATGCGATTGCGGCCATGTTGGATGCGGTGCGCACAGGGGGCCGTGGCTATGACGTACGGGCCCGGCTGAAACCGGAAAAATCTTCGTTCCTGATCTCCGCCTCCTTGATGCGGCAGGACGACGCCGCTTTTTTCCTGGTCCGTTTGGCGCCGGTGCTGGCGGTCGAGGCGGCGGTAGCGACCGACGGGCCCCAGTCACGTTTGGCGGATGTCATCGAGCGTATGCCTGAAGGCTTCGTCGTGACCGAGCTGGATCGGCGCATCATCACGGCCAACGCCAGTTTCCTCGACATGGCCCAACTGGCCAGCGAGGATCAGGCGCGTGGCCACAACCTGGAGCGCTGGCTGGGTCGGTCCCGTGTCGATTTCAACGTGCTCGCCAGCATTTTGCGCGAGCATGGCTCTGTGCGGCTGTTTCCGACCTTGGTGCGGGGCGAGTTCGGTGCCACGGAGGAAGTGGAAGTGTCGTCAGTCGCCGTGGCGAACAACGACCGCCCGTGTTTCGGCTTTTCGATCCGCCGTGCCCTGCGCTCGCCGGCGCCGGAAGGGGTCCGCGGTCACCAACTGCCGCGTTCGGCCGAGCAGTTCACCGAGTTGATCGGCCGAGTGCCGTTGAAAGACCTGGTGCGTGAGACCACGGATCTGATTGAGCGGCTCTGCATCGAGGCAGCCTTGGAACTCACCGGCGACAACCGGGCCTCGGCGGCGGAGATGCTTGGCCTGAGCCGGCAAAGCCTGTACGTCAAGCTGCGCCGCTACGGTATGGCGGACCCTCCCAATTCCCCGGGCGATTTCGAAAAAACAGATCTGTCGTAAGGCACGGTCCGTCTCTTTCACCTGCAGCACCCTTGTCCGATGAATGACAGGGGTGTGCTCGTCCCATGGCGGTGGCGGTTGGGTCGGGCGGGATCGGGACCGCCCCGTTTTTTTTGCAAGCCCGCAAAGCACGGGGTGTCGCGGCAATGTGCGAAGACCACAGCATGGACGAGGCAAAATCGTCGGTAGCAGCCGGGCGCATCGGCCCGAACGCGATTACTCGCGTGGCCGAAGCCCTGGAGGTGGAAGTCGGTGCGGCCAAAACGGCAGCCGTGTTCGCCGTAGCCCGCTTGTCACATCACCTGGACCAGCCGCCGGGCGGCATGGTGGACGAATGCGACGTTACGGCTCTGCACCGGGCCCTCCGCGCCGAATTGGCCATGGCCTCCGTACGCCGCGTTTCGCGGACCGCCGGTCGTCTGACCGGTGCGTATCTCTTGGCCCACCGCATTCCCCGGCCAGCACAATGGCTGCTCCGAGCGCTGCCAGGCGGTCCATCGGCGCGGGCGTTGCTGGCCGCCATTCGACGGCATGCTTGGACCTTTTCCGGCACCGGTGTGTTCACGGCGGAAGCCGGCCGGCCGGTGCGCCTGGCCATCGCCGGCTGCCCTATTTGCGCCGGCGCCCGCAGCGACCAGCCGGTGTGCGACTATTACGCCGCGACCTTCGAATGCTTGTTCCAAACTCTGGTACACCCGCGCTGTACGGTCGTCGAGACGGACTGCCAAGCGATGGGCGCCAATGCCTGCCGCTTCGAGATCGAGTGGTGAGCCCGGCGCAGGTCATACCCACGGTCCGCATTGATGACAGGTTCGGTTTCGGCGCTGAACCAGGAGCGCCGGCATCCCGGCCGGCTGGACCGCCGCCATCTTGGCGGCCGGTTGCTGGGCGTGGTCCGGGCCGGCTGGACGCCGGCGGTCCAGCCGGCAAGGATGCCGGCGCTCCGAAACAGGGCGGCCCGAGGACCGGTCAGTGTTTCGGGCCGTTGGTATCAGGCCGTCGGTATGACGCTTCGCCTGGCACGTCGCCGAAACGGCGACGAAGCAGAGGGTGCAACATTTTCGGTCCGCCCTTCGGTTCGTCCTGCCAACAGACCTGTGGCTCTGCCTTCGGCGCGCCCGGGGTGGCGGTGCGCAGCGCCTTCACGACCGGCGGCACAGCCAGGTGGATCAGCGCGTCGGCCACCTCAGGATGGTCGATCACCTCTTTGAAGAACCGGCCTTTGACGAACCGGTTATGCTTTTGGATCAGGCGTGTCGGCATCGGTCTCGGCTCCGGCAGCCGGGATGACCCAATACCGTTCATAGCCCAACCATGGCATCGACCGCTGACTGCAGCCAGCGGCCAAAGCCGATGAAGGGTCCCCGACTCCGGTGAGATCGGATGCATGGCCAGGGATGACAGCGCACTCGATCTGACATCGATACACAACCGGATCGTCGGGCGGCCCGTTGGCCTCACGCCGCCACGGGACGGCGGCTGGGCCGGTTGCGCACGGCGTCGTAGGTGAACAGAGCGAGGGCCGCCCAGATGCAGACGAAGGTGATGGCGTGGGCCAGAGTGAATTGCTCGCCGTACAGCAGGGTCCCTAACAAGAGATGGCAGGTTGGCACCAGGTATTGAAGGGTTCCGATAGTGGCGAATTTCAGCCGATTGGCGCCGGCCGTGTAGAGCATCAGCGGCACACTGGTGATGATGCCGGAGAAGATCAGCAGCCCGTCCTGGCCGAGCGATGCCGTGCCGAACGCACCGCCGCCCATGGCCCCGAACCAGACCACATAAGCCAAGGCGAAGGGGGCGACCAGTGTGGTCTCCACCAGGACGCCGACCACCGGATCGATGGTTGCTTTCTTGCGCAACAGCGCATAGCCGCCGAAGCTGAACGCCAGGAAGAGCGAAACCCAGGGGATGCTACCCAGGCTGATGACTTGGACGGCGACGCCGGCACCGGCCACGGTGATGGCACACACTTGGCGGCGGTTTAGCGCCTCGCCCAGAAACACCAAAGCAAGCAGGACGTTGACAAGCGGATTGATGTAGTAACCAAGACTGATCTCGACCAGGCGGCCGGCTCCAATGGCCCAGATGAAGATCAGCCAATTGGTCGAGATCAGCACCGTTGTTGCCACCAAGACCAGGAGCCGGTCTCGATTCAGGGTATTGGCCAGGCTGGTCCGGCGCCGGAACACAAGGCAGATACCGAGGACGAACAGAACCGTCCAAAGCACCCGGTGTGCCAGCACCTCGGGGGGCGGGATATGGGAGACCGCTTTAAAGTAGATCGGTGCGGCTGCCCAAATGGCGAACGCGCCCATGGCAAAGCCGAATCCAAGCGTTGCCGGTTCGACCGGTGGTCGAGCCGGAGCCGTGACCCTGTTGGATGCATCATGCATCCATGTCGTCTAGCATGCGCCGAAGCGGCTGGCGAGCCGTCCGGCGGCTCCAGCCATGCACGCGGGACCGGTCTGCGATGCCGCGACCCGTGTATTCGGCAGGGCCGAACGGGTCACCCCCCGGCACTCAGGCCGGTCATCTCTGTGTAGTGCCGGATATCGCGGTTCAAGAAGTGGGTGATTTTGGTGAGGGCACCGCTGTTGGTGAGCGGCCGTCCGTCTTGATAAAACAGCGGCTGGTTGGCCTTGGCCGCCTCCGGCATCAGCTTTGCGGCCGATCCGCCGGGGTTGCTCTGTGCTGCACCGATCAGCTTGGCGGCGCCGCCTGGCCCGAGGAAATAGGCCATGTGGCGTTCTGTCGTGTCGGGGCGTCGGCGGATCAGCCGGCCCAATTCGCTGCCGGCTTCATCCAGATACCGGGCCGCCATGCCGGCGGAGATCTTGATGTCGAAGCGAAGGTCGAGGATATGGTCGCGCATGTCGGCATCGACCACAACTGGGGTACCACGCCGCAGTTCAACCTGGCGTGCTTCCTCGACCAAGCCCATGGTGGGACCGTGCCGACGCACCATGTCGAGCCAGGTACGCTCGATGAATTGGAAGGGGCCGGCAGCAGAGCTGGTTTGGCTGCGGGCCGTGGCGTTGAAGCTACTTTCACGTGCCGCTTTGGCAATGATCTCGGCCGGCGATACGCCGGCGATGCGTGAAACCAGGCGAGCCACCTCCATATACTCGCGAAACACGCCATCCGCATCATTGGTTCCGGCAGGCCGGGGCGGTGGCTCTGGTTTGGGCTCCGGAAGCTGTGACCGTTCGGCGACCTGTCCTATCACCATGGGTTTGGCCGGAGGCAGCGGGATCCGGCCCGGTTCGGTCGCCGCGCCGACCGCGGCTGCGCGGTATGACAGTGGTTGGTCGGCTCCGGCCAAGGCCGGTTTGGGCGCAGGGATTGGTGTCTGGGCCAAAGCCCCGCCCCCAGTCTGCGGTACTGGCTGCGTCTGCGACCGCGCATCGGTGGCCATGGCCAGGCCCGTTGCAGCCGGTTTCGGTGTGGGGTGTGGCGGTGCCGTGATACTGCCGTCCGCTGCCACGACCAAGGCGGGCCGAGCCCTTGGTATTGGGACCGCTGCTGCGGGAGCCGGGGGAGGCTTGACCTCTGGCCATGGTGGCATGTATGGCTTCCCCGATGCATCGAACAGCCGGGATGGCTTGGTATTCGGATAGGGAAGCTGATCGGTTCGGCGGTGCGGCTCCGCCCCGCGCTGTTCCTGGGCCAGCGTCAACACGGGTTCTGCCGGTTTCGGTGTGTCGACCGCCGGTGGCGGCGCTGCTCGACTGGGCGGGGCCGTCTCGGTCTTAGTGGGCAGGGCGGTGGCGACGGCATCCAGATGCCAAAGGAATGTGGAGAACGTGCTCGACGACGCCGGTGATGGGTGAACGGCGTGTCCACGATCCAAAGACCCCGTCTCCGGCGTTGGGACCGGTTTCTGCCATGACACCGGGGTGGACATGCATCATCCCACAAGCAACACCCATGATGGGCGGGAGTATGATGGCCCGACTCAGCGATCACAAGCCAAATTCGGTCGAGCGCGACATTATGAATGCGTCGCGTGTTCGGTTGGCCTGTGCTATAGTACCAGCAGTGAGTCAGCCTTTGATCGAAGTCGAGATACAAAATCTGTCGTCATTGCGGCGGCGCCGTCATTTTGCCTCGAATCCGGCAGCGCCGTTGTGGCTGTGTTCTCCTGAGTCCGAAATCACACGGCTGGCAGAAGAAAGGCGCGGGTTCTGGCAGCCCGGTGCCGAGGGAGAGTGGTCGAAGTAGTGAACACCCATATATTTCAGAAGGTTCTAGCCACCGGCGTCGGGGATTGAGGCTATGAAGTCCAAGCTCCGCAGATCCCAACCCCTTGCCTCGGTCACGTCCCGCCCGTTGGAGCGGACGCGCAGTCCCTTGGCGGCTGCGCCGGACAAGGCGTCGGGCGGGGTGGTGGGCCAGCCGCCGGCCCAAACGGTGGTTCGGGAACGAGGGCGGCTGCCTGGTCTGTTCGCGATTGTGCTGTCCATCGCATGCGCCTTTTGCCTGGGTATCAGCGCTGGTTTCTGGGTGGCCACATCGAGCGGTGCATTGCCGGAGTCAGACACCCCCCCGCGGTACGTTCGTTTGCATCCGCTGGATCTGCCGTTGATCGATGAACAAGGCCGCATGGCCGGCGCCATCGTCCTGTCCATTGTTCTACAGGTGCGCGGTGAGGACTCCGTCCGGCGGACGGAAGCTTTGGCGCCGCGCTTGCGCGATCGGCTTCTAACCGAGTTCAACGTCAATCGGTTTGGCCCGCATGGTGCGCCGAGGACGCCGGCAGAATTGAAATCGGCACGTAACAAAGTGACCGAAATCGCCCGCGCCGTGATCGGCCGGAACCACGTGACCCAAGCCTTGCTGGTGGACGTGCGTACCGCCCGGCTCTGATTGCACCCGATGAAAGGCGCGTTGACAGCGCGCAGACCATCTGAAACTGTCGTCGCTTTGTGTACGGTGCCCGAGGTCCTGAATGCGGATGGGCGGACCGCCAGGCGGCCTGCCGCCTCGACGGTCAAGCCGCGCCGTCCACGAAGCCCTTGGCGTAGCGGGAGGAGGCCCCATGCTCCATTGTTTGCCTGGCGTTCGCGCCCTGGCCTTGGTCGCGGTGCTTGCCACCGTGATCGTGTCTGCTCCGGCGCCGGCGCAGATTCCAACAGATATTCTGGTGGTCGGCCAGATTGCCGAACCGAAATCCATGGATCCGCATGCCGTCACCGCGGTCAACGACTTCCGAATCCTGGTCAATCTTTACGATGGTCTGGTTCGGTATCGGTCCGGTACGCTCGAGGTTGAACCCGCCCTGGCTCAAAGCTGGCGGATTAGTGACGATGGAACGGTGTACACCTTCCGCCTCCGCGCTGGTGTCACGTTTCACGATGGCACGCCGTTCAATGCCGACGCGGTCAAGTTTAACTTCGACCGTATGTTGGACGACAGCCATCCGCACCACGACACCGGGCCGTTTCCATTGGCGTTCTTCTTCAGCGCCGTCAAGAGCACCGAGGTGCTCGATGATCTTACCGTACGTTTCACGCTGCGCGAACCGTACGCGCCATTTCTGTCCAACCTGGCCTATCCGACCGGCCTTCTGGTTTCGCCGGCTGCCGTGCAGGCGCATGGCGTCGACTACGGGCGGGCACCGTCCGGCACGGGTCCATTCCGCTTCCGGCTGTGGGAGACCAACCGCCAGGTGGCCGTTGAGCGCAATCCGGACTACTGGGATGGCGCCCCATCGCTTTCCGGCATCGTGTTCCGGCCGATCACCGATGCCAACGCCCGTTTGTCGGAAATGCTGTCGGGCAATATCGACATCATGGTGGAAGTGCCGCCGGACACCGTCGCGTTGTTCCGCGACGATCCGAGATTCGCAGTGTACGAGCAGGCTGGACCGCACCTGTGGTTCCTGATCCTCAACCTGCGCGAACCACCGTTCGACGACGTACGCATGCGCCGCGCAGTGAACCACGCCATCAACCGGTGGAGCCTGGTCGAGGACGTGCTGCAAGGAACGGCGACGGTGGCCACTGGGCCAATGCCCGCGGCCTTTGAATGGGCATACAACGCCGAGCTCGCGCCGTATGCCTATGATCCGGAGCGGGCGCGCGCATTGATCACTGAAGCCGGCTATGGCGACGGTGCCGAGGTGGTATTCTATGTCACTGAAGGCGGCTCGGGCATGCTTGACCCGGTGGCCATGGGCACGGCGATCCAGGCCGATCTGGCCCAGGTCGGAATCACTGCACGGATCGAAACATATGAGTGGAACACTTTCTTAAACGTGGTCAATCCTGGGCTCGCCGGCAAGGCCGGCATGGCGCAGATGGCCTGGATGACCAATGATCCGGACACTTTGCCCTATTTGACGCTGCGCACCGAAGCCATGCCCGAGCAGGGCGGCTTCAACTCCGGCTACTACAGCAACCCGGAGGTGGACCGTCTCCTGGAGGCGGCCCGACGCAGCACCGACCAGACCGAACGGGCCCGGCTGTACCGGGAAATGCAAGCGATCGTGTACGCGGATGCGCCCTGGGCTTTCGTCGCCAGTTGGAAACAGAATGCCGCAACCACGAGGGCCGTTCAGAACTTCCAATTGCAGCCGAGTTTCCTCTTGGAGCTCGACGGCGTGTCGAAGCGCTGACCCCAGGAGTGGCCTGACGCTCCGGCGTGCCGGGCGTGCGGCCGACCCGCCATGCTGTCTTACGTCGCCAAGCGATTGTTGCTCGCGGTGCCGGTGTTGTTCGGCATCTCGGTCATCGTCTTCCTGATCATCTCGCTGATACCCGGCGACCCGGCGATGGCGATCCTGGGCGCCTACGCCACGCCGGAGAACGTGGCTCGGATCAATCGCGATCTCGGCCTGGACCAGCCCCTGCCGGTCCAATTCGGCACCTGGCTCGCCGGCGTGCTGCAGGGCGACCTGGGGCGATCGTATTCTCTCAACCGACCGGTGGTGGATGAGGTGGCGGATCGGTTCGGTCCGACGTTGATCTTGGCCCTGGCATCGCTCGCCTTGTGTTCGCTGTTCGGCGTGGTTGCCGGCGTGGCGGCTGCCGTGCGGCAGTATGGCTGGACCGACCGGGTTCTCACGCTGTTGGTGCTGATCGGCATTTCCACACCGTCGTTCTTTCTCGGCATTATGCTGATCCTGTGGTTCTCGGTCGGTCTCGGCTGGTTCCCGACCGGCGGCATGTATGCCTTGTTCGGCGGCGGCGGCGTGCTCGATTTGTTGCATCACCTGGCCTTGCCGGCGGTCACTCTGGCGGTGGTGGCCACCGGCGTGATCGCCCGTCTCACGCGCCTCAACATGCTCGAGGTGTTGCGCCAGGACTACGTGCGGACGGCGCGGGCCAAGGGGTTGCGCGAGTCGGCGGTGATCGGCCGGCACGCCTTTCGCAATGCCTTGGTGAACGTCATTCCGGTGATCGGCATCCAAGCCGGCTTCGTGCTCGGTGGCGCGGTCTACGTCGAAACGGTGTTCCAGTGGCCGGGCATCGGCCGCATGCTGGTGACGGCGATCTCGATGCGCGACATCCTTCTGGTGCAGGGCGGCGTGCTCGTGGTGGCAGCCAGCTTCGTGTCGATCAATCTTGTCACCGATGTGGTGCAGGTGGCGCTCGACCCACGATTGCGCACGGTGCGCCGATGATGGAGAGGCCGGCGTGCCCGTGGCGTCGACCGAGCATCTGGGTTCGGCTGAGCCGCAATCACCTGGCCGTGCTGGGGTCGACCATCGTGGCCGCCATCGTCCTGGTTGCCCTCTTGGCGCCGTGGTTGCCCTTGGTCGATCCGAACCTCACGGCACCGGCCGACCGGCTGCAGCCGCCGTTATCACCGACGGCGCTCTTGGGCACCGACCAGCTTGGTCGAGATGTGCTGTCGCGCTTGATCTGGGGCACTCGGGTCAGCCTCGCCGTCGGTCTGTCGGCAACGCTCATCGCGGCGGTGGCGGGTAGCGGTATCGGATTGGTCGCGGCCTATGTCGGCGGTCCGGTGGACCAGGCGCTGATGCGCGGCATCGACATGCTGATGGCGTTTCCCTATCTGCTGCTGGCTTTGGCCATCGTGGCTGCCTTGGGGCCGAGTCTGATGAATGCGCTGCTGGCGATCTCGGTGGTCAACATTCCCTTCTTCGCCCGTGCCGTGCGCGGTGCCACGCTCAGCCTGGTGCGGCGCGAATTCATCGATGCGGCCCGTCTGGCCGGCTACTCCCGCTTCCGCATCCTGACCTCAGAGCTGCTGCCCAATGTCATGCCGGTGATCGTCATCACCATGTCGACCACGGTCGGTTGGATGATCCTGGAGACGGCCGGCTTATCGTTCCTGGGTCTGGGGGCCCAGCCGCCGCAAGCCGATCTCGGTTCCATGTTGGGTGACGGCCGCCGCATCGTGGTCACGGCACCGCATGTCGCCGCCGTCCCCGGCGTTTTGATCTTGGTGCTGGTGATCGGTATCAACCTGGTCGGCGACGGGCTGCGCGATATCCTCGATCCACGCCTGAAGGCGGGCGCGCTGTCGCGCCCGGTGGCGCGGACCGCCACCATGCCGGCGCAGCGACGCCCCGGGGCGCTGCCATCGACCGGCCCGTCTGAACATGGGTCAAGCCCACCGCTCCTGGCTATGCATGGGCTGGACACCCAGTTCGAGATCGGTCGCGAGGTCTACCGCGCCGCCAGCGGTGTCGACCTCACGCTCGGCCGCGGCGACAGTCTGGGCGTGGTCGGCGAGAGTGGTTCGGGCAAAAGCGTCACGGCTCTTTCGGTGCTTGGTCTGGTGCCGACACCGCCCGGGCGCATCACCGGCGGTTCGATTCGCTTCGACGGCACGATCGACCTGCTCGATGTGCCGCTCTCGGGTCTGCAGGATCTGCGCGGCGGACGCATCGCGTACATCTTCCAGGACCCTTTGACCACCCTGAACCCACTGATGCCGGTCGGCGAACAGGTGGCCGAGACTGTGCAGCGCCACCAGGGCCTGTCCAACCGGGGCGCCTGGGCGCAGGCCGTGGAATGGCTCGACCGGGTCGGGTTGCGGGCGCCGGCGGAGAAAGCGCGCGCGTTTCCGCACGAGCTGTCCGGCGGCCAGCGCCAGCGTGTGGTCATCGCCATGGCCTTGGCCAACCGTCCGGATGTGCTGATCGCCGACGAGCCGACCACCGCCTTGGACGTGACCACCCAGGCCCGCATCCTCGACCTCGTGAACGACTTGCGCCGGCAGAGCGGTGCCGCACTCCTGTTCATCACCCACGACCTGGGCGTCATCGCGACGCTGTGCACACGTGTCCTGGTCATGTATGCCGGTCAGGTCGTGGAGTCCGGACCCGTGGCCGCCGTGTTTGCAACGCCACGCCATCCGTACACTCGTGGTCTGCTTGCCTGCGTCCCGGTTCTGGGGCAGCCGGAGCGGGCACTCGACGCGATTCCCGGGCTGCCACCACCGGTCAACCGTTTACCACGGGGCTGTGCCTTTGCCGACCGGTGCCCGAGCGTGGTCGCGGCGTGCCGGCAGGCGCCAGTGCCTCTGCGGCCGGTCGGGCCAGCGCGGACGGCGCGCTGCCTGCGTGCCGAGGATGGGCTCCATGGTTGACGTGCTGGTGGCGGCGGACGCGTTGGTCCGCCTGTTTGGCGGCGGGCGAACCTGGCTTGGCCGGCGTGTGCCGGTGGTGCGGGCCGTCGACGGGGTTTCGTTTTGGGTCCGGCACGGCGAGACGCTCGGTGTGGTCGGCGAGAGCGGATCGGGCAAGTCGACGTTGGCCCGCATGCTGGTTGGGTTGCTCGCGCCGAGCGCCGGCCACCTGTCGGTGGCGGGCCGGCCGGTGCGTGGTTTGGCCGGCGTCGAGGCGGTTCGTTTCCATCGTGCTGTGCAAATGGTGTTCCAGGACCCGGTCAGTTCGCTCAACCCGCGCAAAACCGTGCGGCAGATCCTGGAAGGCCCGGTCCAGGTGCTGCTGGGCGCAGGCCGAGCCGAGCGGCGGGACCGTGTCGCACGCATTTTAGACCTGGTCGGTTTGCGGCCGGAGTTCCTGGAGCGGTATCCGCACGAGTTCTCCGGCGGCCAGGCACAGCGCATCGGTCTTGCGCGTGCCTTGGTGGTGGAGCCGGAACTGCTGGTGCTGGACGAACCGGTGTCGGCGCTCGACGTGTCGATTCAGGCCCAGGTGCTCACCTTGCTGCGCGACCTGCAAACCCGGCTCGGCCTGACCTACGTCTTCATTTCGCACGACCTGGCGGTGATCGAAGCGCTGTGCGACCGCGTGTTGGTGATGCGCGACGGTCGCGTGGTTGAAACCGGCCCGTGCCGCACGGTGTTCCGTGCGCCGCAACACGCCTATACGCGCAGCCTCATGGCGGCTGTTCCGGTGGTGCGGCAGGCCATCCGTGTCTGCACACCATGACATCGTTGCCCATGCCGACAATCGACGGTGCGCGACTGCGGGCGGATATGGAGGCGCTGGCCGAGCTTGGTCGCCGACCCGACGAGGCCGGTGTGGATCGGCGCAGTTATTCCGATGCCGACATGGCCGGCCGGCGCTGGTTCCGCGACCGCTGTGCCGAGGCTGGACTGACCGCTTGGCTCGATCCCGTCGGGAATGTGCTGGCACGCTGGGGGCGTGGTACCGGGCCGGCCCTGGCGCTCGGCTCACATCTGGACACGGTGCCGCGTGGCGGTGTCTTCGATGGGGCGCTCGGTTGCTGTGCGGCCTTGGAAGTTGTGCGGGGCCTGCGCACCGCTGGCCTTACGCCGCCATTTCCGCTTTTGGTCATCGGCACGGCGGAAGAGGAAGGGCGGTTCGGCGGCATGCTGGGGTCGCAGGCGCTGTGTGGTCTGGTTGACCGCACCTGGTTCGCCCGGGCTCGGGACGACGACGGCATGTTGCTAACCGACCGTCTGCGCGTCCAGGGGCTTGACCCTGCGCGGTTGAATGACGCAGCCTTGCCGGTGGGCGCCCTGCGCGGCTTTTTGGAACTGCACATTGAGCAGGGCCCGATCCTTGAGGCTGCCGGGGATGCCATTGGCATCGTCACCGCCATCTCCGGTGTCTTTACTTGGACAGTGACCTTGACCGGCACCGCCAACCATGCCGGCACCACACCCATGGGGCTGCGCCGCGACGCCTTTGCCGGCCTGGTCGAAGCCGCCCATGCCATTCCGGAGGTGATCGCCGTCGCCGGTGGGCCGGAAAGCCGGATCACCATCGGTCGAGTCGATGTGGTACCGGGGTTCGTCCATACCGTGCCCGGACAGGTGGTATTCGGATTGATCGGGCGCGATCCAGACGGCGGCGTGCTCGACGCCTTGGCGGCGGAGATGGCGGCCGCTATCGGCCGCGCGGCCGATCGGCACCGCCTCGATATGGTCATTGATCCTATCAGTCGATTGGCACCGATCGGTCTGGATTGCGTGTTGGGGGATTGCTTGTTTCGTTCTGCGGTGGCGGCTGGTTACCGAGTCCGCCGCATGTCCAGTGGCGCTGGCCATGATGCCCAGAGCTTCGCCACCATCACCCGAGCCGGCCTGGTATTCATTCCCAGCACCGCAGGGATCAGCCACGCCCCAGATGAGCACAGCACCTGGGAGGATTGCATCGCTGGAGCAAATGTTCTGTTGCGAACGGTCGTGTCAATGATCGTGGATCAAAGATAGTCACTCACCGGCCTTGCGGCCGACCTGCCGGGGATGAAACAGTCCAGTTTTCCGAGCGCATATATAGCAGCGAAGTTTGCTTTTGCTACTATATTT
>JANQJV010000128.1 GCA_028281465.1 Azospirillaceae bacterium | reverse complement strand
TGGCGCGCAGCGTGCCGAGCACGGCGGCGACGTGCCCGTGCGGCAGGGACCGCTCGATCACCACCGCCTCCTGGCCGGGCGGAACCGCGGTGCCGCCCTTGAGCAGGACGCGCAAGCCCTCGACCACCTCACCGGGTAGGCACGACAGGTTGGCCAGCGTTACCTTCTTGACCTTGCCGCCCTCCCGGTAGCTCTCGCGCAAGAGCACCGCAGGCGGCGAGGTGCGATTTTTGACAACGTCGATGTACATGGCCACTTTATACGACCATAAGATTTTTCTATCAAGTCAAAATCCCCCAATTTACATGGGTACATTTTCCGGAATTGAGCCGAAGATCCTAAGGCGCTCCGCGCCTTTGAAAGGTTACAAAGTAAGAACTTCGGTCTAGCAAGCACTCATGAGATTGAGCTTCTGAAGCGGCAGCTTCCGCCATTTTCGCAAGCTTCCGTCTGGATGATATGATACCGAACATCGGTTCGCCGTTCGCCCGGCAGTACAACATGCATTCAATCGCCACCAATTTCAGCCAACGCAACCATGTAGGACGCATATGCCGAGTTCGATCTTGCAACATTCAGGAATTTCTGATCGGCGGATACAACCTGGCTGTTCAGATCCATGGCCAAGGTCAAATAGCAGCAGTCATAAGCCGGGTGGCCGAGTTCGGTTGCCAGTTGATGGACGCGGGTAATGGCCGTCCTATCTTGTGTGACCGTTCTGACCGGCACCGCACATAAATCGGACCAAGCGCTTTCGGCGTCGGGCTTGGAGATCAGCCCCCGTTTGGACACAATGACCAGGGCGTTAGCTGTCTCAATCCAGAAGAGAGACGGCACAAAAAAGACGATAGGACCTGAGAGCCCGAGCGTCCTGCGATCCCACTTCTTCAATCACCCATTTCATGCCGACGCTTGCATCAACAATCAAAGGCTCGGGCTTGGTTATGCTGATGGAATCGCTCATCGCGCACTTGCCGTATCAGTTCCGCGCTGTCGGTTTTCGGCCGGCCAGCAGTTCTATGTCTTGCCCTGTCCGCCAGTCCGGCAAACCACTCCTCCTGCCTCGCGATCATTTCCTCCTCTGATGGCAAACTCTCACCATTCGACCCAAGCTGAAGGTCAGACTGATCGCCAATCTGTTCTTGATGCTGGCTGGCAAGGGACAATCGCGCGTATTCCTCTCCCGAGATGAGGACCAATCTGGATCGGCCATCAAATAGGATCTCGACCGGCTCACTATGGGCTCGCGACCGATAATGGTCGACATTGCCGTCAAATTCCGCCGCCGTGACCCTGATCATGACCGCTCCGTTCATCAGCCTGACGAAGATGCCGATTTCTTAACGGTGGGCGCAGATCTGCCTCCTGTCAATCTTCATTGGCTGTTGACGGCAGAGAGAACACGCCCATTTCTGGCGGCGTTTTCGGGCAGCCCTCGCTCTCGGTGACCGAGCGTGGCGGGCCAGCCCAACCGCGTCAAGGCTGGCCTACGGCCACCGCCTTCGGCGGTAAGGCCTTGACCCGGTTGGGCTGGCCCGCCTTGTTATACCAATGAACGGAAGTTTTGACCGACGCGGCACACCCCCGTAGGGCCTGCTTCAGCAGGCCGCGGCCGGGATCGGCGCTTTAGAGCGGTTTCCGCTCACTCCGGTTCGCGGAAGACGCTCTAGCCAATCGATTTTTCAGCAAATCGTCGTCGCAGATCGGCTCGATCTGCTCGGGATTTGCTCAAGAGTCCGGCGCTTTTCCGGCTGCACGAGGCGCGCTGAAGCACGCCCTACGAGAATAGACCCATGAGTCAATCCGATCGTTTGTTGGTCTGAGCCACCATGAGTTCGACGGCGGGGAGTGGCTGCGCGGCGGAAGGCAATCCGCGTGCCAAGGTTTTTCGCGCCGCCGAATAAGTGCGGATTTCGACAGCCATCGACATTGGCCTCAGGACAGACGTGAGGTCCAGCGATGAATGCAACCATGGGAGGCAAGCCGGGCGGCTGTGCAGCGGCGCAGGGCGTGTCTCAGTGGGCCGGGGACGGCACCGAGGCCCGGGCGCCTCGCACCGCGAAGGCCTGCTGGCGCAGGCCCCGCGCCTCAGACCGGCGTCAATTCACTCCCGTGTCGTCAAGCGCCCGACCGATGTGTTGATCCAGCGCAGCACGGCCTGGGACAAGCGCCCTTTCATGGTTCGCTCAACATCGAGGAACAAGACAATCCGATCGCGATCCGTATCATTCCTTGCGGAATGCAGATAAGTATCGTCAAACCCATAGACGCCCCGGTCCTCCCAAAAGAACTCCTGTCCGCCATTGATCAGGGAGCAGTTCGGATCATTGGGGGTCTCGATGCCGATGTGGACGCGGATGCAGCCGCACCAAGAGCCGTGGTGCGGCTTGATCACGCCGCCGGCTCTCAGGATTGAGACCATGGCGAGCTGTATGTCTTTGTGCTCGTCAAGGATCCGCGTGAGTGTGGGGAAATGCTCTCTCCCTGTTCGGGAGGGAGGCGCGTACCATTTGACGTAGATCCTGTCCCACTTTCCATCCGAGGTTATTCGGCTGGTAAAGAACAAGTCCCCTTGGATTGGTTTGGCGTGTGACAGAGCCGCGACAACCTCGGCGCGCACGTCATCGAAATGGGTCATGAGCGCCTGGATCGACGGCCTTTGCTTGACGGTTTCCGTGAGGATCGGCTGCACAGGATCCCTGGAATGGCGCCGCGCCCAAGTGTTGGCCAGTCTGATGATTCCTGCCGCGAACCAATGTCTGGACAGGCCCATGGGGTCGTCTCCTATCGTGAACCCTCGAGATCAAACTCGTGCACAACGGCAAGACCGCTCATCAACTGACGGTCCTCGCTGACATGGGGCGGTTTGATATCGGCGTTGGGACTGGCGCGCGCGACAAGGCGTTGGCGAAGCTCGGCGAAACTTCCGGCCGCCAGCAGCCGTAACTTGGGCGGCGGAATGCGATCCGTCCGCAGCATGCCATACAACCAGTTCACCTCCCTAAGATCCTGGTCAAACCGGTGCAGGAACGCCCGAGGGTCATCGAGTGACCGGCCAGGTGCCAGCTCGATGTTGACCAGATAATGGGCCGGAACCTCATGCGCCGACAGGGTCACGCAGAAATCTTGCAGAAGGGGGCCGAAGTCTTGCTGGAGGGTCCGCACCACTTGGTTGACGTGGTGCTCGGTGGTCTTTTCAAGGACCGAACTGAGCTGTCCGCCGCGGCGACGGCGAAACGTGATGACAGGTGTTTGCTCGATAAAGTCGACAACCTCAACGATGTCCTCAAGATCATACCGCATCAGCCCATTGTAATTGCTCATGACGACCCGATACTGCCGGCCGATCTCGGCGTCTGCAGCCAGCACCGTCTTTGGTTGATCAGCATCCCACTGGTCTTCCGGGATCAGTTCGAAGAAGCCGCTTTCAATCGCCAGGGCGCAGTGGTGGGTGTTGAATTCGGTGTAGATGCCGATGGCGCCTTCGCTGGCGCTGTAGTTGCCGCCGAAGACCGGGATATCACCGAAGTATTCCGGAAAGCGCTGCACGTAGAATTCCGAAGGGCCGCCCATGCCCGTCACCAAAGCCGACAGGGTCCGCCACGCCGTTTTTGGCGTCAGCCGCCCGTCGCGTTTGAGACTGTCTTGCAGCATCGCCGCCCTCTGCGGCTCGGGCCGCCGCCGCTTCTCCAGCATGCGGCGCAGGGAAGGCTCTATGCTGATGTCATGGCTGATGGTGCCGGCGGCGATATCCGCGACCAAGGGCTCTGAATACGCCTCCAAAGATTGACAGACATGGAGCAGGTTGATCGGAAAACCGACCATTATGAACGCCAGATCTTCGTGACAGAGGGAAAACAACAGGCTCAAATAATGCCGGCTGGACGCATCGGAAAGGCCCATGGTTTCTAGCGGATGCGCCAATATGCCATTGACGAGAAAACGGACCGATTGAAGCCGGCCGCTGGTGGCCCGCCCGAACGGGATGCCCCCCTCGGTGGTGCCGAAATTGGCTGTGGTCTGGCCAACCAGCCACTTGCCGAACCTTGGCCTTTCGGAGGCTGGACATCCGTTCGCATGGCGGCGATGCGCATCGATGCCGAAGCCATAGCCCGCAAACTGGGCCCGTCCCAGGGTGCGCCGAAACCGCCGCGTCACGGGTATCTGTTTCTGGCGGCCGGTCGTGCCGCTGGTGACATTGAGGTACAGAATGGGATCCGGGGTGAGCACATTGGTCTCGCCCCGTGCGATGCGCGCGATCATGGGTTCGAAATCGGCGTAGGTCCGGATCGGAACACGGGCGCGGAACTGCTCGACCGTCTTGATCTCGGCCAGGCCCAGCGCGCGCCCCATCTCGGTTCCCGCATGACGAACCAGGAGGTCTCGCAGGAACGTTTCCTGCACCACCATGGGGTCTCGCATCTTACGCAAGAGCGAACGCTTGACATGACCGGCAATCACCTCAATGGACGCAGCAATCGGATTCATGGCACTGACGGGGTCTTGCGTTGGGTCCAGACGCGATCCAGATGATCGGCCGAGGATGGATCGTAGAGGCAGCGCGCTTGTTCCAGGCAGAACTGCGCCATATAGGCGCGGAATTGTTCCTCCGGTTCCTCGGCGATCCGAAACGCGCGCCGGTTGGCGATTGCGCCGGCGGAACCGGCATCCCCATACCGGGCGATGGTGTCGGACAGCGCGGCGTCCAACCGCGCTCGCGAAACCACCGAGTCGATCAGGCACTGCCCAATCGAATCCTCAGGGCTGAACCGGATGCCTCGGTCGACGATCCGGTGTGCCTCACGCGCACCGATCAGGCGCGGCAGCCGCAAGTTGGCAGCCCCGGGGATGAAACCCTCGGTGCGCGCCGGAACGGCAAGAAACGCCTCTTCCTCCGCCAAGACATGATCGAGGATCAGAAGCATCTGCACGCCGCCACCGATGGCATGCGTATCCACGACGCCGATCCACGGCTTTTCGAACGCGATCCCCGTAAGCTCATCGGTCGGGTCCATCGCCAGGCCGCGGTAAATCTTGTTCATCACCCCCAATTCGCGCACGATGAAATAGAGGTAGGATATCTGCCCTTGCAGCAACAGCGTGAGGTTGATGCCGGAGCAAAACACCCTCCGGTCCTTGTATTTCGCATGGGTCATCATGCCGCCGCGCAGCACACCGACGCGAAGGTTCGGATGCAGCAGCACCAGGTCCACCGCGGTTTCGAAGGCTTCAAGTAAGCGGTCGTCCTCGGCGTTGAGAGAACGCTCTGCCGTGAAGGTCACCATACCGGCGTGGCCGACCCGTTCGAGCGTAACGGAACCGAGGTCCAGCCTGTCTTTCCGGAGCAACTCATCCAGGAGGGTCAAAGAGGTCGGTTTGGGCCGTCGCATATCCCGCATGATGCGCGCGGCAACCACCGGGTCGGCCAACAAGGCGGAGAGAAGCACGCCTTGGAACAGGTCGGCGCCGGATTTCTCCCGCAATGGCGCCGCGGCATCCTGTTTCAACCGGTCTTTGTCAAACCCAAGTCCGGGAAAATGGGCGACAGCCGCGTCCATGAGGGTCTCAAGGCGAGCCGGTTCGCGGCGAGCGCCGGTCAGCACATCGAAGATTTCTCGGGCACGCGGCCTTGCGCCGATCAGGAGGCCTTCGGCTTGGGCGAGGCGTAGACGCCACGACAGTAGACGCCACGACATGGGGCGGGCCTGTTCCGCCGGTTCAGCCAGGATGGCTTGGTGCAATTGTTCGCCTTCGGCAAACCAGGCTTCGAACGGTCCGCGCCAGGTATCCAAGGGGCCGGTTGCCGCCGGCATCATCCGACCGCACCAGGGCGCGAGTTGGGTTTCAAGGTTGGACATGGATTTATCTGTATCTCAAAACAAACCGAAACAGCATTCGATCTGGGATCCGGGGCCCATTGTGATCAACATGCCGGGATCGCCGGGTGTGGCAACACCCTCCTCGTAGAGCCGCTGCAACGAAAACAGGAACGACCCGGACGACAGATTGCCGTGATCATAAAGAACGCCGTCGGTGTGGCGGACATCATGCCGGGTGAGGTCGAGTGTCTGCATCATGGCATCGATGACCTTGCGGCCACCGGAATGGATGACCCAATGTCGTATGTCGCTTCGCCTGAAGCCGTTCCGAGCCAGGAGAGCATCAACCGGCTGGTCCACATGAGCGCCAAGGGCGCTTGGAATATCCCTCGATATGGAGAACGAGTACTTGCGTCCATCGAAATCGAAGCGCATGGCATCGAAATGGTCGGGCAGCATGCGGGATTCGAAGTCCACCAACCGCAATCCCGGATGGGACATTGGTGCGGAGGTGAGCACGGCACAGGCGGCGCCGTCGCCGAAGAGGGAATTCACCACGGCCGTCCCGACGGTTTCATCGGCGACATAGGCAGCCGAGCACACTTCGACACACACCAGGAGGCCAACGCCGTCGAGGCGGGCGGCGCAAAAGGCGGCCACCGGTTGAATCGCGTTCAGGCCGGCATTGCACCCCATGCCGACCACGTCGATGCGATGAACCGACGGCGGCAGGTTGAGGTGGCGAACGAAATGGGCGGTCAAGCTGGGACACAGAAAACCGGTCGACGTCGCGCAGGCGATGTAGCCGACATCGTTGGCGGTCAGCCCGGCGGCCGTGAGGGCCCGCTCGATGGCCAAGCTGCCGGTCTCGAGCGCATGGTGGCGATGTTTGGCGTAGAGTGCCGCGGGCGGTTCGTCCGGCAACGACCCGTCCGCAGACGGTTCGGGAAGAACCAGATTCCTCGAATGGATGTAGCCATTGGTGAAAAACCGGCGCGCCTTCGGGTCTGAGATGTTGAAGAGATCGACGATGTCCGTCTGCAGATAGCGCCGCCCCGGAAACGCGGTTCCGATCGCGGATAAGCGCGGCCGCACGCTTGGGTCAGGCATTGTCAGCCCCGCCCTTGGCGGCGAAGTTATGCTCATAGAGCGCCGCTTGGGTCGCCCTGACCGCAACGTCGATCCGCTCATCCACGTCCAGGGCGTTCAGCAGTCGCTTGGCCGCCGCGGTCGCCATCGGCGTGCGGCTGGTGGCGCGTTCCATCCAGTCGAGCGCAACGCTGCGGACATCCTCACCAACATGGGACACCAGGCCCCAATCCAGCGCCGTGGCCGCGCCGATGGCCCGGCCGAACAGCACCATTTCTCGGGCGCGGGGCGATCCGATCACACGGCACAACCGCTCCACACCACCGGCCGCGGGAATCAAACCGAACTCGGTTTCCGGCAGCCAGAAGCGGGCATGCGGCGCGCAGACCCGTACATCGCAAGCCAACGCAAATTCCAACCCACCGCCACAGGCAACGCCGTTGATGGCAGCGACGGTCGGCCAGGGGAGCCTTTGCCAGGCCTCGAAAACGCGACGTGCCATGAGCGTGAACCCGTCCGCCGCCCGTCGCTCGTCGATCTCGGCGCGGTCGGCACCGGCGCAGAAAACGTGATCGCCGTCGCCCATGAGAATCGCGCCCCGGATGTCGCGGTCTCGGGACATCCCGTCGATGTGCGCCTGCAGCGCTTCGAGCATGGGGATCGTGTAGGCATGGGCCCGCTCTGGTCGGTTCAGAGTCACGCAGACGACGGCCTGCGTCCCGCCCACCCGACTCACCCGTATGGTTTCTTCCAGGTCTGCCAAGCCGCGTCCACCCTGCTCACGGTCATCCAAAGGCTCGCGACGACTCGAGGTCCCGCCGCAAGGAGTCGTAATCCGGATACCCCAGAAATCTCTCGATATCCTGAACCCAGATGTCATTGAGCAGCGATTCCACGCCCGGTTCCAGAAGGGACTGTGTCGCACCGGGCCCGGCGGCGTGGATTTTCCGAGGACGCCGGGATGCGGGAAGCCCCATGGCTGCGTTCCGTTTTCCGGCCACCAGGTGCTCGTCGAATTTGTCGGAGTGCCGGATCATGAAATCCCGCGACGCCTGATGGATCGCCAGGTCCAGCGAGGCCGGCGGGGGGGCCAGATTCAGGAAGGCGGCAATCCGCCTGACCTCCCGTGCCAGGTTGGCCTTCAGGGCCTCGTAAGACAGGCAAAGCACGTTGCGGTCCTGCCGGCGTGCCAGCCAGGATTTGAGATGAGTCCAATAGGTCCCACGCAGTGTCCCGTGGACGAAGTACTCGGAAACAAACTGTGAGAATGGGATGGCGTCCGGATCGAGAATCCAGCCGGCATAAAAACGATAGTAAGAGACGGCGACGGATTTGGGGTCCCGGTAAACGAAAAGTGTCCGGGCATCCCGGGGTGCCTCATCACCGGTCCAGTGCGTCTTGAAGGCCCGCGGCGAGGCCACCTGAAGGCCCGTCAAGTCAAGGTCGAGGACGTGGGCCATCTCGATCCAGGGAACGACTTCGGTGATGTCGGAGAAATCCATATTGCCGCCGGTCCTCAGCCCGTGCACGATCTGCTGCATCCAGGTCGTGCCGGACTTCGGATAGCTGGCGATGATGATGTCGTCCGGCCGCGGCTGGAACCGCCGCGAGGCTTCGATGCCCTCCGCGGAGTTCAGATGTGACAGGATGCTGCGCAGATCGGCGATGGTCTGAGCGCCGTGCTCATGCACCTTACTCATGAGTCCGCCTCCATAACGGGGAGAGAGGGTACTGGCCACGGACCTCTATGCCGCCCCTTCTGCCACGGGATCAGGTAGCTGCCCCATGTCTCGTTTGTCCTCCATGGCCGGATCCGGACCCCTGCTCAACCGGCTGATCACAGAGCACTCTAACGCGATCAACTTCGCCACCGGCAGACCGCGAGACGCCGATCTCCCTGCGGATGGCATGACGCGCTGGCTGGACCTTTACGTCTCACAGGAGGCCCGCCGTGGCAACGGCAACGACACAGCGGTCCGCCGGACGCTTGGCCAATACGCCGCCAATGCCGGTCTGATCCGTGATCACTTGGCGCGGTACTTTTCCAGGGCCGATCTTGGGGATGTCGACCCCGAGACGGTGCTCGTCAGCAACGGAGGTCAAGAGGCCATCGTCCTCTGCCTCTCCGTGTTGGTCGGACGGGATAAGGTCTGCCTCTCCGGTGACCCGGTCTACTTCGGTTTGATCGGCGCGGCACAGAGTTTCGGATTTGGCCTCGAAACCGTCCCCCACGACGAGCGTTTTCTTGATCACGTGGAAGAGCGGCTGGCTCGGTCGGGCGAGCCTCGGGTCGGCATGATCTACGCGATTCCGGACTACGACAATCCGACCGGCCGGCTGATGTCGGCGCGCGACCGGCAACGGCTGGTGGCCTTGGCGGACCGGTACGATACCCATGTGTTCGAGGATGCCGTCTATCGGCGCTACCGCTTTGACGGTGACCCGGTTCCCGTCTTGAAAGCGTTCGACCGCATGGGGCGCGTGATCCATGTGGAATCCTTCTCCAAAACGGTCATGCCCGGACTTCGGATCGCGGCCATGATCGCCAACGGGCGGCTGTCCGACGGGACATCGCTGATGGCGCGCCTGACCGGCGTGAAGAGCGCCCTATCCGTGACGACGTCACCGGTCGTCCAAGCGATCCTGGCCGGCCTGCTGCACGAGACCGACGACAATCTGGACCCCTTCGTCGCGCCGAGGGTCGACCATCTGAAACGCAACCGCGATCGACTGGTGCAAGCACTGGCACAGGCCTTCCCAAATCGGACACAGTCCGTATGGCCGGTGCCGGGCGGTGGCTTCTACCTGTGCTTCGACCCGGGCGTTCCGTTCACCTTCGACGACACCCTCCGCTGTGCCGAACAGGTCAACGTCATCGTTCCGCCCTTGGCGCTGTTTTCGCTCCAAGGGGGTTGGGAGAACCATGTCCGGCTGGCCTTCTCCAACATGGACGAAGCCGCGATCGATCGCGGCATCGACCTGTGGGCACGGTATCTGCGGCAGCGCGGATAGGGGACGGTGACATGCGCGCGCTCTTGCTCTACCCCAAGTTCCCGCCGTCTTATTGGACCTTCGAGGCCACCGTGGCGTTGGCGGGACGAAAGAGCTTCCTGCCGCCGCTTGGTTTGCTCACGGTGGCCGCACTCCTGCCACAGGACTGGGATTTCCGGCTGGTCGACGGCAACGTCCGCGCCGTGCGGGACGAGGATTGGGATTGGGCCGACATCGTTCTGCTGTCCGGCATGATCGTGCAGCAGCGGCCCATGATGGACCTGATCCGGGAGGCGAAGAGTCGCCGCAAACCGGTTGCCGTCGGCGGGCCCTACGTGACCTCCGTCCCCGAGGACGCAAAGACCGCCGGTGCCGACTTTCTGGTGCTGGACGAAGGCGAGATCACCATCCCACCGTTCCTTGAGGCGCTCGCCCGCGGTGAGACGTCCGGGACCTTTCGCTCCAACGGCCAGATGCCGGATATGACTCTCAGTCCACTACCGCGCTTTGACCTGCTTGACCTGGGCGACTACATGGTCATGTCGGTTCAGTTCTCGCGCGGATGCCCGTTTCTATGCGAGTTCTGCGACATCATCACCCTCTATGGGCGACGGCCGCGTACCAAGACACCGGCTCAGATTCTGGCGGAACTGCAGAGGCTTTATGACCTTGGCTGGAGACACAATGTCTTCATGGTCGACGACAACTTCATCGGCAATAAGCCGGCTGTTAAGCCCCTCCTGCGTGCCATGGCGGACTGGCAAGCGAGTACCGGCTACCCCTTCTTGCTGACAACGGAAGCATCGATCAATCTGGCGGATGATGCGGAGCTGCTGGACCTGATGCAGGATGCCCACTTTGGCGTCGTCTTCATCGGCATCGAAACCCCTGACGTGGAAAGCCTGCGCCAAACCCGAAAGGGGCAGAATCTGCGCGGTTCGATGGTCGACAAGATCAAGATCATCAACCAGTCCGGTCTGCGCGTCATGGCCGGCTTCATCATCGGTTTCGATGGGGAGGCGCCAGGGGCGGACCGTCGGATCATCGACTTCGCGGAGCAAGCCGCGATCCCGCATGTCTTCTTCAACATGCTCCAGGCGCTGCCGAAGACCCAATTGACCGAGCGCTTACGCCGGGAAGGCCGGCTGTTCGAGCGCACTGAGCACGCCGATCTGAACAACACCAGCCTGACCAATTTCGTTCCCACCCGGCCAATTCGCGAGTTGGCGCAGGAATACCTCAATGCAACCTGGCATCTGTATGAGCCGGAGAACTACCTTCGCCGATCCTACAAGCACTGCCTCACGCTGAACCGGAAGCCGAAGCGGGGCATAAAGCCGGCACGCAGAACGCGCCGGGACGTCATCGCCGGCCTTCGACTGCTCTGGCGGCACGGCGTCGAGCGGCGGACGCGTTGGCAGTTTTGGTCCCATGTCATCAGCCTCTGGCGCCAAAACCGAAGCGCCCTCAACTCGTTCATGGGCTGTTGCTTCCACTATGAACATTTCTTCAGGTTTCGTGAGGAAGTTCGGGATAGAATCGAAGCTCAGCAGTCTGGCCTGCGTACTGTGGTTCTGGAGGGCGTTTATCGGTCTCCAGCACCGCAGCCAAAGCTTGACGTCGAACCCCTGAAGGCGGCGGCCAACTCTTAGGGCGGATCGGGAAGGCACCGATTCGTTCGATCCGCCTGCGCACCTGCCCAAAGGACCCGGTGATGCGTGCTCTCTTGGTCTACCCAAAGTTTCCACCGTCCTTCTTCTCGAACGACGCAACTATGGCGCTGATCGGTCGAAAGGCTTCGATGCCGCCGCTGGGTCTGATCACAGTTGCAGCACTCCTGCCTCAGGATTGGGATTTTAGACTGGTTGACTGCAACCTCCGTCCGGTTGGCGAAGCGGATTGGGATTGGGCAGAAATTGTTATGCTGTCGGGCATGATCGTACAGCAGCAGATGATGATGGACTTGATCCGGGAGGCAAAAAACCGCGGCAAACCAGTTGCCGTCGGCGGACCGTACGTCACCTCAGTCCCCGAGGACGCAAGGGCGGCCGGTGCCGATTTCCTGGTCCTGGATGAAGGCGAGGTCACCATCCCGCTTTTCCTCGAAGCGCTCGCGCGCGGTGAGACGTCTGGAACCTTCTCCGCACAAGGCGAGAAGCCGGACCTGACGCTCAGCCCAATTCCACGATACGATCTCTTGGAGTTGCGAGATTACGGCCTCATGTCGGTGCAATTCTCGCGCGGCTGCCCATTCCTATGCGAGTTCTGCGATATCATCATCCTGTATGGACGCCGCCCGCGAACCAAAACGCCGGAACAAGTATTGGCCGAAATGCAGGCGCTCTATGACCTTGGATGGCGACGAAACGTGTTCATGGTCGATGATAACTTCATCGGCAACAAGCCCGCCGTCAAACCCCTGTTGCGCGCCATGGCGGTCTGGCAAAGGGAGCGGTCCTATCCACTAGCCTTCATCACGGAGGCCTCCGTCAACTTGGCCAATGATCCAGACCTCATGGCACTGATGCGGCTGGCTCATTTCAATGCTGTATTCGTTGGCATTGAAACGCCGGATACCGACAGCCTCCTCTTGATCAAGAAGGGGCAAAACACCCGAAGGCCATTGTTGGAACAGATCAAAGCAATCTATCGCGCAGGGTTACGCGTTCATGCCGGGATGATTATCGGGTTTGATGGCGAGAAACCGGGGGCAGACCGGCGTATTCTCGAATTCATCGAAAAGGCCGCGATCCCGCAGGCTGTGGTCCATCTCCTTCATGCGCTGCCGCAAACACACCTGTCGCGCCGACTTGAGCGGGAGGGGCGACTTATCGAGACTGACGGGCCTAAGAGGATGAATGATGTTTGCTTGACAAATTTTATACCGACCCGACCGCTGCGGGAACTGGCGACCGAACATATGAACGTAACCTGGCAGCTTTATGAACCAGTCAACTTTATCCGACGTGCGCACCGCCTCTGTCTTAAGCTGAACCTGACACAGCCTGGCAAAGGCAAGGTGAAGCGAAACGTCAATCGCGCTGAACTGGTGGGTTTGGCCATCGTCCTGTGGCGCAACGGCGTCAAGCGGCCCACCCGCTGGCTCTTCTGGTCGTGTTTTGCCGACATCCTTCGCAAGAACCGTCGTGCCGTTTTTCCTTTCTTGCAGTACTTCTTTCAATTTGAGCATTACTATGAGTTTCGCGAGATCGTCCGTAGTGACATTGCAGCACAGCTGGCCGCCCTCAGCGAAGCCGATCGCGAACGGGTTTACCATCCGCCGGAACCGGAGCCGCTGAAGGCGGTGGTCAACCAGTGACAAGGGGCGCCAAGGCATTGGTGGGCGTTACCGCCATTGATGTCCGTGAAATACCCGCAGGATGCGTGTTTGCGTCCTTGAGACTGAGTACCGAATCACATAAGGGGGTACAACAGTCCATTCCCGACGTCGGTCGCTGATTTGCCGCCCCATGAATGGGAAGCGGCCGAGCAATTCGGCCGACTGAAACAAGCGCTCTGCCATGCGAGCTGCCGCAGCGGCGTCATGATCGGCGACGTATTGGTAGAGTTTCTCGATGTCGGCGAGCGCCCGCGGCGCCCAAACTACTCGCATTTCGGTGGTGGGCGGTACTTGCCCGCAGCGAGGTCCCTAAGCCATGCCATTGCGTCCGCGTGGTCGACGAGGTTTCCGCTTTCGATCTCAGCCTCAGCTTCCGCCAACATAGCCTCAAGAGTGTCTTTGTCCTGGGGCAGAAACGGCAGCGGCGGATCGGCTTCGACGGCCAAGGCGACTGCGTGGCCGACCAGCTCTTCCATGGTTTGACCGCGCGACGCCGCCAGGTCGCGCAGACGTGCAGCGATCGTCTCGTCCAAGGACACGGTCAGTAACGGCATCCGCGGCCCCATTGGTTGGGTGCGTGCGAGAGCCAAGGGGACATGCAAGGCCGGCTCTCATCCCTTATCCGCTTACTTACCACCAGGACGCCGAGCCATGAAGGGCTTAGGGGTCGTGGATCATTAAGAGCTTGGATGCACGTGCCCAACAGGTTGAAAACATGAGGGTTTTCTCAGTGAAGCGATTCGGTTGTTTGCCAACGATTCCCTAACAAGAAACGAACGGTGCCGTTGGGCACAAACGGGTCCATCCGGGGAGGCCTTTGTGGGAGCGCCGACGCCTCGTCGGCCTCGTGTGCACGCCG
>JANQJV010000149.1 GCA_028281465.1 Azospirillaceae bacterium | reverse complement strand
CCGATCTTCATGCCGACAACCGTGCTATAAAGGAGGGCACGCCGTCGAAAAGCCACCGTTTCGGTCATGGTGGGTCGGTCGAAAGGCCGGTGTGGGACTTAGAGCGGTTTCTCGGAATCCGGTCAATGTGAAACCGCTCTGGCCCAAGTGAGCGGATAAAGACTCTAGACGGCCGTCGAAGGTCTGGGATGGGAGCGGCGACGGTGGTCCGGTGGGCCTTCACTCCTTGCGCAGGAGCGCCCACATGTTGTCGCTCGTCGGCAAGCACCAGGTCGGCCCGAACCGCAGGCGCAAGCCATGCTTCGCCGCCATGGTACGCAGGCTCTTGGGGGTGAAGTAGTTCAGGTGGTCCGGATAGCGGAAACCGCACCAGCGGTTGCCCATGACCTGCCGGTTCAGGGAGGCATAGTTGGGCACCTTGACGATGGCGACAGCACCAGGTTTGAGAACGCGCGCGACTTCGGCCAACACCGCGGACGGATGCAGTTCGTGCTCCAGATAAGACCGTAGCGTGGCAGCGGTGAAATAGGCGTCTGGAAACTGTTTCAGCCCATCCAGACAAGCGGCGTTGATGGCATATCCTCCGCGCTCGCGAAACCAAGCGTCAGCGCGCGCCGCCGCGGCGCTGGCGATTTCGATGCCATGCGGCACGAAATGGTCGGCGATACCCGCCATCTGGCCACCATCACCGCAGCCGAGATCAATGACATTGCCGGCCACCGCATGCACCGCCAACAGCTCGGGCATCCGCTTACGCGGCAACAGGTGCAGACGCCAGCGCGTCTTCTTGCTGAGCTTCTGTTGTAAACGGCGCGTGCTCTCGCGCCGTTCATTCTCCAATTGCGCGGTCTTTTCCCACGCCATGTGCTCGAACAAGGCATCATAGGCTGGGGCAGAAGTGATGTATGTAAAACCGCATTCCGCGCAAGTCTTGATCGTCCACGGCGGCAGTGAGTAGCCACTGGCCGGCGTTGCGCCGTTCGGATCGCCGCACTGCGGGCAAGACCGCGGCACAACGTGGACCGGGCCAGATGTCTCCGGCTGGGCGACCCAGCCGATCTTCGCTGCGTTCCCCTCAGGTTCGACCGAAATCTCGTCGTCTCCCGTATCCGGCACCGGCCCACTCCCCCCGTCCGGCCTGCCCCGACGGCCTTTTGAACGGTCACATCGGACGAGTCATACGGACCAAGGCGCGCGGCGGCAAGGACAAGACTGCGCCACGGATCCGGATTCTGGTCAGGAACCGCCGTTACCGATATGTTTGGCGACCAAACGGTCGAAACGGCCGGTGCGTCGCAGGACGGCCAGACCAGCATTGAACTGTGCGATGATGGACTCGCCATCGGGATGGGAACGCCCGACGACGAAGTGCAGATGGCCCGAGACCACCGGGTCTGGCGCCACGTGGAAATCATCGAACCGAATGCCGTGCCCGGCACCGGCAATGGCGCCACGCACGACGAAATCGTTGCCGATAAAGAAATCGGCACGCCCGGCATGCACCATTTGCGGACAAGCGTAGGGACTGGTCGGTTGGCTGACCGTCAACAGTCCGACATCGATCAAGGTCTGCACCGCATCAGGCGTTCCATAGCCATGGGCAACGCAATACCTCAGGCCGATCAACCCTTCGATCGCGCCGCCGAAATGCACCGGTGAACGCTGCGACGACACAACCTTGGGCCGAACCGGGAACACCGGATCGGAGAACAGCGCCTCCGCCGCGCGCTGCGGCGTAAACAGATAGGGAAAACTACCATCAGCCAAGCCCAGAATCGTCACACCATACCCACGACGCCAGGGCAGATAGCCGATGGCGACACCAACGCCCACTTCGGCGAAGGCGGCCCGTACCACTTCGGTCGCCAGACCACCCTCCGGCAAACCTTGCCCGGTGAATGGCCAGTAATCGTCGCCCGTCACCAGACGCAGCTCCGTGGCTGCCGGTCCCGGTCCAGTCAAAACGAAAGCCATGAGGACCAAGGACAAGGCCAAAGTCACTCCAGCGACACGGCGTAGGGCGACCATCATGGCGATGCAACGTGGTTGGCGATCATGATGCCGATGATAGCCCGGTTGCGTGTCTTTTTTGTTCCCTAAAAATCCGCCGACCGGGCATTGACGCTGGCGCACGGCAGTTTTGGTTGGCAAGCCGCCGGCGCGGTCGAATAATGGCCGGCAAGCCTTGATTTCTCTGCGGTGGAGTTCGGTCATGTCGTTCCATGGATTGACCGCATCGGCGGCGCCGCAAACAGAGGAGGAATGGGCGGCAACCATCAGCCATCTGATCGCTGCCGGCCAGACGTTTCAGGCGGTCGACGCCTGCCGTGACGCCGACGTGCAGTTTCCCGATGCGCTTCGTCTCAGCCTGCTCGGCGTACAGGCGTGTCTGCGGTGCGGTGCCGTCGACGAAGCGCGGGCGCGCCTGGATCGCCTGGCGCCGCGGCTGGACACCCGGCAGACGCGGTTGACCTTGGCGTTCGATGCGCTGCGCAACACGCTTTCGACGCTCACCACATCGGCGGCGGAACCGACCGACGCCATGCTTGAGCAGTTGGACCGCGCCGCCCGGGCGCTCGTGCGCGTCGGACAAACCGACCGAGCGACCCACCTCGTATCCGGCGACCTCCTGGACCTGCTGGCCGACCTGTACGGCGACTTGTGGCGGCGTCGGCGGGATGCGGCCGATCTGCACCGGGCCCGCGCTTACGCTCTCGAGCGCCATGCCGAGACCGGCGATCCCGCCGTCGCCGCCGACGCCGCCGTGATGAGTTGGCACCTGGATGACCATAACCGGGCCCTGGACCTGGCGCGCCGGGCGCTGGACGGCGCCGATACACTCGGCTGTGCTCCCTCCGAGGCACTGATCCACGCGGCCTTGCTGCTCGGGCGCGCCGGCTCGGCCAACGCCCTGTTTGCCGCCTTGGCGGACACTGGCGCCGCCGATGCGAACCGGCGGACCAGGATGCGGCGCGACTTTGAGGCTCTGGCGGCAGCCGGCGTCGCCGTGCCGACGGCCCTGCTTGACCAAGTCCGTCCGCCGGTGATCGCCATCTGCGCCGGGCACGAGATCGACCGTCCGGGCTGTGCCGACCCACGGTTCCCACCGGATCTCGAACCGGCGATGCGCCGCGCTATTGACGACACACTGGACACCCTTGCGGTCGATATGGCCTTCGTGTCCGGCTCTGCCGGTGCCGATATCCTGTTTATCGAGGCCTTGCATCGGCGCGGCGCGGAGGTGCACATCATGTTACCATGCCACCCGGACGCCTTTGCCGCTGCCCGGGTGCAACCGGCCGGCGGCGGTTGGCGCAAGCGGTTCGAGCATGGCCTGGCCTTGGCCCACTCGGTGACCGTGCTCACCGAGGAACACGACGCCCATGACCCGGTGCTGCTGCAGTTCGCCAATCGGATGATCGATGGATCGGCCCGACTCCAGGCCGAGTTGCTCGACACGGAACCGTTCCTGGTGCTGGCTTGGGACTACGCCAGCGAGGCAGGACCGGGCAGCCCGGCTGAGATCATGGACGACTGGGGCGACCCGCTGCGACTGCGGCTGATCGATCTCGAAGACCTGCGCAGCCGATCGAGACCGGCCAACGGCCTGGCCGAGGCGGTGGCGGCAGAGACAGAGACGCCGCAGCCGGCACCGGCACCGGCACCAACACCAGCGATGCATGCTCCCCCGCCGCCCACCGCGACGGGCCGCGTCGTTCGCACCATGTTGTTTGCCGATGTGGTCCATTTCACCCGCATCCCGGAGGCGATGACGCCGCAATTCTGGCACTTCATGGCTGACGTCCGCGCCCGGATGACCAACACGGCCAGCCAGCCGGTCAGCGTCGAGTCTTGGGGCGATGCCCTGTTCGTCGTGCATACCGCCGCCGAAGCCTCAGCCGCCTACGCCTTCGACCTGACGGCAGCCCTGCGAACCGTCGATGCCGGCCGTTTTGGCCTGCCCACCCCGGTGACCATGCGCATTGGCCTGCATGCCGGACCGGTGCTGCCGGGCACCCATCCCATGACCGGACGCCCGATGATCACTGGCCAAAACGTGAACCGGGCCGCGCGCATCGAGGCGATCGCCCAACCTGGTCAGGTATACGCCTCGCAGCAATTCGTCGCCCTTTTGACCGCCGAAGTCAGCAGCGCCCGCATCGAAGCACAGCTCCGCCATCTGCCGTACCACCAAAGCCACTGCGCCGAGTACATCGGCGCACTAGAGCTACCCAAACGCTTTGGTCGCCAGGCCATCTATACGCTGCGTCGCGCGGAAACACCGACCGACCGTCCAGCGTAATCGGTTCCAACCGCACCATTCTGATCACTGGCTTATTTGGTACGGCGGTCGCCGCACACCTGCTGTATGCCCGCGCCTTCGTGGCTGGCCGGGCCCGAACCGACACCCTCGGCGTCACCGAATCGGCGTTGCCGGCGGGGACCATCGCTGCCGCAGCGGCGAATCGTTCGATTACGAAAGAATTGACCTTCGTCAATTTGTCCCGGCGGCCGTGCGGCGCACTCTCGCCGTCAGGACTTTTCGGTGTCACGAAGGGCATATCCATGGATGCACAGCAGTTGGAAAGAATCAGAAACAACGAGAGTTTCCGCAAGCTGGTGGCGGCGCGCAGCCGGCTCGGCTGGCAGCTCGCAGCCGTCGTGATCTGTCTTTATTTCACGTTCATTCTCGTGATCGCCTTTGCCCCGCACCTGCTGGGCATACCGTTGTTCAACGGCGCCGTGACCACCATCGGCATCCCGATCGGCATCTTCATCATCGTGATCGCCTTCGCCACCACCGGCCTCTACGTCGGCCGCGCCAATTCGGAGTTCGACGGCCTGGTACGCAAGGTTCTGGAGGAGACGGAATAATGCGGTACCCGACCTTTCCCTGCCTCTTGGCCGGACTGGCCGCGGTCCCAAGCAGCCTGACAACGCTGCCGGCCATGGCCGATGCCATCACCGGCGAGGTCGAGCGCCAGCCTCTCAACGTCGCGGCCATCGTCATGTTCCTGGTGTTCGTGGCCGCCACGCTGTGGATCACCTATTGGGCGGCCAAACGCACCAAATCGGCGGCCCAGTTCTACACCGCTGGCGGTGGCATCACCGGCTTTCAGAATGGCCTGGCCATCGCCGGCGACTTCATGTCGGCAGCCTCCTTCCTGGGCATCTCCGGGCTTGTTTACGTTTCCGGTTACGACGGCCTGATCTATTCCATCGGATTTCTGGTCGGCTGGCCGGTGATCCTGTTCATCGTCGCCGAGCGACTGCGCAACCTGGGCAAGTACACCTTCGCCGACGTGGCGTCGTACCGGCTCGGCCAGACCGAAATCCGCAGCATGGCGGCCTGCGGATCCTTGGCCACGGTGGCTCTTTACCTGATCGCCCAGATGGTCGGGGCCGGCAAGCTGATCGAACTCCTGTTCGGCCTACCCTATGAAATCGCGGTGGTGCTGGTCGGCGCGCTGATGATCATCTACGTCACCTTCGGCGGCATGACCGCCACCACCTGGGTCCAGATCATCAAGGCGGTTCTGCTGCTGTCCGGTGCCAGCTTCATGGCGCTCGCGGTCTTGTACCAGACCGGCTTCAGTTTCGAGGCACTGTTCCGTGAAGCGGCCGCGATCCATCCGCACGGCACAGCGATCATGGCCCCGGGCGGGCTGGTGTCGGATCCGGTCTCGGCAATCTCGCTTGGCATCGCGCTCATGTTCGGCACCGCCGGCCTGCCGCACATCCTCATGCGCTTCTTCACGGTGGCCGACGCCAAAGAGGCACGCAAATCGGTGTTCTACGCCACGGGCTTCATCGGCTATTTCTACATCCTCACCTTCATCATCGGCTTCGGCGCTATTCTGCTGGTGTCCAACAACCCGGCGTTCCTGGACACGGCTGGTGACCTAATCGGTGGCACCAACATGGCCGCCGTGCACCTCGCCCAAGCCACCGGTGGCAGCCTGTTCCTGGGCTTCATCTCCGCCGTCGCCTTCGCGACCATCCTGGCCGTGGTCTCGGGCCTCACGCTGGCCGGCGCCTCAGCGATCAGTCACGACCTGTACGCCTCAGTGTTCAAAGGCGGCGTCGTGGATGAGTTCGCCGAGATCCGGGTGTCGCGTCTGGCCACAATCGGGCTCGGCATCGTCGCCATCGGACTTGGCATTCTGTTCGAAAAGCAGAACATCGCTTTCATGGTCGGCCTGGCCTTCGCCATTGCCGCGAGCGCCAATTTCCCGGTGCTGTTCCTGGCCATGTTCTGGCGCGGTCTGACCACCCAGGGAGCGCTGATCGGCGGCCTGGTCGGCCTGATCACCGCCGTCACCCTGGTGGTTCTGGGGCCAACGGTCTGGGTCGCCATCCTCGGATTCCAAGAGGCGATCTTCCCCTACAAGTACCCCGCGCTGTTCTCCGTCACTGCGGCGTTCCTCGGCATCTGGGTCTTCTCCATGCTCGACCGCAGCGCCCGCAGCCAAGCGGAGAAGATCGCCTTCGAGGCCCAGTTCGTCCGCTCACAAACCGGCATCGGCATCGCCACCGCCACCCAACACTGACGAAACCAAACCACAACGACCCTCTCCCACCCAAAGTGGGAGAGGTTTTTTTCGCCGCATCGAACCACCTCATCTCATCCATGATCACCGCCGAACCGTTGCTGTTCGCCCAGGCCCCGTTCGACCGCTTGACCGACGCCGAGCGCCGTTATCTCTTGTCCGCCGCGCAGGTGGCGCATTTTCCGGCGGGCGCCGAGCTGATCGGCCCCGGCACGGATGCCACGCATCTGTTCGTCATCGACACGGGACAGGTCGAAGAACGGGTCGGCAGCGAGCTGATCCGCCGCTATGGCCCCGGCCATCGCTTCGACCTGCGCGGCCTGGTGCATGGCCCGAACGACCGCCGCTACGGGACCACCGATGAAACCGCGTGCCTGTGCGTGCCGCGGCTGGTGCTGCTCGACCTGATCCGCGCCAATGCGGGGTTTGCAGCGCTGATCTACCGCGAGGTGGCGCGCATGCTCGACCCGGTCGCCAGTCGGGCCGAGGCCGGCCAGGTCAACGCGCTGATGACCGCCCGCATCGCCGATGCCTATCTACAGCCGGCCGTGTTCATCGACGGCGACGAAACCATCCTCACTGCCGGCCGTCGCATGCGCGACAACCAGACGAACGCGCTCCTGGTGCGTGACCGACCGGACCACCCTCATCCATTCGGCATCATCACCGGCATGAACCTGTCCAAGGCCGTGGTGCTGAACGGCAAGCCGCTGGACACGCCAGTCCGCACCGTCACCCATGCACCGCTGGTCACGATCCGCCCGGACGCCTTCATCGCCACGGCGCTGCAGCTCATGACCAAGCACGTCAAACGCCGGCTCGTGGTCACCGACGGCGACAGTTACCTCGGCATCTTGCACGAGATCGATCTGCTGGCCTTTTTTTCCACCAACAGTCACGTCATCGCCGGCCGCATCGAGCTGGCCACCGATCTGAAGATGCTGGAGCCGATCAGCACCCAGATCATGGATGCGGTGCAGACCTGGCATGCCCAGGGCCTGAAGGTGACCATCCTCAACGACCTGGTCTCCGAGTTGAACCGCAAACTGTTCCAGAAGGCGTACGGCTTCCTGGCTCCAACCGACTTCCGCGACGACGCCTGCCTGATCGTCATGGGCAGCGAAGGCCGGGGCGAGCAGACCCTGCCAACCGATCAGGACAACGGTCTCATCCTGCGCACACCGGTGCCAGAGAGTGCGTTGGAGCCCTTCCGCCACGCCTTTGCCCACGTGCTGGAACGCTTCGGCTATCCACCTTGCCCGGGCGACGTCATGGTACGCAACCCGATGTGGTCGAAGCCTCTGAGCGCCTTCCAGACTGAAATTCGGCGCTGGATCACATTGCCGGATGAGGACTCCGTGCTGCGCGTGGCGATCCTGGTCGATGCTGCGGCCGTGGCCGGCGACCACGGGTTGCTGGATCAGCTCAAGGCCACCGTGTTCGACTGCCTGGCCGGCAACGACGCCTTCCTGTCCCAGTTCGCACGCTCGGTCGATACGTTTGCGAGCCCGCTCGGCTGGTTCCAAACCCTGGTCACGGAGGACGGCGACCAGCGGGACGCACTCGATCTGAAGAAAGCCGGGCTGTTCCCGATCGTGCACGGCGTGCGCACGCTCGCCCTGCAACACCGCCTGCCTGAAACCGGCACAGTGCCCCGGATCGCCGCCCTGCGCCGGATCCAAGTGCTCGATGCCGCATTCGCTCAGGATCTGACCGAAGCCTACGAGTTCCTGCTTGATCTGCAGCTACAGTCCAAACTGACCAAACGCGATGGCGGCACGGTCATGGATGCCCTGGTCCGCCCACGTCTGCTGAGTGCCTGGCATCGCGCCATGCTCAAACGCGCCTTCCAAATCACGCTCCGCTTCCGCGACCTGATCCGCCACCGCTTCCGGTTGGTGATGTATTGAGGATGACAGGTCCCGGTGGCACGGACGAGGTGCGTCCTTTGGCCACGGTATTGGAAAAACCGCAGGAACGCATGTAGAATTCACGATCGCGTGTTCGATCATGAGGATCAACATAGACGCACCCACACCGGGTTCACGAACCAAATCTACTGTCGGTCTGGCACGTAGGAACAGCCAGCTCGACGTTGGAGACACGCAATGCGATATGCGCTCTATGTTCCAGCGATTATCCTATTCTATTGCGTGCTTGCACTGATAACGGCCAAACTATCCACGGAAATGCGCGTCAGCGATAGCGTGACTGTAACAGATGTATCATTTCGCGGCACCCACTACTCCTTCCGGTTCAATTGGTCGTTTCATGTACCACAGTTCAACCATGTGAGAATGTTCGTCCTCGGCTCCGATTTTCTTTATTATTCTCTTACGGGAAATCCACAGACTGATTTCCTGCTTGGCGAAACCTCTGCGGACTTTCCGCTCAAGGTCAGCGAAGCGGAGAGCGCCACGCCGCGTTTCTTTCTGGTGGCAACGCCCGCCGACTATGGGATGCCAGCGGCATCGCGCGTCGGCCCCCGCAGCTATGCCTACTCCGGCTCGGAGTTCCAAACCGTTGTTGACAATGCCAACTACGTTGCCGAAGCGTCCCCCCAGACGGCAATTGAAACAATCGGCTTCTGGCCGTTGCTGGTCACTGGCCTCACGGACATGAGGAACCTGATCATTGGTGTCATGGCCGGACTGCTTGTGCTTTTTATCGACGGCATTGTTCGGAGGCGGTGGAGATAGGGAGGACACGTGATGCGACTCCCACGTCTATTTCCCAGAGACATCTGATACCCGCGGCCCGCATTGACGACAGGTTCGGTTTCGGCGCTGAACGAGGAGCGCCGGCATCTCTGCTGGCTGGACCGCCGCCATCTTGGCGGCCGGCTGCTGGGCGTGGCGGGGCCGGCTGGAAGCCGGCGGTCCAGCCGGCAAGGATGCCGGCGCTCCGAA
>JANQJV010000127.1 GCA_028281465.1 Azospirillaceae bacterium | reverse complement strand
CACATCGGCGCCGCTGCCACCGTTGAGGCTGTCGTTGCCGGCGCCACCGCGCAAGGTGTCGTTGCCGTCGCGGCCGAGCAAACTGTCGTTGCCGGCGTTGCCGGTGAGCGTGTCGTTGCCGCCACGGCCATCGAGCACGACCCGGCCGGTACCGGTGGTCGAAAGCTGATCGTCGGCTTCGGTGCCGACGGCTTCTTCCAGATTGCTGGCGCCCAGATCCAGGATCACGGCGTCGGTGCCTTGGGCATAGGCGCGGTCGTAGCCGTCGCCGCCGTCGACCACCGTGTCGGCGGCATCGAAGTACAGCCGATCGTCACCCGCGCCGCCTTCCAGCACATCGGCGCCGCTGCCACCGTTGAGGCTGTCGTTGCCGGCTAGGCCCTCCAAACGGTCGTTTCCGAGCCTGCCTCGCAGTGTATCTGCATACTGGGTACCGATCAGCGTGTCATCGAGATCGGTGCCATTGAAATTCGCCATAGGGTGCAACTCCCGACTGTTGGCTTCTGGTTTGGGTTTCGATCACACCCTTCCGGCATGCACTGATCACTCCGCCTGTGCTAAACAAATGCCATGACAAGGTACGGTTTTAGACAACATGATCAGCGATGAGTGCCTTTCGCTTGGAAGGTAGTTTGATGGCCCATGTGTTACTCTAGCGCCAACCATCCTCATACGGATATTATATCACTGAATTCCCATAAGGGAAAGTTGTTCATCATTGGCGAGCTTGCTAGGCATCTGATGCGCGCCTCGATGAAACGGAAAAGCTCACAGATTGGTTCTTTCGTTACGATTATAGTTTCATTCACTGGCCGCGTTGTCCGCTCCGGTGGAGCGGCATGGTGTCGCACGGCCGATCCTCCTGTGGCAATCTTCATCTAAGATATTGAAATCTAACTTGACCCAATAGGGCACCATCCGGTCTTGTGACGTGTGAGACCGAGACTGCCGTCGCACGGCGTCGCTGCTTAGGTGTAGTAATGTGTTGCGCTATCGCAGATGGCAGCGGCTCTCATTCCGCATGCATGGATTGGCACAGGGCGGTGGCGGTGAGGAGTCTGGGTGGATGGGCGAGACCAATCGTTGTCAAGCTGTCTCAGGATCTGCGACGCGTGTGGTGTGGATATGCGCTAAACTTGTAGAATGCAAACTCGTCAATGAGTTTATGATTGACCCCTGGGCTCGTTGTACCCAGTTTGGCGTTGCCGGCGAAGGAAGGTTGCCTGCACAAAAAAAGCCGGGCCCAAAGCCGGGCCCGGCGATTCCAACACAGGACTTGCGGTGTCCTGCGCCCTTAGGCTGGCGTCACTGTGATCTTCTTGGTCTCGGGTTCGACGGCCGCAGTCTTGGGCAGGCTGACGGTCAGCACGCCGTTCTTGAATCGGGCCACGGCTTTGTCGACGTCGGCGTTGGCCGGCAAGGACAAGGAGCGCTGAATCTGACCGTAGCTGCGTTCGGATAGAAAATACTCGCTATCCTTATGTTCCCGTGTGGCTTTCTTTTCACCCTTGACCATCAGGAGACCGCGTGACACCGAGACTTCGATGTCGGTTTCGCCCATGCCGGGGAGCTCGATCGACGCCTCGTAGTGGCCGCCCTTTTCCACCACGTCGGCGCGCGGGTTGAAGTCGCTCATTCCAAAGCGCGGTCCGAGCGGCGACGTCTCTATCGTTCGCCAGAAGTTCGCGAACGCCCGATCGACGTCGCGGTGCAGCAAGGCAAACGGACTGTCGTCGTCGTCATGCACCGCCGGCACGTTCTGCTTGCTGCTCCGCAGGGGTAACAAGTCTTTCAGAGACATGGCGGTACCTCCTTCTCCATGCGGGGCTACGATGGCGAGGCTACGATGCCTGAACGGCAATCTTGCGCGCCGGTGCCGGTTTGATCTTGGGCAGCTTGACCGTCAGCACGCCGTTGCTCACCGCAGCGGAGATGGCATTGCCGTCGATATGGCTTGCCACCGAGAACGAACGCTCAAAGTCGCCCGTGCGGTATTCGGCGTGAACCAAGCTGTAGCCCGACGGTGCTGCTATGCGGGTGCGCGCAGTGATGCGTAGGATCTGACGGTCCAGCGTGATGCCCACGCTTTCCGGATCGGCGCCTGGTATCTCAGCCGACAGGATCACCTCGTCCTCGGAGTCAAAAATGTCGGTGGCCGGCACGAAAGCCGGAAGGCTTATGTCGGCTTTTCCACTGGGCTGGGCTACGGTTTGACCGGTCTGCGCGCGTTCGCCGGTTATGGTCGTGCTCATGGCTTGTCTCCCTTGTCCTGGCGTCAGGCCGCGGCGATTTGGATGCGCTTGGGTTTGTCGGCCTCCGGACGAGGCAGATGGACCAGCAGCACACCGGCATCCGTGCGAGCTTTGACTTGGTTCGGGTCGACGAGAAACGGCAGCGTGACGGTGCGGCTGAAACGGCCGGCGAAGCGCTCGCGGCGCAGCACCTGCGTCCCTTCGATCGGCTTCTCCGCCGGCCGCTCGCCAGACAGGGTGAGTGTGTTCTTGTGCACCGAAACGTTCACCTTCTCCGGATCGATACCTGGCAATTCGGCGGACACCACGATACCGTCCTCGCCGGCCCAAAGATTAATCAGCGGGAAGTCCTGTCCCCGGTTTTCGGTGAACGTCGTAAACAGGCGGTTCACATCGTCCTGAAACCGTCGCAGATCGCGGAACGGGTCCGCCCAGGCGGACTGCAGGAGCCAAGTGTTCATCGTTGCAATCCTCTCGTGTTCGAACTGGAATGTGTCAGGGCCAGGCACACCGGTGCCGGTCGGGGCACCCACCGGGTGCCCCCCAGGTCCAAATCGGCCACCAGGGCCGCGTGGTCCGTTTTCCCTGTCTGGTTCAGGCCGCGAGAGCCTGCTGTTCGACCGCCGTATCACCGGGGTGCACCGCTGCGATATCGATGCGGCGGGGACGCAACGCCTCCGGTACCTCACGGACCAGCTCGATGTTGAGCATGCCGTCGATCAACCGGGCGCCGTTCACCCGGATGAAGTCGGCGAGCTGGAACTTGCGTTCGAACGCCCGTTCGGCAATGCCACGGTAAAGAAAGGTCTTGCCTTCCGAATCCGCTTTGGCTTTGCCCCGTACGACCAAAACGCCTTCCTGGGTTACAATCTCAAGGTCTTCCTTTGAGAACCCGGCCACCGCCAGTGACACGCGGTAAGCATCATCGCCCACCTTTTCGATATTATAGGGCGGATAAGACGGCATGGTTTCACTTTGGTGCAGTGCCGTTTCGACGGCACGGCCCAGTCGGTCGAAGCCGACGGTTGACCGCAACAGCGGTGAAAGATCAAACGTACGCATGTGAATCCTCCTTCCGAGCGATTCCTGCGGCACACCCGTTTTCGCAAACTGGACGCGCTCAACGGCCGCGCCTTGGTATCAGACCACGTGACCCCATTTTGGCGATCACCCCGCTGATATGGAAAATCCGGACGCCCAATCAAGGGGTCGCCATGCATGCCGCCCGCGTAACCAACGCTTTGCCGACAGCCTATTTTTGCCGGCAGCCTATGAAGCAAACGACCCGCTGACGTGCGTTTGCAATCAGGGGGGCCTCGTCTCAGCGCGCTGGGGATGACCCGAACTGTGATCGCACCACGGTGCCGGGGGGATGGTATCAGTCGCTGCTGTTCGCTGGTACAAACATCCAAGTTAATGCCGGCACGAGATCGACATCGATTTCAACACCCTGCAAGACGAACCCATCGGGCCTGAACGACTCCACAACCCGATCCACATCCAATAGCGCCAGAATGATGGCCCGTTCGGCCGCACCGAGGATGCCGCGCAATTGGTTGAGCTGATCGATCAGTTGCCGTTTCGCGTCGGGTTTTATCTGTTCACGGAAGCCCAGAATCAAGGCAAACTCCGGGAACAGTCCGCCACTGATGTCCACCTCCTGGATCGAAAACCCAGCCTGTTCGATAAGCGCTGAAAACTGGTCGAAATCGGAGCGCAGCATATCCCCGAAGCTGCGTACTGCCGCCGACACGGCCCGGTCTTCCTGCACGAAGAAGTCGATCACCCAATTGCGGGCGGCCAGGAACGGCGCCTGGATGGTCTCGACGAGCGTGGACGGACGGATGTCGTCGGTCGTCTGGGCCGACGTTGGCACCGCCAGGCCCAGCGCAACGGTGCAAGCGAATGTGGGAAGAAGTAGCCGTGACCGCATGGGGATCCTCCCGGACCGTGTCGTCGCAGATCATGCGCGACGCAGCAGGCATAAGGGCGCATGATCGACGGCGGACACGACCTGCGTACCGCGACAATGCGCCAGACAAATGAGACACATGGCGCGGCTCTCGGCCGGGTCGGCGTTACCCCCGCTGCCAACGGATGGACGGCATGGTTCGGATTGCCGCGGTCTTTGTCAAGCCGATTGTACGCGCCGTACGCGCCCTGTCCGATCCGATCTGGTTCAGTCCAGTCGTAGCCGTGAGCCGGCCAGGTAACGGATACCAGACGGATCACAGTGGTAATAGATCACGGCGGCTTCGCCCGCGTCAGTGGCAACGGCCGATGGATACCCGATGTCGGGTGATGGTGAATCGGCCCGAATCACGCACTCCGGCGCCTGCGCCAGCGATTCGTGGTCCGGGTGCCAAAGGCGGGCCCGCACACCCGCGGCGGGCGGATGCCGATGACCATAGACCAGAAGCACCCGACCGTCAGACAAGAGGATCGCATCATAGGGATGGCCGATCACGTCCACCACCTCGGGTGCGCGCCAATGACCTCCGGCATCCGGCGAGACCGAGAGCACGAGCCGGTCGTCTAGGCCGACGCTGCGATGGAATGCCAGCAGACGCCCGTCCGGCAGCGCCAACAAGCACGGTTCCGCATACCCGGCAGCGCCGTCCGGAGCCGCGGCAATGGGACCGACATACCGCCATGACGCGCCGTGATCGCTGGAGCAAAACAGGTGGCTGGCATAGCGTCGGCCAGTCGGGTGATTCGTATAGGTTGCCAGCGCCAATGTGCCGTCCGGCAATTCCGCCGGGCGACCACGCACCGCGCCGCCGAACAGCGGGCGAAGGCCCTCGACCGCGTCGCGGTGACCGGGCACGGCCGGCAGAAAGGCGTGATCGGTCCAGCTTTGCCCGTCATCATCGCTGATTCGGGTGTAGCCACCCCAGAAAACGAACAGGCAACCGGTCGTGTCCGGACTTCCTAGCAAGCCTGCCTTGCGCAATTTGAGAGGCTCGGCGGCCGTCGGCGGGACGGGGTGCCAGCAGAATCCGGCCAGGAGCAGCCGGCCTGTGTCTAGTCGCAGCACGCTGGCATCCTGGTCGGCCGCTTCCGGATGCATCGGGAGCACCACCGGGTTGGAGACGCTGGTCAAATCGGTGCGAACGCGCAAGGCACACAGGTGGGAGCGGGAATCGACGTGATCGACCGCGTCGAATCCCGGATCTTCGGCGATGCCCGCAGGCTTGCGTTGGAACCACCTGTGATCGCGCGCCCGCCGGAACAAAACAAGCAATGTGGAAGCATTCAGCGGACAGACCGCCGGAAACGCACAATAGTAGCGGGACTCAAGATACAGACGATGATGCGAAATTGCCTCAAATGCCATGGATCGCGGCGCCTTTTTGATCGTGGGTTAGGCCAAGCAGGGTCGGATGACATTGGTCGATTCTCTGTATTACAACGACGTGAATGTGCTCACCAAGAAATCACCTGGAGTTCACCGTAATAGTCATTCAATCGATGGACCGTCGGAATCGGTCAAGACTGGGGGCCGAACGCGGCCAATGCACCGGTTTCCGGTGGCGTTCCGGCCGCGCTCGTCAACATGTGTCGACAAGACATCGTGAACAGAATCCCCTTCCAATTCTTGATGCTGCAACCTATAACAAAAGAAGAGTTAACGCGTGTGGCCTCTTGCGGTCCGATCGGGAGAGATTGGGGGCGCTGTTCGTACCGAACCGATGGGCGGAAGGTGGTCCATACAATCGAGCGGTGGTGGGTGAGCCATGACGATGGAAATAGCGCCTTTGGCAAGCTCCGGGCAAGTACCGCCGCAGGCATTGTTTGCATCCCGGACTCCTGGCAATGCCCCCGCTGAGGCGGGGTTCGATCCGACCGGCGCTGCGGGACGCGCACCAACCGGGGGGACCGTGGCAGCACGGTACACCAGCCCGGTTTTCGATTATCACGATGGTGCGCGGCGTATGGTCATGCTCGTCCGCGACCCGGAAGACGGCGAGGTTGTTGAGCAGGTACCGTCGGAAAACGTTCTGCGCCAATACGAAGAGACATTGCGGCGATTGGAACAGCGGTTGCGGACGGATTCACCCGTAACGGATCCGCTGGACGCCCAGCTTGTCTATCCGAGTGGACTACCGGCGCCGAATCTTGACAGCGACGGCATTGCACGGGATAATGAGCCGGGTCAAAATGAAAGTTCACTGGTCGGTGCGGACAGTGGTGCCCTGACCCAACGGGCAGGGCCTTCCGGACCGGTGGCCGGCATGGGCGGCCTCGGTGGGCAGTTCGATTTGACTGTGTGAGCTGATTGGGTCAGGAGAAGTGGTGGCCATGGAAATCGGGACGGCGGCCGCCAATGTTACCGCACTGCAGCGGAACGTGGGCCGTTTTCAGGCAGGGGTGAATGCGATTGGTCAAGAGGCCGACTCGCAGCGAAACTTTACGAACACCATTCTGCAGGGTGGCGACCCTTTACGGTCTTCGACGACGGGGACAGTCACGGCTTTTCGCGGCCAGAACGTCAATCTCCTGGTTTGACGGCCTGTTAGCTGTTTATCGTTTTGTCGTTGGCGATACGCGGTGAAAACGTCGGCTTGGGGCCGGCGTTTTTTTTGACTGGGCAAGAGGCCCTAGATGGGGGGGTCGATGGAACGCGGATCGCTGCGCCGGCTCAGGTGGTCAGGTCGAGCACGGTTTGAGCCATCTCATCCGTCGTGCGGGCAACCGAAAGGTTAGCACCGAAGCCCGTGGCAGCCATCATCTGGCGCACGGTCTCCTCCAACACATCCACATTTGGCCGCGCCACGAATCCATCACCATCGGCATAAGCTGCATCCGGATCATATGCGCGCTGGACCGGTGGTTTTTTTTCGACTGCAACCGCGCGCGTGCCGCCGATCTCTTGCGCCGCGACCAGCGAACTCTGCGCCACCGTCAAAGCTTTGTAAGGTGCTGCCGTGGTGCGCTGCTCGGCCCCGGGCGCGACGGTCGGTTGCAACGGCCCGTCGGTATGCGCATTGGCCACATTCGACGCAGACACCTGGAGGCGTGTCGTTTGGGCCTGCGCACCGGACAATGCCATCGATAGGGTTTGTGCAATCACCACGGTCCAAGTCTCCCGACGCGGTCTTCTACTAAATGTCACAGTGGGCGAGAGATTTCCAGAACCGACCTGCCGTCCACCGACCCTGGCCAATCCGAAAAAATCCGTTTCTTTGCGATCGGCGTATGCTTCGGTGGTCCTCGTCCGGCCGTACCGACGCGCTCCTGCCCGCCAAGCGATCGTGCTCTTCGGTCGTCGCCGTGATAGGCCGCGGCAGCGAGGTGCCCGACGACTGCGCGTTCACCCATGGCCAGCCCAAGTCAGTACGTTTTTCTCTCCCCGTACGGAGCTTCGCTTTGTTAGAGTGCGCAGGCAGACGGGGTTGGAGGCCGCTTTCTGGCTCGCGTCTCACCCAACGGCAGACCGGCTGGCAGCCGGAGCGCGCGTCGGATTGGTACTGGCATCATGTAAACCCAGCATTTACCCACACGCCGGCCGGCGACGTCATCGACGCTGGCAGGGTCTGTCCGGGGGTTTGGGATTGCGTTATATCGAGAGTCATTTGATCGGCAAGGTTGGTTCATGACATCTGCGTCCGATTCCGATCATCCGTCCGACGGTTCGTCGGGTCCCGAGTCCGTCGGTATCGGCGAGGCAGCCGACGCCACGGTGTCTCTGGCTGAGAAGATTATCGAACGGTTCGGCGGCATCCGGCCCATGGCCGGTAAGCTTTCGGTACCGGTGACCACCGTACAGGGCTGGAAGAAGCGCGGTGCGATCCCGCCGACACGCCTCGATGACGTGCGGGCGACGGCGGAACGGTTCAACATTGTCATCGAAGAGCATGAATTCGAGGCACTCAGCCGAGCAGAAGACCGTCGATCTCCGGGGGGGGAGAGCCGCCCCAGTGTGCCGTCCCGACGGCCAGCGCCGATGGTCGAACCAGTCGTCGACCCGGATGCAGATCAGGCCCAGGCCGTGTCGACGGCTTCGCCGGCGGCAGTTGGTATCGGGTCTGAAGGACCGATGGAGGCGGCGGCGGTGGTTTCTGGGGACACCGGGATCGAAACCGGCCCCGACTCCTTGGAAACGCCGGTGCCGGTTGTCGATTTCACGCCATTGCCCGTACGTTCCATGCCGGAGGCGACTGCGCCATTGCAAGTGAGTGTCGAGTCCCTGACCGAGACCGCGTCGACTGAAGCGGCCCGGTCGTCGGAGTCCACAATCCGTACCGACGACACGGCGCCATCGCAGAATTACACGATGAGCGAGATTCCGCCAATCGAGACCGCGGCGGAGATTCCGCCAGTTTCGATCCCGCGATTCGAAATCCCACCACCCCGCGTCCCGATGAGTCAAGCTGGTGATGCCGAGCCGACTGAGCCGGATACCACCGGTGGCTCGGACCTGGCGGTGTCCGGCAGGCCGGAGCCCTCGCCGACCATACCGGGTGAAGCGTACTTGTTGGGCCGAGATGGTGACGTACGGGGCAGCGACGGGCCGGCGGTCGGTGAGGCGCCTTCGGATACCACCGAACACCCAGGTCCGTTAAGTCGATCGGGTGTGACAACCCCGACCGATCGTTGGGCATTGCTGGCCGTGGCAAGTGCCATGGTGGCCATGGTCGGGGCTGGCGTGACCATCGTTTCGAATTTCTGGTATCTCCCAACAGACGACACCGGATCGGTCAACCGGGCCTTTGAACAGCGGCTGGGAGAGCTGCAGAGCAAAGTCATGCGCGATGCGTTGGCCGTGAGCAATTCCTTCGGGGCTCTGGATGTGCGCATCAACGACGTCAACAGGTGGCTGGAGGAGACCAACCAGCGCATGGCGTCGATCGAACAGCAAATGGCGGCGCGCATAGACGGCGTTGAAGCGGCAATCCCGGAACTGAATCAGAAGATTCTGTCCTTGCCGGTCGGCTCCCCGACACTGGCCATGCTGTTGTCGGCGGCGCAGCTCCGCAGCGCGCTGACCACGTCGTCTCCGTTCCAGAGTGAACTGGCAGCGGTCAAGATTTCCGGCTTCGGCGATCCCACCCTGCGTCGGGCGTTGAATCGGCTGTCGCGCCGGGCGGCGAACGGCGTTTTCACCCAGGCGCAACTGTCCGACATGTTCCCTGCCATTGCCGCCTCGATCCATGCCTCAGACCTATCCGGCCGGCCGGTTGCCCGTTTCCTGGACCAACTGGCCGATGTCCTGGAGACATTCGCGCCGCCCCTTTACCGATTGACTGGGATCCCGAGCGGCGACAGCCCGCGGGCCATCGTGGCGCGGGCCCAACGATCTCTGGCAGCCGGATACTTCGAAGCCGCTGTCAACCAGCTCGAGAACCTTAGCGGTCCGGCGGCCGCTCAGGCCGAGCCGTGGCTGGTCCAGGCGCGAGACCGAATTGCGGCCGACCAGCTACGTACACTGCTCAACCAAAAAATGGTTGCGCTGGTCTCCGACTCCCGGGAACGCTAAGCCACCGGTTCGGCGTGCACGCCGGTTCAATGGCCGTACCTGTGCCTGCGCACGGTCGCGTGGTCGCGTTTGCCCTCCTCAAGGTGGTTGCCCCCCATGTTGACGCAAACCAAAGCCCTGGAACGCCGGCTGGATCTTTTAGAGGCGCATCTGCGCGCGGAGCATCCGCATCTGTTGCGGGTGCTGCCCACCTTCCGCGCCTTCGACCGCTTGCTTTACCGCATGGGGTTGTTGGCGCCGTCGGAATCCCTGGCCATGCGCATCCCTTGGTGGCCGTTGATCAGCATTCTCGGGTTGTTCTCGTCGGGTAAATCCAGCTTCATTAACAGCTATCTTGGAACAGAGCTGCAGAACACGGGTAACCAAGCGGTCGACGACCGGTTCACCGTGATCTGTTTCGGACCGGATCGGCGCTATGACTCGCTGCCTGGCACAGCGCTGAACGCCGATCCGCGCTTCCCGTTTTTTCGCATGAGCGACGAGATCGAAAAAGTCGCCGTGGGCGAAGGCAAGCGCATCGACGCCTATCTGCAGCTCAAGACGTCGGCAAGCCCGCGCGTCCGTGGGAAGATCATCATCGACTCGCCCGGGTTCGATGCGGACGACCAGAGGCGGTCGACCCTGCGCATGGTCGACCACATCATTGACTTGTCGGATCTGGTGTTGGTGTTCTTCGACGCCCGGCGGCCCGAACCCGGATCCATGCAAGATACTCTGGAGCATCTGGTGGCGAAGACCGTTCGGCGCCCAGATTCCCGCAAGTTCCTGTACATCCTGAATCAACTCGACACCGCCTCGCGCGAGGATAACCCCGAGGAGATCGTTGGCGCCTGGCAGCGCGCCATTGCTCAGGCCGGCTTGGTCAGCGGTCGATTCTACGGCATTTACAACCGCGACGTAGCGCCGGTGATCGAAGACGACGTGAAGCGGCAACGCTATGAGGCCAAGAGCGACGAGGATCTAGCCGAGATTCTGGCGCGGATGGACGAAATTGAATACGGCCGTGGCTACCGTATCGTCGGCGTGCTCGATGCCTTGACCCGTGAACTATCGGGTGAGATCGTGCCGGTGCTGGAGTCGGTGCGGCAGCGATGGCGTCGTCAGGTACTGGTGCGCGACTCGGTCATGGTGGCAGCGGTGGTGGTTGCTTTGGCCGGTGCGGCCTTGGTGGCTGGTTTGGATGCCGTCACGCAGGTCTGGCAATGGCTGTTGGCGGATCGCTCGGAGGCCTTGTGGGACCTTCCGGTGCGTTTAGTGGCTGTCGGCGCTGGCCTTGCTGCCGTGCTGCTGGCCGGTCACTACGGTTTCCGACGTAGCGTGGCCAATCGGCTGGAGCGCACCTTGCCGGAGCGGCTCGGCCAGCTCGACCTAAACCTGCGTTTAGCGTTCCGGCGCAACACCGGCATGGTGCAGAGTCTGTTCCGGCGTCGGCCGGTCGGTTGGACCGGGTTTGCCCGCAAACAACTGTTCGCCATTCAGGAGGTGGTAGCCCGGCACGTCCAGGAGTGGAACGACCAGTATACCGACCCGGCCGGCGCACGGATGGCCCGCGACGCAGCAAGCCAATCGTCGCGCCGCTCGAGCTGGGGCGGCAGAACCTCGACGCCCCGTCAACCGTCTCGGCCGGCACCGTCGGGTGCGACCACGGGTGGACCGGCGACGCCGGTTGCGGCGGCGGAGGGGTTGGATCCGGTTGCGGCGGACACACCCTCCGTACCGGGCCATGGCGGTGGTCGAACCGGTGGATTGATCGACCGGCTGAAGACCATGGTTTCGTCGCGTTAGACCGCGGTCCGTCCGATTGAGGGGCAGCCAAGGGTGGCATTGGGTGATGCCAATGGGTCGACTGGCGACCGGTGGCCCGAGCATACACCATGGCTCCGCCCCCTGGGCTGAGGGCGTTTCAGAGCGTTAACCGGTTTTAATAACGAATGTATTATGAGGTTGTGGTCTGACCTGCGGTCGGGAGATCGGAATCCATGGTGACATTTTCAGATCTTTGGCCGCCGGTCCGTGTCATGATCCACAGTCACTGACCGGAACCTAGAGTATCGGTCGACACGGCGGTCAGTCTGCGCCGCAACATCTGGGCACGCTGCAATACGGTTGGGTTTGAGGGTTCGGTTGTCGCCAATGGCGTTGCGCTGTCTCTAGCTTCTCTCTGGACGGGTGCGGTCAGACGACCGGTCTCGCCGATCCGAATGAGAAACAAACGAGCGGCGTCGGCGAGTTCGAGAGCCGCGGCGGATAGCTGGCGGGGTTCGTCGACCAGACCCAGGTTTGGGTTGGGCACCTGTGGTGTCACCCGAGGTCGGTCGAAGATGGCGGCCAATCGTTCGTCTTCATCGGTTAATCGGGCCAGCTCAGTGGCGATACCTTCGAACATGTTTAGGACACTGGTCGCAATCCGCTGCTCCCGTTCCGACTCCGTCGGACCACGCAGGCCGGGCACCGGAGGCGGCTGACAGATCGACCGGAACAGGTCGGCAAGAGTTACCTGGCGGCGGCCGATGACCGTGCGCTCGCTTGTGGTTGGACGCGCACTGACAACCCCATCATCCGGTCCATGCGGCACGACTTCACAACCGTAGCTGCCGACCATGGGATCAGTGATGAACACGTCGGGCACCGCGTCGGCGTCGGCGGCCGTGATGTAATCGATGACGTCGACCACGGCGAGGCCGCGATCGTTGACGCGCAAGCCAAAGGCGAGGCTATGGACAGCATCGGCGACCCGACGGTTGCACAGGCTTATGACGGCAAACCGCAGGGGACCGCTGGACGCCGAACTGGGACAATCATGGTTTCTGAACTGCTGTGGCCCCTTGGGTTGCACCGAGTTCTGCAAGTCACGTGGAGAGCTATCTGTCGCCAAGCGATCTTGCGCCGCGACGTGGCTGAACAACCCGGCCACCAACAGACAGAGGACGCCAAACAAGAGCCAGAATCGGTTCGCCATTTTTACCCACCGGAACGCGTGTGTGGCGGTTCGGGACTCATCTGGAATCGGCGTGGTCCGACCTCGGAGCGGCGTGTTGCCCATCCACCAGACCCGGCATTAACAAGACATTATGGTTTCCGTTCCAAAGCCGATGCCGGATGCACCCCATTGTCCCGCCATGCTATAGACCATTCCGCCATGCGTTGCGACCCATCCTGTCATCAGCAGTCTCCGGGCGATGCGCTCAATGCCGGCATGATCGACCGACGTCCTCCCCGCATCGTCTGCATATCACAGGCGCGCATGAATTCGCGCCGATTACCCGGCAAACCGATGCGTCTGATCGCCGGTAAGCCCATGCTGTATCATCATCTCAGCCGAATCCGCCGCGCTCGCCTGATCGATCAACTGGTTCTGGCGACAACCTTCAATCCGGTCGACGATCCGATCGTCGACTATTGCCGCACACTCGACATCGGGGTGTTTCGAGGCGCGGAAAGAAATGTTCTGGACCGGTTCGCCCGATGCGCCGCTGTCTACGACGCGGATATTGTGGTTCGCGTCACGGCCGATTGCCCCCTGATCGACCCGGTGCTGGCCGATGCCGTCATCGCCAAGTTTTTGTCCGAGGGCCGAGGGCACGCCTACACCTCGCTCGACGTCAGCCAGTTTCCGCGTGGTTTTGATATCGAGGTCGTGTCGATTTCGGCCCTCATAGCGGCGTTTCGAGGCGCCCGCCTTGCCACGCACAAGGAACATGTCACTAGTTTCATCTATGGCGACGGCAGACGGTTTCCGATCTCAAGCTATACCATGGAGAAGAGTACCCTAGGCTGCCGGTTGTGTGTCGACGAAGAGTCGGATTTCGATCTGGTATCACGCATTCTTGCCCATTTCTTGCCCGAAAATCCCTTTTTTGGTTGGCGCGACTGCCTCTCATTGCTGGAGCGCCGGCCCGATTGGGCAAGCATCAACCGACATGTGGTCCAGCTCCGTTGAGGGCTGCCGACCGCACCCGGTGCCGGTCATCACGGAGACGTACGTATGTGGGAGGCTCGCCGAAAGTCCTGGTTCGAGAATGCCGCGCACGAAGTGAGCGGCATGGTGTCGCGCGCGCGCCGCGACCGGCGGTATCTGGCCCGTGATTTCACTCGCCTGATGCTCGGTGGTTGGCGTATGCGTTGGATTTTCGCCCGTATGGTGGCCGCCGTGCGGCCGACATCGCGGCGTCCGCTGAAGTCGGCCGAGGTGCAAGCCGTGGCGGCGCAGTTGTCGGACCAGGGCATCACGGCACCGCTCGATCTGATGACACGTGATCAAGCCGAAGACGTGCGGGCCTATTTCCTGGACAAACCGTACCATGACCCGTACCGCCTCCGTCTCGGTTGGTTCCGGTTTCCAGAGGCACCGTCGCCGGACAGCAATCAAGCCTATTACGACGTCAAGACCATTCTCCAGGCACCGCATTTGATGGATATTGCCAACCATCCGTTGGTGCTCGCGGTGGCCGAACGCATCCTCGGCTGCAAGCCGACCTTGGATAATCTGGCGTGCTGGTGGTACTTCGATCAACGGGCGACCGCAAAGGGGTTCCAGCGGTTTCACCGTGACCTGGACACACCGCGTTTCTTCAAGCTGTTTGTTTACTTGAGCGACGTGGATGCGGAGTCGGGGGCGCATGTTTTCGTGCGCGGCTCGCACCGTTCCAATCGGTTGATGGTGCGCCGGTACATTGATGACGATGAGGTCGTTCAGCAGTATGGTGCGGATAGCCGGGTGGTCGTTAGCGGGGCTCCCGGCACGACGTTTCTGGTCGACACGTCGGGCGTTCACAAGGGTGGGCTACCTGGAACCCGGCCGCGTCTGGTGTTTGCCGCACAGTACAATCTCTGGGGGTCTCCGTTCGGGCCGCGCCAACCCGTCGCTCCCCTGCCGTCACCGCGGTTCGACGGTTATGTCAATCGTGGCCACTACTGGAATTAAGACAATGGTTACCATACCGGTGCGCGATGCCCGGTACAGGATCGGCGCTCGGCACCGGTCGCATCATCGTCGAATTGGGGAGCGGAATGACACTGGCGCAGCAGCCGATTTTCGACGCGATCGTCGAGGAGCTGAGCACCCTAATCACCGACAAGGGGCTCCCGGTGCCGCGCATCGAGGCCGAGACCGAGTTTCTTGGCGATTCACTGCCGATTGATTCCTTGGACCTGGCCACGCTGCTGGTGATGCTGGAACGCCGGACCGGGCACGACCCGTTTCGCGACGGTTTCCGCCAATTCAGCACGGTTGGTCAATTGGCTGCGTTGTACGTGCCATGACGCCCCTCCCCGGCCCGTGGGTACATCCAGAGTTCCGCCTGATGGAACGGAATCGTGCCTATTGTTGTGCCGAGCTTTGCGTGCTGGCCGATCGCATTCGCGCCGCATCCACCGCGCCGACCCGGTTCGGTGTCGGCGGTGACTCCGTGGCGACCCTTGTGGCGAGTCTGATGGCGGCGGACGCCATGAACAGCGAAGTCGTCCTGCAGCGGCGTGGCACCACGGTGCCGCTCGATCTGGGCGTTACAGTGGCACCGGACGGCCAGCTCACGCTTCAGGGGCCCGTGTTCGACACGCCAGGGTCCTTCTGTGTCATCGTCGCCAGTTCGGGCACGACAGGCGGCCCCAAACTGGCACGCCACGAGTTCGCCCGGTTGCTGGCGCGCATCCCGGCCGAACCACACACCGAGGCGCGATGGCTGTTGACCTTCGATCCCTCAACCTTCGGCGGCCTCCAGGTCATCCTCACCGCGCTGGTCGGGGGAGCCACGCTCATTGCCGACCCTGGGGCTGCTGTGCCCCGGTTGGCAGATGCGGCCATTCGCCACGGGGCTACCCACATCAGTGCCACCCCGAGTTTCTGGCGCGCCTTCCTGCTTGCCATGCGTACACCCCCCCCTCTTTCGGTCGTCACCTTGGGTGGTGAGGCTGCCGACCAGGCCCTGCTCGACAAGTTGTGCGAACAATTTCCCGACGCTCGGATCGGGCACCTGTACGCCTCAACAGAGGCGGGTGCCCTGTTCATGGTGCGCGACCGACGGGCTGGTTTCCCGGCCTCGTGGCTCGAACAAGGGATCGACGACATCGGCCTGCGCGTGCGCACCGGGGTTCTGGAGGTTCGCAGCCCGCGCATGATGCTGGGGTATCTGGGAAATGACGGCCCGCCGGTGAGCCAAGATGGCTGGCTTGTCACCGGCGATCTGGTTGAGCTTGCCGGTGACCGTGTTGTGTTCACTGGCCGCGCCGATGACATCGTCAACATTGGTGGGGTCAAGGTGCGCCCGGAGAAGGTGGAACGCGTCATCCGCGCTGTGCCAGGCGTCTTCGACGCGGCGGTCAGCGCCCGGCCCAGTCCAATCACCGGACACATCCTGACGGCTACTGTGGTTCCCGCGCCCGGTGCTGATCCGGATGCGACCCGTTTGGCCGTGCGGCGGACCGCAGAGGAGAGGCTGAGCCCGGCCGAACGGCCACGCATTGTCGATTGTGTTGATCAAATTCTGTTGACCGCAGCCGGTAAGAAGAACCGTGCCGCGGTGCCGGCCACACCGCTGTGAACCATGTGATTGTCACCGGCGGCAGCCGTGGCTTGGGCTTGGCCATTGTCAAGGCCCTGTTGACGGATGGGTGCCGCGTTTCCACGTGCAGCCGAAGTTGGTCGTCCGAATTGGAACGGCTGTCCGCCGATCCCGATCTGGCGCCACGATTGTTCTGGCGAGCCTGTGCGTTGGGAGATGCGACATCGGTGTCTGATTTCATGTCCGAGGCGATGTCCGCGGCAGCAGCCGATATCGACCGTCCACCACTCTACGCGTTGCTCAACAATGCCGGCGTGGCGCGTGATGGTGTGTTGGCCACGTTCCCGGAGGTCGAGATCGACTCGCTGATCTCGGCAAACTTGACCGGAGCCTTGCAAATGGCTCGGACCTTCCTGCGGGAAAAGCTGGTGGTTGGTGGTGATGGCCGGATCGTCAACATCTCCTCCATCGTTGGTCTGCGCGGTTACACCGGTCTTGCCGTGTATGCGGCGACCAAGGCGGGGTTGGACGGCATGACCCGCGCCTTGGCACGGGAAGTCGGTCGCCGGCGCATAACGGTGAATTCGGTGGCACCCGGTTACCTGACCACGGAGCTATCCACCGGACTGTCGTCCGAGCAGCGTGCACAGATCGTCCGTCGGACACCGCTCGGTCGGCTCGGAACCACCGAGGACGTCGTTGCTCTTGTGCGCTTTCTGCTCAGTCCGCAAGCTGGGTTCATCACCGGCCAGACCCTGGTGGTCGATGGTGGCCTCACCTGCTGACCATGTCGGGTCCGTCTGCCGCGCAGGCCCGCGGCAGCCCTGCGCGCGGCCGCTTCGACGGTATCGGATGTCTGGCTGCACGAAGCGGCAGGTGTGACGGCCGACAATCAGCCTTGGCGTTCAAGGAAATCGCCGGCGAACTCGTCCAGGAACCACCAGATGCCAACCATTGACCCAAGGGTCGCGCCGAAGACCGTGGAACCGGTACGGCCGAAACTGAGGAGGGCAAACGTGTAGCCGCCGACGACGACACCGAGCACCACGTAGACCGCATAACGGCTGCCATAGTAGAACACCGCCAAATCGGTCCTGGCGCGCCTAAGATCTCGAATCTCCTGCTCGGTGAGGCCGAGCCGTCCTGCGACCGTTCCATCATGTGGTTGGATGGGTGCCTGGGCTCCGGCAGAGAGGGGCGTGGCTATGATACCGCAGGCGAGGAGTAGGCAGACGAGGATGACGAAGGGTCGCGACGGGGACATGGCTGTGCGCCTCATGGGATTTCGGGGACCGATGGGGTGGAGCATGCCGACTGTGTGTGGCCCGGTTCAACCCCAACCCGGAGATCGGCTGGTGACGTCGCGCGCGGCACCGACTGATGTGACCCGTGGCCGTGACCGTCCGAACCAGGGAGGTGGGCGCGCGCGGACTGTTGGCGGTGACGATGGGCTGGACCCTGGCGGATTTGGGCATCGTGATCTGGCCGCTGCCCGGGCCCACAGGGCCGCCGACCATCCTGGTCGGCTTGTCGGTGATTCGACCCAACTCGGCGCGAGCACGCCGCCGCTTCGTGACACGCGGATGGCGATTTCCGATCGTCGGGGGGCCCCATGGTAGCAAGCCTCCTTGACGGCGTTCGCTTGGCGGGCGTCTGCACCTGTCTGCCGGCCGCGAAGGAAGACTCAGAGGCGCTTGTCGCGCGGTTCGGCGCTGCGGCAATCGAGCGCATTGTCAAGGCTACCGGCATCACCCGTCGCCATGTCACCGCCCCGACACAATGCACCTCGGACCTGGCTGAAGCCGCGGCCCGCCATCTGCTTGAGCGCCTGGGCTGGAACGCCGACAGCATCGACCTCCTGGTGTTCGTGTCGCAGACCCATGACCACCTGCTGCCGGCAACCGCGTGCCTGGTGCACCAGCGGCTCGGTCTTGGGAAGCACTGTGCGGTCTTCGACCAGGGACTCGGTTGCTCCGGTTACGTCTATGGGCTTTGGACGGCAGCCGCCCTGCTCCGATCGCTGACGCCCGGCCGACGCGCCCTGTTGCTGTGCGGCGATACCACGGCGCGGCTGTGTGCCAGGGGAGACCGTACGGTGGCTCCTTTGTTTGGCGATGCCGCGGCGGCGACGGCCCTGCAACGAGATGAACAGATCTTGGAGCCATGGGCCTTCGACCTGGGCAGCGACGGGTCCGGAGCCCCCTACCTGATGGTTCATGGCGGCGCCATGCGGGTACCCGGTGAGCCACCGGAGCTGTTTATGGATGGTACCCAGGTTTTCGCCTTCACATTGCGCGAGGTGCCGGATAGCATCCGTCGCACGCTTGCACGCCTGGGATGGTCGGTGCGCGATGTCGATCATATCGTGCTGCATCAAGCCAACGAGCAGATGATCCGCCATCTCGGACAGAAACTGCAGGCGGTACCAGCGCAAATGGTCGTGTCGCTCGCCGACTATGGCAACACCAGCTCGGCGTCAATTCCGCTCGCCATGACCACTGGTCTGGCTGGCCGTCTGGATCGTTGGGGCGGGGCAGTGCTCCTGTCCGGCTTTGGTGTCGGTTGGTCCTGGGCGACGGTCGCCCTGCGGTGTCCGCCCCTGCCTTGCCTTGACACCCTCACGCTCGACGAAGCCGGCCAGCTCGGCTCAGTTTCCGCGTCGTCCGCTGCGGCGGACGGGTTGCCGGTCCATGTCGGCAACGATCCTTAGGCCGTCGCGACACTGGGGGTGCCGGCGTCCCCATCGTCAGTCGCGTCCATCGAAGGCACACACCGCGGCCGCCGCCGCCACCGAACCGTCTCGTGCATAAGTCAGAAGATACGCCGCTAGCTGATCGAACACGAAGCGCCGGTTCTCCGGTGGTAACCAGCCCAGATACGGTCCCGGGTTACAGTCGAGGTAATGCAGTCGGCCGTGCGCATCCAAAATCGCGTCCCAGGCGGCATAATGCAGTCCCATGAACCGGTTGGCGCGCACAATGGCAGCGCTTTCGTCCGGATCGAGAGCAATCACGTCGAAGCTTTGCGTGCCGGTGCGCGAATCCAGCCCTTCTGAATGCACTTGGAGCGCCAGCACCATGGTATCGCCGACCACATGGATGCGAATGGTCGGGCCGTGGATGCGCTCCTGGAACAACACCGGACACAGCGCGACCTCGCCGATGCGTTCGCGATCGGCCTGGGTGACGGCGCGGGTCGATCCGATGCCGATGGCCGGTTTCATCACAAGCTCGCCGACCTCATCCAGGAAAGCCAGCGCGGTGTCGGGGCAATTGGTGCTCAGGCTGCGTGGCGCGCGGAACCCGTTGGCACGCAACTTCAGATAGAACTGCCCTTTGCTGTTGTGGTCGATGTAGGCGCTCGTCAGCGGATTGACCACCAGTGTGCCAAGGGCTGAGAGTTGCTCAAAAAACGCATAGGTGGCCGCCTGGTACGCTTGCTCCACCAGGTAGCCGGCGCGGTACTCGGCATAGGTCGTCGGATTGAGAACCGGTGGTACCGTCGGCAGCGTTCGGGGTGTGGTGCAGCGAATGTGCACAGCGTCCACGGTGCCGAAATCAATTCCGTCCCAAAGCACCATGCCGTCGGCCAAGCACACGGTCGGTTGGTCCGAGACGTCGGGTTTGCCCCCGAGCCGCAGGTCCAAGGTCAGGGGCTCGCCGCCCGCGTCCCGGACAGCTTCGGCAATTTCGGCAACCTGGCGGCTGCCCCGTTCCGCGAAGAGTGCGACGCGCTCGGTCATCTTACGACCCTGGGTCTGCGAGTTTGGGGACGAAGGGTCCGGTACCGGACCCGCGACGCCGGCCCCGGCGCCGATCGTGACCAACACCGCGCCGAACCATGGGGCAGCAGACCATAGGAAGTCAGGCGCTGATGTCGATGGCGCCGATAGAGGTGTTGTCGTCCAACCCTCCGCCGAACGCCCCAGCCACGCCTGAACCCGATAGGGCATCGCCCCCCGTGCCGAGTCCGGATCCTTCCGCAAACCCGCTGGAACCGACCCCGGACCCCATGCCGAACCCGACACCCGCGTTCGACGCAGAATGGCCAAACCCGAACGCTTCTCCCCCGGACTTGGCGCTCTGGTCCGTCGACGGACCAGTCACTGTATCATAAGCCATTGAGACAGCTCATTGTCGACGGCGATACTCGGATTACGAGTTGACCGTGAACGAGCCAATGCAGGTAGTGTCGCTCACGCCGCCGCCAGCTTTGCCACCCTGTTCGGGTGCTGTGCCGGTGTTCGGTTCGCTTGCCATGGGATTGACCTTTGATGGTGACACGCAACGGGTGCCGATCAGGCAAGTATACAACGATAACTGAAGCCAATGGGATCGAAAACAAACGGGGCTGCAACCGGTTGGAGCCGCAGCCCCGCTGCAACGATCGCCCTTACGAGTTGACGGTGATCGAGCCGATGGAGGTGTTGTCGCTCACACCACCGCCGGCTGCGCCAATCGCACCGGCGCCCGATGCGGCATCGCCGCCGACACCCAGGCCACCACCGGCCCCGCCGACGCCAACGCCGACGCCGGCACCGAAACCACCGCCAACGCCACTGCCAGCCCCGGCAACCGACCCGGCACCGGCAACGCCGTAGGCGTCGCCGCCTTCTTTGCCGCTTTGTTCAACCGATGTGTTGGTATTGGTTCCCATTGTAAACCTCCGACATGGGCAGAGGAGCAAGGCCCCTCCACCATCCACCTGAATTAGGAATTGACAGTGATGGAGTCGATCGACGTGTTGTCGCTCACTCCGCCAGCGGCCGCGCCGACAGCCCCCGCGCCCGAAGCCGCGTCGCCGCCCACGCCCGCGCCCAAGCCGGCGCCACCGGCAATGAAGCCAGCGCCCACGCCCTCACCGATGCCCACGCCGGTGCCGGCCGCGGCAACCGAACCGGAGCCGGCGAAACCGACAGCCTCTCCGCCCGACTTGCCGCTCTGTTCAATCGAAGTACCCGTGTTGGTGGCCATGGCTTTGATCCGTTATTGTAAGAGATGACAGGGGATGGGGCTTAGGAGTTGACGGTGATGGAGCCGATGGAGGTGTTGTCGCTGACGCCGCCGCCGGCCGCGCCGACTGCGCCAGCCGCCGAACCCGCACTGCCACCGACGCCAACACCGAAGCCCGCGCCGCCCGCGACGGTGCCGTCGCCAATGCCAACGCCCAGGCCGCCGCCACTGCCGGCCCCGGCGCCGGAGAAGGAACCAGCACCACCAAAGGCGTCGCCGCCTTCCTTGCCACTCTGCTCGACCGAGGTGTTCGTGTTGGTTGCCATAATGCTTCTCCTATCCGCTTGGAGGTTCACTGAGGTCCGCGGTTGATCCCGGACACCAAATTCATCGCAAGCGGCGTGCCAAAATCAGTGAATAGTACCGACGGTTCGCGAGAGGCTGGCAAGGCCTTGTCTCCTGGCCCTTGGGCCGCGGTTCGGAGCCCGCCCGGGTCCGAGTATCCAGCTTGGTGATGGCAAGCATCGTGAGACTCTGTCTACCGAAACTGGACACACGAGTCTGGAGCTGGGGTTCATGCAAATGCAACATCCCTGCAGCCCAGCCCCGTTGGCTGCCGAAACGACGGATGGGTGATACTGCGCTCTGGTTCTTTGGAAACGCTTGCGTCATTATCCGCGCATATGCAGGTCTGTCGTCCGGGATTTGAGCTGTCCTGCGCAACCGCGCGCACTGTCCGCCATCGGGTGCCCCCATTCCCGGAGCGAACCTCAACTTTTTAGGATGATGTTTCCAATGATCGACGTAGTCCCCTTCAAGATCGAGTTCGCCGGTGCCACCGATGTCGGGCGGGCACGATCTCGGAACGAGGACAGCTTCCGCCTGCATCAGGAGCTTGGGCTGGCACTGGTGTGCGACGGTATGGGCGGGCACGCGGGAGGCGATGTGGCCAGTCAGACGGCCTCTGAGGACATCATTGATTTCATTTATGAGTACGAGCCCGGCGAGGATGGCGGCGGAACCGAGGAAGACCAGGACGATCTTGACGAGACCCTGACGGACACCGAGCGGACGGTCACCAATCGGTCCGAAGCGGATACGGTGGTCGGGCGTTCCATCTCGACGATTCGTGCGGCTGTGCACCGCGCCAACCGCAAGCTCATTGCCCTTAATCTAGAGCGCGGTTACCCGGAAGGGAGGGGCATGGGCACGACCGTGGTCGGTGTCTGGAAGATCGAAAGCACCGATAAATTAATCGTCTTCCACGCCGGGGACAGTCGTATCTACCGTTTCCGTTTTGGCGAATTGCAACAGTTGACCCGTGATCACAGCCTGTATCAGGCCTGGCTTGACAGCGGCGGGCACGGTAATCCGCCACAGCGCAACATCATTATCCGCGCTCTCGGTACCATGAAGGACGTCGAACCAGAGGTCAGCCTGCAGGCTATGGTCGCCAACGATATTTTCCTGCTTTGCTCGGACGGCCTTACCTCCATGGTAAGTGATGAGATGATCGTTAATGTTCTGCGCAATGGACAAGGCAGCACTCTCCAAGAAAGCTGCGAGACACTGATTAAGCTTGCCAATGAACAAGGTGGCCACGACAACATCACCGTTGTGCTGGCGATGTGCCTACCGGAGTAACGTGACTGGTCTGTGACTGTTCAGTATCCCGTCGCGTCACACCCATCACTCGCTGATCCATCCCATATAGGGAGGTTCCATCTAGTCCCACACCGGCCTTTCGACCGACCCACCATGACCGAAACGGTGGCTTTTCGACGGCGTGCCCTATTTATAGCACGGTTGTCGGCATGAAGAT
>JANQJV010000140.1 GCA_028281465.1 Azospirillaceae bacterium | reverse complement strand
GGCCGGTTCCCGCCCCAACCCGAGGACGTCGTTGGCCTCCAGCGGCTGTTCCGCACCGAGATCGCAGCTGATGAACGGCAGCAGGGCAAAGTCGCCGGTAGCGGCGGTGCCCGGGTTCGCGGTCGATAGGCATTCATTAACCAATGAGCACACTGTAAGTATCTGATTTTTAATAGGGTCGCTGATAGCCTTCGCTCTGCGCGCCCGAAATCATAGGCACACGTCTATTCCTCTGAAGGCTTGACTCAGGCGGTTTCTGAAGCCAATCTCTGGGCATGTATTTACGCAAAACCACACGACGCAACCGGGACGGGTCCACAGTCGTCTACTACGCGCTTGCCGAGAATGTCTGGAACGCGTCAGCGAAGCGAGCCGATGCCAAGGTGATGCACAGCTTCGGCCGGGCTGACCAGCTCGATCACGTTGCGCTGGAGCGGCTTGTTCGAAGCATCAACCGGGTTCTGGAGCAGGAGGACGCGGCAACCTCCGGTCAGGCACGGTTGCCTGAGCTGGAGATTGAACGCGTCTATGACCTTGGCGTGGTTCTGGCAGCGCGATCGCTCTGGGAAGAGATCGGGATTGGGCCGGCCATACGGGACTGCTTGGCCAAGGCCGGCCTGTCGGCGCCGCACGAGATGGCTCTGTTCGCCATGGCTGCCAATCGTCTGGACGATCCATGCTCCAAACGCGGCTGTGCAGAGCGCTGGCTTCCTGATGTGGCTTGGCTCCCCAAGGCCCAAGACCTCAACACCGACCAACTCTATCGAGCCCTTGATGTCTTGGCGGTTTGGGCGCCGGAGATCGAAGAGAGCGTGTTCGCCAAGACCGCCGACCTGTTCAATCTGGATGTGGACTTGATCTTCTACGACACCACCACGGCCTACTTCGAAGCCGAACAGCCGGATGAAGCGGGTGGTGTCTGGGCCGGTCGAGAGTACCCGGCCCTGCGCCGACGCGGCCACAGCAAGGAAGGCCGAAACACCGATCCACAGGTGGTTGTCGCTTTGGCTGTGACCCGCGACGGCATGCCTGTTCGATCCTGGGTTCTGCCCGGCGATACAGCGGATGTCTCCACCGTCGAAAGAGTGAAGAAGGATCTGCGGGCCTGGCGGCTTGGGCGCTGCCTTTTCGTCGGTGATGCCGGGATGTACTCCGCGCACAACATGGCTACGCTTGCCAAGGGTATGGGCCACTATCTGCTGGCAGTACCGATGCGTAAGGTCAAGGAGATCGAAGAAGAGGTCCTGACCCGACCGGGCCGATACCGCCAAGTTGCGGACAACCTGCAGGTCAAGGAAGTGATCGTCGGCGACGGAACCCGCCAGCGACGGTATATCTTGTGCCGCAACCCTCTGGAAGCGCAGCGACAGCGACACCATCGCGATCAAGTCCTGGACGTCCTCAAGGGCGAACTGGCGGCACTGGCTGAGCGCAGGGAGGATCATCCCAAGGCTGCCTGCGCACGCCTGGCTTCACACCGCTTCGCTCGGTACCTCAGCACCGATGATAAGGGGCGGCCCTCTCTTGACCAAGCCAAGGTCAAGGAGGTTGCCGCCTACGACGGCAAGTTCGTGGTGATCACCAACGACGACACCTTGACCCCGGAGGATGCTGCTCTTGGCGACAAGGGCGCTTGGATCATCGAGGCCTGTTTCCGCAAGATGAAGCAGCGTGGCCTCCAAGTTCGACCGATGTTCCACTGGTCGCCACGCCGGATCGAAGCCCACGTCAAGCTCTGCGTCCTCGCACTCCAACTCCAGAGGGCCGCCGAACTCCGCTGCGATCAACCGTGGCACCAAATCGCCCACAGCCTGGCAGCTCTCAAGGCCGTCCGCTACACCACCGAGAAACAGACTATTGTTCAGCGGACCAAAATCGCCGCCGAACTGGCCAAAATCCTGAAAAAGATCGGTGTTTCAATACCTAAGCAGATTATCTCGGTCGGGAAAGCGACGTCCGACGGCGAAATCGCATAGGCACACACTCAGAATCCGCCCTTCGTAAATCGCTGAAACAACGCCCGAAATTAGACCGTCTGCCTATCGACCGCGAACCCGGGTTATGCCGACCCCGCGGCCGCGAGCACCGCGACCTGGGCCGAGTTCTGCACCAAGGTCGGCATAATGGGCCAGGCAGATTTGCTGGCGTTCGCCGTGGC
>JANQJV010000125.1 GCA_028281465.1 Azospirillaceae bacterium | reverse complement strand
CGCTGGGCGTGGTCCGGGCCGGCTGGAAGCCGGCGGTCCAGCCGGCAAGGATGCCGGCGCTCCGAAACAGGGCGGCCCGAGGACCGGTCATTGTTTCGGCCCGTTGGTATAACCGGTGACCTCGACGGTCGGCTCAAGCGTGATCCGGCCGAACCATCTTCAACGAGAACGCCAGCGGCAAGCGTGGCTGGCCGTCCGGCAGGCGGAACATGCCGGAACCGGCTTCCACCATCATGTCGACGTGACGATAGGGGAGGGTTTCGTGTTCACGCAGAAACGCCAAACGCAAGCCCTGGTCCAGCAAACCGCCGACGATGTCGGATAGGGAATGGTTCCAGGAACAGGTCCGCGAGTTCTTGAGTAAATCGCTGTCTTCCGTGTAGGTCGTGTCGTCGTCGAACACCAGCGGCTGCTCCAGTGGCGTGCGCCAGTCGTAGTGGGCGACCAGACGACCGTCGATCTGTTCCAGAACCGATGCCGACGGGTGAGTCTCGAGAAGATAGAGATAACCGCCAGGGGCCAGGAAATCCGCCACGATCCGGCCCCAGCGCCGGATATCGGGCAGCCAGCAGATCGCCCCCCAGGTCACGTAGACGATATCGAACAGCCCGTCGACAAGGGTTGGCGCATCATAGACGTTGCCGAGCACGAAGTGGCCTGGCACACCGGTCTCGGTCGACAAGGACCGCGCCGCCGCGATTGCGGTCTCGGAAAAATCCAGACCGGTCACATCGGCCCCGAGCCGCGCCAGGCTCAGCGTGTCCAAGCCGAAATGGCATTGCAGGTGCAGCAGGCGCTTGCCGCGCACGTCTCCCACCTCCGCCGCTTCGATCGGCCCCAGCACCGTCTGTCCGGTGCGGAAATCCTCGGTGCGGTAGATGCCGGTCCGGCTGCGCACATGGATGCCCACCCGCTCGTTCCAGTTGCGCTTGTTGGTCTCGAAGGGATCGGCGGCGGTCATGGGGCTTGCTTGCGCTTCTCGGCACAGGGTGCGACCATCGGTGCCACAAGGTACCCGAAAACGAGGAGGCCGCAATGCCTGATGGCCACTCCGTCACGCTGATCGTGCCACCGCTACTGGCCGCAGAAGCCGAGGAAAAAGATGTGGACCTGGTGCAGGCGGCACAGGATGGCATTGCCCGAGCCGTGGGACAGACGCCGACGCCGGAAGAGATTCGGCACGCCAGAGAAACCTGTCTCACCTGGAACAGGTTCCATGCCGAACATGGTTCGTTTGCGGATGAGTTTGGCTCCTTCTGAGGTCCGATGGCCCAATTCGATGTGCACCGAAACGCCGGCAAAAGGACCCGCAGACAGTTTCCGTTCGTTGTCGTCGTTCAATCCGGCCTGTTTTCGGCGGGCGATCGTCGTGTCGTCATTCCTTTGGCCCTGCGTGCGGCTTTGCCCGGTTGGTTCGATCCCAAGCTCAACCCGACTTTCGTCGTTGAAGGTCAGGAGGTGGTGCTTTCACCCCTGGATATCGTCAGTGTTGACCTAAGGGAATTGGGCGAGCTGGTCACGTCGCTCCGAAACAATGGTGATCGCATCATCGCCGCGATCGACTGGCTGCTGACCCAAACCGGCGACTGAGACCAACAAACGATCGGATTGACTCATGGGTCTATTCTCGTAGGGCGTGCTTCAGCGCGCCTCGTGCAGCCAGAAAAGCGCTGGACTCTAACAAGAAACTAAGCTTGGCGTGTCCAAATATAGTAGCAAAAGCAAACTTCGCTGCTATATATGCGCTCGGAAAACTGGACTGTTTCATCCC
>JANQJV010000094.1 GCA_028281465.1 Azospirillaceae bacterium | reverse complement strand
GGCGTGCACACGAGGCCGACGAGGCGTCGGCGCTCCCACAAAGGCCTCCCCGCATGGACCCGTTTGTGCCCAACGGCACCGTTCGTTTCTTGTTAGCGAACTGGCATAGGGGATTGGCCCGCCGGGGTTACTGCGCCAGCCAGCCGCCGTCCATGCCGATGGCCTGGCCGGTGAGCTGGGCGGCACTGTCGGAGGCCAGAAACACGGCGAGATCGCCGAGCTGCTCCGGCGTGACGAACTGTTTGGACGGCTGCTTCTCCTCCAGCACCCGGCGGCTGGCGTCTTCGAAGCTCACGCCAGTCTCTTTGGCACGATCCTGAATTTGCTTCTCCACCAGCGGGGTGAGTACCCAGCCGGGGCAAATGGCGTTGCAGGTCACGCCGGTCTTAGCGGTCTCCAGGGCCGCCACCTTGGTCAAGCCAACCACGCCGTGCTTGGCCGCCACATAGGCCGCTTTGTTCTTGGACGCGACCAGGCCGTGCACCGAGGCAATGTTGATGATGCGGCCCCAATCGCGCGCCAGCATCTGCGGCAGCACGGCCTGCATGCCATGGAACACGCCGGACAGGTTGATGGCCAGGATCAGATCCCATTTGGCAACCGGGAACTCGACGATGGACGCCGTGTGCTGGATACCGGCGTTGTTGATCAGGATGTCGACCTGGCCGAACAGGTCGGTGGCGGCTTGGACGAGGCCGTGAATCTGGTCGGCCTTGGCGATGTCGGCGCCGTCGTAGCCGACCTTGACGCCGTGCTTGACCTCGATGTCCTGGCGGATCGCCTCGATCTCGGCAGCGTCGCCGAGGCCATTGAGCATGACGTTGGCGCCGGCGGCGGCAAAACGTCGGGCCACGCCCAGCCCGATCCCGCTGGTCGAACCGGTGACGATGACGGATTTGCCTTTCAGCATATCTCTATTTCTCCGAGCTTGGTGGATCATCGTGGGTGGTGTTGCGGTTGGACAAGACCGGCGACGCTGCGGGAGGCGCCGTGCGCATGCCGCGATGTTTGGGATTGGGGCGGTGGAGTCAGTGGCTGCCGCCGGGCATGCCCTTGGCACGCTGCGCCTTCAGCGCCTCGGCGTACCACTCCAACTCGTCCAGGAAGCCGCGGACGAACCGATACGCGCCGTCGTCCGTCGGCGTGCCGTCGTCGGTGAAGGCGGTCTGCACCCGCGGCACCGGGTACACCGTCGGGATCGACGGCGTGCCCAGCTCGGCCAACGTCATGCGCAACTGCATGGCGGCACGAACACCGCCGAACAGGCCGGCGGAGTAACAGACGATGCCCGAAGGCCGGTAGCCCCATTCCTCCAGATAATGGTCGAGCATGTTCTTCAGGGCCGGCGGAATGCCGTGATTGTATTCTCCGCTGACGATAACATGACCGTCGCTGGTACGGATCAACTCGGCGATGCGCTCCATGAAGGCCGGTGCTCCGTGTTTGGGATACTCCTTGTACATGCGGTCGAGCAGTGGGAACGGTTCGTCCAGGGCATCGACCAATGTGACCTGATGGCCACGGTTTTCAAGTTGGCGCTTGACGAAACGGGCAGCCTTGATGCCTTGCCGGTCGCTGCGGACCGAGCCGTAGAACATGGTAAAGGTGAGCGGCATGCGGTGGATGTCCTCTCAACCGGCCGGGACGGCCGACCGAGCCCCATGCCCGGTCTCGCCCTGAGATGTATCCGCCGTGTCGGGTGTTACGGCGCCCCATACGGAAAATGCCTAGGCCGGCGCGACCACGACTCCATGGATGCCACCATGTCTCCTACATCGGCTGCCAGTCGGGCGCGTCACCAGCAGAAGCGGCCGGCGGACTGCATCCAGACCGCCAGGCCCCAGGCGGGCCAGGTTGCGAGGACGGCACCGGCCCCCAGAAGGAGGGTCAGGACCACCGCCGCGCCCCAGAGCGCTGGGTCGTGCGGCCGTGGGTGGGACTGGGGTGAGTCGCCCATGCGCACCTCCGTTCTGCCGTCAGGCCGTGGCCGATTCTAGGCGCGCCACCGGGCGGTCGGTGATCGGCCAGTGCAGCACGGTCGCCACCACGCCCAGCACCACCGAAGCGATCCAGATGGCGTCGTAGGAGCCCGTCAGGTCATAGGTGGTGCCGCCCCACCAGGCGCCCAAGAAGCTGCCGACCTGGTGGCTGAGGAAGACGATTCCGTACAGCGTCGATAGGTAGCGCGTGCCGAAGATCTGCGCCACCAAGCCGCTGGTCAGGGGAACCGTGCCGAGCCACAGGAAACCGATGGCGGCGCTGAATAAGAGCGCCGAGGTGCCGCTCACGGGCACCAGCAAGAACGCCAGGATGACCGCGGACCGGGTCAGATACAGCACCGCGAGCACATGTTTCTTGCGCCACAGGTCGCCGAATACGCCGAAGGCATAGGATCCGATGATGTTGAAGAAGCCGATCAGCGCCAGCGCCATGGCGCTGGTCATGGGGTCGACCGATTGGTCGTTGAGAAATGCCGGCAAATGGGTGGCGATGAAGGCGACATGGAACCCGCACACGAAGAAGCCGATGGTGAGCAGCCAGTAGCCGGAATGTTGGCCAGCTTCGGCCAGGGCCGCTCTGAGGGTCTGCTCCGGTGCCGCGCCGGGCGCCGCATCGCTGGCCGGTACCGGCTTGCTGGTCAGGCCGAGCGCCAGCACCGAAACCACCGACACCAGCACCGCCATGACCAGGAAGGCATCGGCCCAGCCGAACTCCGTCAGCAGCAGTTGTGCGCCCGGCAGAACGGCAAACATGCCGAAGGAGCCGGCCGCCGTGGTCAGGCCGAAGGCCGTGCTGCGATGTTCCGGCCGCACCACCCGGCCAACAGCTCCCAGAACCACCGCATAGGTGGTGGCGCTGAGCGCCAGGCCCACCACGGTGCCCAGGGTGACCACCAGGTCCAGCGGCGTCTGGCTGAACGACGTCAGCGCCAGTCCGGCCGCATAGACGATGCCGCCGATCAGGCAGACCCGGCGCGCGCCGTACCGGTCTGCCAGGGCGCCAACGAAGGGTTGCGCCAGGCCGAACAGCAGATTCTGGAACGCGATGGCGAAGCCGAACACCTGCCGGCCGACCTCCAGGTCCATGCTCACCGGCTGCAGGAAAATGCCGAAGGTCTGGCGGACGCCCATGGCCAAGGTGACGATCAGCGCGCCGGCCGCGATCACCCAGATTGCCGGTTTATCGACCATTCTCCACCGCCTTCCACGCGCCGTGCCCACAGCACCTGCGTCACCATGACGCGCCACGATGGGGCGGTCGACGGAGCGTTGCAATTCAATTGAGCGTGGCGCCAACCTGGGTTGCGCCCGACACATCCATGCCGGAGACGAGGGCGTGGAGATGGTCGCACCTGACCGCCAGAGTCTGCGGCGGAACTGGCACCAGCCCCAGGCTGGTCAGGTCTCCCGCGTTGCCAGCCGTCGATTCGCTGAAGAGTGTTGGCCACGTGGTCGACCAAGCCGCGCACATTGGCGACCGTCGCCACGGTGACGTACAGGAACAGGAGCGGCCGCCGCATCCCTGCCGGCTGGACCGCCGCCATCTTGGCGGCCGGCCGCTGGGCGTGGTCCGGGCCGGCTGCAAGCCGACGGTCCAGCCGGCAAGGATGCCGGCGCTCCGAAACAGGGCGGCCCGAGGACCGGTCAGTGTTTCGGGCCGTTGGAATTACAGATGCCGAAGACGGACGAAAACCCCTCTTCCGCTGGGAAAGGGGATGGGAGGGACAGGCCGGCCCGGTGACTGGGCATCGCTCAGACCGTGGCCGCTTGAACCGGCCACTGCGCGGCCACCCTCCTATGTCAGGTGGGACAGGGTTGTGATTGCGCCAGCCGCGCCGGAGTCTACAGGCGGTATAATCCGCGGCTCATCAGGAATTGCTGCTCACCGATACGGGTCCACGGTGTCACGTCGGCCCGATAGGCGAAGACACTGTCGACGATCCGCCGCGACACGGCATCGACATCGCGCAGATCCTGCAGGACGGCGACGGTGGCGGCAACCGAAGCCTCCACCAGGTCGGCCGGCAGGATGCGCAGGGTGACACCGTGCTGCTGTACCAGCGTGCGCAGGGCCGGGCCGTTGCTGGCGGCGTAGTCGGCGCAGATCCGACTGTTCGCCGCGCGCGCCGCTTCGGCCACGATTGCTTGTAGGTCCGGCGGCAGGGCCTCGTATCGGGTGCGGTCGACCAGCAGTTGCAGCGCCGAGCCCGGCTCGTGGAATCCGGGCGCATAATAGAATTTGGCGACCCGATGGAACCCCATGGCCAAATCGTTGGTCGGACCGATCCACTCAGCGCCATCGAGCCGGCCATCTGCCAGCGCCGGCACGATGTCCCGGCCCGGCAGTGCCAGCAGGCGCGCGCCAAGCCGGCGCAACACTCGTCCGCCCAGGCCGGGCATGCGGACGATGCGGCCTTCCAGGTCTTCCAGACCGCGCAGCTCGGTGCGGAACCAGCCGAACATCTGGGTGCCCGTGTTGCCAGCGAGAAACCCTTTGAGGTTGAACGGTGTGGTCAGCTCATCCCACAAGTCCCGACCGCCGCCGTGGTCCATCCAGCCGGTGTGCTCGGCCGCCGTCAGGCCCCACGGCACGCCTGCGAACACGGCAAAGGCCTCATGTCGACCGGTGTGGTAAAGGGCGGTATCGTGGCTCATCTCGGCGTGCCCGCCGGTCACCGCCTCGACGGTGTCGACAGCGGCACCGTCCTCCGAGCCGATCACGTGCACCGTGAGCCGGCCGCCCGACAGGGCCGTGATGCGCTCGGCCAAATGCACCGCCCCGGTGCCGACCCCGCGCATATTGGTTGGCCACGCCGTCATCAGGCGCCATTCCGTCCGCCCTTGGCCGATCGCCGGTCGTGGCAGACCGAGTGCCGCCGTCGCGGCGCCAGCGGCCGTCGTGGTTGTGAGGAACGAACGGCGTTGCATGGGCCCCGACCGGGTTGTGGCCGTCGGCGCCGGTTCCGGGTTTCGGGAACCGGCGCCGCTCCGCGGTCGTGTTGCCGATCAGCCGTTGGCACCATGCGGGAACGGCAGACCCCGCGAGTTCAAGAACTGCTGTTCGCCGATGCGTGTCCACGGTACCACATCGGCGCGATAGGCAAGGTAGCTGTCGACGATGCGGCGTGAGAGGTCGTCTTGGTCGCGCACCTCGTTCAGCACCTCGTTGGCAGCCTCGCCCATGGCGATCAGCACATCGTCCGGCACTTTTTTGATGATGACGCCGTGCTCGCTCACGAGCGTACGCAGCGCCGGGCCGCTGTTGGCGACATATTCGGAGTAGATAGCGTCGTTGGCTTCACGCGCCGCGGCGGAAACGATCGTCTGTAAATCCGAGGGCAGGGCGTCGTACTTCTCCTTGTTGACGACCAGTTCCAGGCCCGAGGCCGGCTCGTGGTAGCCCGGCGAGTAATAGTATTTGGCGACCTGGTAGAAGCCGAAGGATAGGTCGTTGTACGGGCCGATCCACTCGGTGGCATCGATGGCACCGGATTGCAGGGCGGCGAAAATCTCGCCACCGGGCAGCGACACCACCGTGGCGCCGAGCTTGGTCATGACCCGGCCGCCGTTGCCCGGCGTGCGGAACTTCAGCCCCTTGATATCGTCGATCGAATTGATCTCCTCGCGGAACCAGCCCAACATCTGAGTGCCCGTGTTGCCCGCAGCGAAGCCCTTGAGGTTGAACGGTGCATACAGTTCGTCCCACAGCGCCTGCCCACCGCCGTAGTGAATCCAGCCGCTCAATTCGCCGGCGGTCAGCCCCCACGGGAAAGTGGTGTAGAAGGCGATCACTTCCTTCTTGGAGGTGTGATAGTAGGACGCGTCATGGCCCATGTCGGCGGTGCCATCGGACACGGCGTCGAACACCTGCAGGGCCGGCACCAACTCGCCGGCGGCGAACAGGCGCACCGTCAGGCGTCCATCCGACATGGCGGTGATGCGGTCGGCAATGCGCTGGGCCCCCGTGCCGACGCCCGGCAACCCCTTGGGCCAACTCGTCACCATGCGCCACTCCATGCGGCCTTGGCTGATGGCCGGCTTTGGGAAAGACGACGCGGCGGCGGCAACGCCGGCGGCGCCGGCGGTGGTCAAGAATGAGCGACGTTCCATGGCGAGCGTTCCCCTAACAGCGATTGTTGCTATCACCCCATCCGATCGGCACCGCAGGACCGCGTCGACCAAATGGAGCCTTTTGTTCAATTGACCGAGGTCACGGCGAGCGTCAAGCGCCGCGTGCACGGGCGTCGTTGATTTCGGAGACCGGCTGTCGGCGGTGGAAACGGCGGTGTCACCCGACCATGAGTTCGGACAGATACTCGCCCGGCACGACGAGCGGCATCCAGCCGTCGCGGCCGAGTGCCTCGAGCGGCCGGAATCGTGCCTTGTAGGCCATCTTGCGGCTCCCGGCGATCCAGTAGCCGAGATAGACAAAGCTGAGCCCGTGCCTCTGCGCGAAATCGACCAGCTTCAGGATGAGGAACGAACCTAGGCTGCGCTTATCCTGGGTGGGATCGAAGAAGCTGTACACGGCGGAGTAGCCATCGGCCAGACGATCAGCCAGGATGACGCCGATCAGGCTGTCCCCGTCGAGCCGGGCCTCGAACATGCAGGTGTCGGCCCGGCCTTCATCGATCATGGCAGCGAAATCCACCATGCTCATGCGCGCCATGTCGCTGTCGCCGTGGCGCGATTTCTGGTAGTGGGTGAATAGCCTGAACTGCTCGCTGGTCGCGACCGGCGGTACTTCGAACACCGTGAGAGTTCGGTTTGCCCGAACCACTCGGCGCATCCAACGCGACGGTTCGAACCGGGCCACTGGAATGCGCACCGGCACGCACGCAGAACAGGACGGGCAGACCGGTCGGTAGACAATGTCGTGGCTGCGTCGGAACCCGGCGCGCGAGAGCGTCGAATTGACCTCGGTCGCGAACGGTCCCGTCAATCGGGTGAACAGTTTGCGTTCCACTTGCCCCGGCAAATAGGGACACGGCATCGGGCCGGACCGGAAAAACTGCTGGAGCGGTCGCTGCCTGGGCGGGATGACCGACATGGCAACCGATGCATTTGGCCGATGTTACGGGGACGTTGCGGGTGGCCCGTGACCGAAGAAGTCACGACCGAGTTCCGATGTAACATCTGCGAACCGGCACTGCAACCAATCCAGATAGCTGTGCAGGCCGTCATCCAGCACTCGTTCCACCGGCCGCGCCAGGGTGGCCTGGATTTCGTCCACCTTCTCCATGGCGCCGTTGCCCCCGCGCAGCAGGTAGTGCGACTTGAGCCGTGCCAGCATGCCGTTGATCTGTGCCACGCACACCGCGACGGAGCGCGGGAAGCTCTCATTGAACAGCATGAAGGCGGCCACTTGCGCCGCGCCCATGCCACGCGGATAAACGCGCCGGAAGGCGTGGTAGCCGGCCGCGGAGCGCAGCACTGCGTGCCACCGCACCACGTCGTAGTGGCCAGCCGCGCCGTCGTCGCGCACCACGGCGTGGTAGTGGATGTCCAGCAGGCGCGTCGTTTGATCGGCCCGTTCGATCAGTTTGCCGATGCGGTAGTGGTACCAACCCTCGTCCTGGTAGAAGGTGCCTTCCGTGATGCCCGTATGAGTCTGGCACGCTTCTTTGATCGCGGCACAGGTCCGCACAAGATTGGGCAGGCGCACGTCTTCTGCCGTCAGGGCCAGCATGCGGTTGTGGAAGACATTGATCTGCGACCACATCTCGGTGCTGATCCAGGGCCGCATGGTACGAGCATTGTCCCGGGCCATGCGGACCGCCGAGATAATCGAGGTCGGGTTGTTACCGTCGCTGAGGTAGAAATTGACCACATTCTGCGCCGTGGTCACCGGGTAGCGCGTGGCGAAGCGCTGCTCGTCGGCGTTTAAACGGACGATCGAATACCAGTCGCGCTGGCCACGCGCCGTGGTTCCCTGGAATTCGTGTACGCCCAAGATGCGTGCGAGATTTTCGGCCCGCTCCATGTAGCGCGCCATCCAGAACAAGCTTTCGGCATAGCGGGCCAGTAGGTTGTGGATCATGGCCGGCCCCCCTCCATTGTTCCGGGGCCGAGCGGGTTCGCCTCCAAAACCCAGGTATCCTTGGACCCGCCGCCCTGGGAGGAATTGACCACCAGAGCCCCTCGGCGCAGGGCAACGCGCGACAGGCCACCCGGAAGCACCCAGGTTTTTGATCCGGTGATCGCGAACGGCCGCAGGTCCACGTGACGCGGCTCGATGCCGGTGTCGGTCAGGGTCGGACACACCGACAGGGGTACCAAGGGCTGACTGATATAGTTTTCGGGATTGGCGAGCAGTTTTTCGCGGCAGCGTTCCAGTTCCATCTGTGTGGCACGCGGGCCGATGACGATGCCGTAGCCACCAGCCTCGCCAACCGGTTTGACGACCAGATTCGCCAGATTGTCGCACGTGTACTTCAGGGAGTCCGGTTCTCGACAAATGTATGTGTCGACATTCGGGATGATGGCGTCCTGGTCCAGGTAGTAACGGATCATGCGAGGTACATAGCAGTACACGGCCTTGTCGTCGGCCACGCCGGTCCCAATGGCATTGGCCAATGCAACATGGCCCTTGCGGTACGCCTCGAAGAGGCCAGGTACACCCAGCAGGCTGGCCGGGTTGAAGGCCTTGGGGTCGAGGAAATCGTCACCAATGCGCCGGTAGATGGCGTCGACGCGCGCCAATCCACCGATGGTGCGCATGTACACGCGGTCGTCATGGATCACGAGGTCGCGACCCTCGACCAATGGTACACCCATCTCCCGTGCCAGGAAAATATGTTCGAAGAATGCCGAATTATACGTGCCAGGCGACAACAGCACCACACGGGGTTCCCGAATGCCCGCCGGCGCGATTTCGGCCATGGTTTGCAGCAGGCGCATGCCGTATTCGTCGACCGGACGGATGCCGATATCCTGCATCAGGTCCGGAAACACCCGGGTCATCATGTGCCGGTTCTCGATGACATAGGAGACACCGGAGGGGACGCGGCCATTGTCTTCAAGCACCCTGAAGGTGCCACTGCCATCGCGCACCAGGTCGACGCCCAAGATGTGGATGTAAGTGCCGTGCGGCACATCCAGGCCAGCCATGTGTGGCCGATAGTTCGGGTTGCCGAGCACCAGGTCGGCCGGTACCACACCATCCTTGATGATCTTCTGGTCGTGGTAAATGTCGTGCAGAAACAAGTTCAACGCGGTTACGCGCTGCACCACGCCGGCTTCTAAGCGTTCCCATTCTGCCGCCGAAATGGTGCGCGGGATCAGATCGAAGGGCAGAATACGGTCCACCGCATCACGCTCTGACATGATCAAAAAGGTAATGCCGAGATTGTAAAGCTCCAGCTCGGCGTCATGGGCGCGCCGGCGCAGCTCTTCCAGAGCCATGCTATCCAGTCGCCGCCGAACCAGCCTGGTGTGTGCGGCGGGCGCCGCCACTTGGCCGAATAATTCGTCGTAGAAGCCGCCCGGGTCGTACCCGGCCAGCAGACCCCGATCCGTCGCCGCCGACTCACTCACCTGTCCAGCCCCAGCCCAGAGATGTCATGGGCCACGCCGCCGTTGCCGACATGGGCGTGACCCCGAAAGTGTAATCCTTGCCAAAGCAATGCCAAGCCCATGCTGTTGGCCACGGCCCAATGCCGGCCGTATACCCGTGGGCGGCTGCCCAAAATCTGCACCCGGCCGCCTACTGGGCAGGCAGATCCATCCCCGGCAGGGCCGGATCGGCACCGAATGCGTCGCGATGCAACAGAATACTGATGCGCCGGTTGCGACTCGCATTGGGATTTCCGGGCTCGAGTGGTTCCCGGTCGGCTCGGCCGGCGACCGACCGGATGCGCGACTCCACCACGCCGGCCGCCGTCAACACGCGTCGGCTGGCATTGGCCCGGTCCGCCGACAGGTCCCAATTGTCTCGGCCGGTGCCAGCTCGGAACGGTCGGCCGTCGGTATGGCCGCTGATACTGACATCGTTGGGCAACCGAGCCACGATCCGCCCGATCAATGTCATGAGATCGCGGGTTCTTGGGAACATCTGGCTGCTACCGGATGGGAACATGGGCCGGCGGTCCTGGTCGACGATCTGGATGGACAGGCCACGCGCGCCAGCCTGCAGCATCACGCTTTCGGCAAAGGGCCTCAACTGGGGTGTGGCGGACAAGGTTTGGCGCAACAGGGACTCGACCGCCGCCAAGGCCGGTCCCGGCCCGGCGCCGGCCGCCCCGGCACGCGCCACACGTCCGGCGAAATCGGTCAAGGTTTCGCCCAACTCCTGGCCGGGGATGCCCGCGGCGGTGGCCAAGCGTTCCAAGCGCGCCTGATAGGCGAAGCTGTTTTCGTCGCGGCGCATCTGCGGACCGGCTGTCTGCGCGGCATCGACTCGACGGGCGAATTGGGTCAACGATTCGTCGGCACCGCGTCCAGGCATGCCGAGCCGGCGTGCCTCGGCTTCTAGGGCGCCGGCCGAAGGGACGGACGCATATCCCGGCGCCTCGCGCTGGTAGGCTGGCTCTTCCATGTCCTGGGCGTCCGGTTGTTCGGCTTGGACGGCGGCCGATCCCGGCATGCCCGGGATAGTTTGGTCCATGAGCGGTGAGGTTGGCGAGATCAAGGGTCCCGGGGCCGTGATGGTGCGGCCACCGAGCACGCCGCCGCTCCCGCTTTCTCCGAACGACACCGCGGACGGCGCAAAATAGTCGGCAATGCCTTCCTTCTGTTCCTGGGTGGCGACGTTGAGCAGCCATAGCAATAGGAAGAACGCCATCATCGCCGTGACGAAATCGGCATACGCCACCTTCCAGGCGCCGCCGTGGTGGCCGTCGTGCCCCCCCTTCTTCTTTTTCTTGATGATGACGATCGCGCCGTGGGCTGCCATCCTCTCCTCGGGACGTTGCGGAAAGCGCCGATCCCAGGCCGCTTATCGGAACAGCCGGCTCTGATCAGGCCGGTGGTAGCGCGGCGGTTGCTTCTTCGACCTCGGTGAAGCTCGGCCGAACATCCGAAAGCAGAGTTTTGCGCGCGTATTCCACCGAAATCGCAGGTGCATACCCGCCCATATGCGCCAGGAGGCCCGCCTTCATGCATTGGTAGTACTTCAACTCGGCATCGTAAATGGCCTTGAGCGCGCTGGCGAACGGCCCGATGAAACCGTAGGCGATCCAGACGCCGAGGAACGTACCGACCAGGGCACCGCCGATCAGCTTGCCGAGTACCTCGGGCGGTTCGGTGATCGAACCCATGGTCTTGATGACACCGAGCACGGCGGCCACGATGCCGAGCGCGGGCATGCCGTCGGCCATGGTCTGCACGGCGCCGGCGACTTGCATTTGCTCGTGATGGTGCGTCTCGATCTCCTCCTCCATGAGATCGCCCAGCTCATGCGGGTTCTCCGATCCGAGCGAGAGCAGCCGGAGATAGTCGCACAGGAACGCCATGGCATGGTGGTCGCCGTAGAATTTCGGAAACTGCTGGAACAGCGGGCTGTCCTCTGGCTTGTCGATGTGCTGTTCCAGTGCCAGGAGGCCTTTGGTTCTGGCGATCTTGAAGAGCTGGTACATGAGCGACAGCAACTCCAGATAACTGTCCTTGTTGTGCCGCGTGCCTCGGAACATTTGACCGAGAGCGCCCAGTGTGCGCACCAGAACGATCTTCGGGTTGCTGATGATGAAGGCGCCGATGGCGGCCCCGCAAATGATCACCACCTCGAACGGTTGCCACAGCACGTAGAGCTTGCCGCCCATGGCGGCATAGCCTCCCAGAACGCAGAAGATGACCGTGACGATCCCAATGATGATGAGCATGCTCGGCCCTGTCCTTTTTGCATCGGTCGCAGCGGCGGCCGACGCCGCCGACCGGCCGGGGCGGCCTAGGGGTGGGCCACCCTGGTCAGTTGGGGCTTGCGTCGGCGGGGCCGGGTTGGGTAAGCCGTCGGCAGCTCACCGCACCGCGCGCACGGGTTTCACACGGCGGCCAGCATGACCTTCGACTCGCGCATGTTCCGTGACGCGCTGGGCTGTTTTGCCACCGGCGTGACCGTCGCGACCTTGACCACCGAGGCCGGCCAGCCGGTCGGCGTGACGATCAACTCGTTCACGTCGGTCTCCCTCGACCCACCGCTGATCCTGTTCTGTCTCGGCCGTCCGGCGCAGGTGGCAGCCGATTTCCAGACGTCACGGTACTTCGCAATCAACATTCTAAGCGAGGGTCAACAGGCCGTCTCCGATCGCTTTGCCGCCCCGCCCCATGCGGGTAGCTGGACCGATGTCGCGGTCCAACGGTCGCCGGCCGGCTGCCCGTGGCTGGCTGGTTGCCTGGCATACTTCGATTGTGCCTTGGAATCCGTGCACGACGGTGGGGATCACCTGATTTTGATTGGACGGGTGCTCACCGTGGAGCGCGGCGCCGGTGGTCCGCCACTGTTGTATTTTCGGGGCGCCTATGCCGGCTTGTCCGGGACATCCGGTGTCTGACCCGTCCCGGTATCGCTTGGGAGATGGGCCATGCCGTGCTTGTGGGCATCGTCGAACAGGCGTTCCAGGTGCGGGTTGATGCCTCGGCAGCCGTCAACCACGCGTGCGGCCCAAGCAAAATACTCCCGCCGCCGTTCCAGACTCCAGCCCTGCGGCGGTGTATGCACGAGTGCGCGCAGATTGCTGATCTTGTCGGCCAGTTTCACCTGCTTTGCCCGTGCGGTCAGCGTGGGTGCGTGATCGATCTGCAACTGTTTGCGGGCGGCTTTGGGCAGCGATTTGTCGTCGGTCACTTCCATCACCACCGACGCCACGGTTTCGCCGAACTGTGCGGCCAGGTCATCCCGCGTGGTCGCCGTGTCCTCGATGGTGTCGTGCAAGAGACCAGCGGCCACCAGAGCCACGTCGCTACCGTTCGTGGTCTCCGCGAGCAAGACCGCAACTTCGGTCAGGTGGTTGACGTAAGGTTCGGCACGCTCACCCTTGCGCCGTTGGTTGATGTGCTGCCGTGCGGCGAAATCCAGGGCACGCACCAACATCAACGTGGCCGCTGCTGCCTCGCCATCGCGTTGCATCGGGTCTCCATGGGCCGAATCTGTCGAACTGCCGCCGGTGGGGCTACCATAGCGGGGCCAAGATCGGCAGTATAGGCCCTACTCGTTGATCTGTTCGCAAACGATGATCGGCCCATGTACGCCCCGTCCGCTCCCCTGTCCGTCCGCGCTGTCTGCTTCCGGCCCAGGCCTTGGGCGTGGTGGTGGTCCACCTCGCTGGCGGTCGTTCTGGCCATCATGGTGCTCCTGTCCGGTGCGCCGACGGCGACGGCCCAGGATGGAGCTGCCGCCAAACCGTCGCCGGCCGACGTGGAATGGGTGCAGCGGGTGTTGCGTGAACTCGGCTACGACGGCGGCCGGCCGAATGGCGTGTTCACCGCGCGGACTCGGCAAGCCTTGATCGCGTTTCAGCGTGACCGTGGCTTGCCTGCGACTGGTACGCTCGATCCGCCGACGACGCAGCGACTGATCGAAGACCGTCCCGTAGCGCCCACCATGGGTGTGTTGGGCGAGACCGCGCCGAGTCAGGCGTTCGACCGCGATGCTCCAGCCGGTGCGCCACCAAGGCCGCAGGCGGCGCCCCGCGCCACTGTGGAAGCCGGCCAGCGATCCACCGTCACGACGCTTGGTGTCGTTGGTACGGCGCCGGCCGGCGCCGGTGGCCGACCATCGGCGGCGCCGCGTGGCAGCGTGGAGGCCAGTGTTCTCCCCGGGTCGGTGCCGCGCTCAACCGGCGCGGCTGGCACGGAACCACTGCTGGTCGCTGGCCCTTGGGTGCGCTGGGTGCTGTATGGCGTGCTCGGTCTGGTTGGCGTGACCGTACTGGCCATGTGGCTGGGCACCAACAACCGGTCGAAACCGGTCCGATCGCGCCGGGCACCGAGTCTCACCGGTCCGGGAACAGGCACGGGCCGCGGCGTGGGCGTGACGGTGGGGCGCCGTCCGCGCGCCCAGTCCTGAACTGGCAACACTTTTCACGTTGCCGTTAGGCTGGCCGCGGAATACGGGCCGGTGCCTTGTGGATCGGCCGGACACATCCCATCATGCCTGCGATCAATAGATCGTCGCGACACCGGCCGGCAGCCTTCTGCAAGGACGTCCGGCACTGCGACGGCTGGCTTTGGCCGGAGGTCCCCAGGTGGTCACAAGGAGAACACGCATGCCCATCGTGAAGTGTTGGATTGGCGCCGCGGTCGCCGCTGGGCTGGTGCTCGGCGCCACGATCGCGACGGCCCGGGCCGAAGACTTCTCACCCACCCAGCGCGCCGAAATGGAGCGCATCATCCGCAGTTATCTCCTGGACAACCCCCAGGTGATCGTGGAAGCCATGGAGCGGCTGCGCGCACGCGAGGAACGGGCCGAAGACCAGGCGCGCCGGCAGGCGCTGATTGCGCACCGGGACCGGGTGTTTGACAACCCCAACTCACCCACAGTCGGCAACCCGAACGGCAGCGTCACGGTGGTGGAGTTTTTCGACTACCAATGCGGCTACTGCAAGGCTGTGCGCCAGAGCATCGTCGATCTGCTGCACACCGATGACGACGTCCGTGTGGTTTTCAAGGAGTTTCCTATCCTTGGGCCGGGGTCGACTCTGGCGGCCCGCGCGGCGCTCGCGTCGCGGGCCCAGGATCTCTATTGGGACTTCCACAACGAGTTGATGAAGCATCGCGGCCGCCTAAATGTCGATGTGGTGTTCCGCTTGGGCACGCAGATTGGCCTCGACATCGACCGGCTCAAGGCCGACATGGAAGCGCCCGAAATAAACCGTATCCTGGAAGAGAACTTGTCGCTGGCCGACGCGTTGTCGATCCGCGGCACACCGGCCTTCATCATCGGCGACGAGATCGTGCCCGGCGCGATCAACCTGGAAAACATGCGCCGTCTGATCAACGAAGCCCGCGAAGCATCGTGACACCTGTCTGGAGTCCGATGGTCTACGTCTTGCCGCTGGCCCCGCTTGGTCACCGGGCCTGGCGTATCCGTATGACAGCCGTATGGGCAAATCAGACAGAAACCCAATTACATACCAATAACTTACCTTAGGTGATGGTGACCGGCACAAGCCCTTCTCGCAAAAGCGGAGGGGTTTGTTCCGATCGGTCTGTTGCGTTTTTGGACCGCGGAACCGGTACCCCCATCCGCCGGAATGGTCTCGACTTGACGTCCGCGCTGCACGTGCTATGACCAGCATACGATGGTATGCATTGGAGGGCGTCCATGTTGAAGATCGCTTTGTCTTCTCGCCGAAAGTCGACCAGCGTCGCAAATACATCCGTGGCACCGGTCAGTCGATCGGTTCTGGACGATCTGCACGACGTGGCACGCCGTGAAGATTTGGGCGTTTGCGTCTTGATCGATTTGGTCGATCGCCGCCGAGGCCATTGGCTCGGCCTCAGCACCGCGTGCCGCCTGTTTGCCTCCAGCTATCAGCGCCACCGACGCACCCGCATGATGGGAACGTGGTGACGCCTGAATAGCAAGTAGAAAACAAGCAACGCAACATAAATGCTAGTTTATTAGCATAATATGATTACATCATCCCCGAAATAATAGATTCGACAGCGACTATAAGTTCAATGTGTGCGACATTGGTGTCGTTCCTATTGACAGTGTTGGGAGCCCGCCGGGGCGTCGGCGGTCGCAACACCGGGCTGGTTAGTGCGCTGGCATGGCCCACTGACCGGCCTGGAACGAGCTGCGGATGAATTCAAACATGGCGCGGATGCGTCGTTCCTTCAGGCCGTCGAGCGGCGCTGCGCAATACAACGACAGGCCCATCTGCGGCAGCGGTGCGCTTAGCGTGTGGGCCGTGCGGTCGAAGGTTGGAGTGTAGTCGGGCAGGAGTGCCACTGCGCGGCCGAGCACCAGGGCCCGTTCCAGGCCTGTCGACCATTCGCTCATCAGGCGCGTACCAGGTGTGCCGAGCAGGCCGTTCCACGGGCCGAGGGCCCGATCGAATGCGTTGTAGGCGGGCAGGGTGATCAGGTCGTGACCCTTGAGATCGTCGAACGACTCCGGCACGCGGTTGCCGCGCTTGAGGTAGCGGTCGCTGAAGAACGGTCGGAAACCGATGTCGGCCAACTTGACAACGCGGTCGTGCGCCGAGCCGGGTAGGTTGCCGGCCGAGTCGTGCCAGAAGACCCGGATGGCCAGCGGATCGTTGCACGGCAGTCCCACGATGCGCGCTGCCGGCGGTTCGGCAACACGAGTGGTCGCCAACACGTCGGACAAGGGGCCAAGTGGGCTGCCAGCCAGCAGCGGTTCGATCAGGTAGTAGGCAGTGCCCGGTGTGGCGGAGACGGTAACCTCGGCCGACGGCTTGGCGATGCGCTCCACGGCGGCCTGGAAATCGGTCATGGCTTGATCGACCGCACCGGCTGCCTCCAGGAGTTCTTGGCCGGCTTGGCTCAGCCGCGTTCCGGTCGGATCGCGCAGGAACAGGGCAGTGCCGGCCACATCTTCCAGGCGGGCAATCTGGCGCGACACCGTCGCCTGGTTCACGTCGAGGTCGCGGGCGGCCGACGAGAAGCTTCCCGAATGCACGACGGACAAGAAGATTCGCACCTGTTCCCATTGAACCTGCGCCATGGCTTCGCCTCCGGCTCATCTCAATCATGAATGATAATGCACTTTGTCGCGCCATGCATCCCTGCATGCCCTTCCTGCATACTCGTGCAAGTCAGAGCCCCAAACCTGCGGCACCCTGATCCCGATCGTTCCAAGCCAAGGGGGCTGAGCATGAGCACGATCGGAACTGAAGCGAGACCAGCCGGTCACGACCGCATTTCCGTGGTCGTCGTTGATAGCTGGGAGCAGCGGCTCAAGGCCGTGGCCATCCAGGCGGCGGTGTATCTGGGTGAATGGCAGGGCGAGTATCGCGACCATTTCACCCAACACGACTTCAATGCCACCTATCTGCTTGCGCATGTCGGTGACCAGCCGGCCGGCATCATTCGTGTGCGTTGGTTCGCCGGCTTTGCCCGGCTCGAGCGATTGACCATTCTGCAGCGTTTTCGCAGCCTGCGGGTGTTGAATGCGCTGATCGACACCGCCATTGCGCTGTGTCGCAAGAAGGGCTATCGCACGATCTCCGGATTGGTGCTGTGGAACGTCGTGCCGGTGTGGCGGCGCAGAGGTGGTCGGATCTGTGGCGAGCGGCGCGACTCGGAGTATGGCACCATTGTTCCCATGACCCTGACTCTGCCACCGGCCGCATCTGAAACCGACGCGTTCGGCGACGACTTCGGCGAATGGCACTTCGAAGATCGCATCCTGCACGAACCGGAAGGATACGGCGTCGCCAGCACCATCGAACCGCCGCCGCCCCGCACGCCGGCCATTGCCGCGCAGTCTGCCGAGGCCGGCATTCCAATGGCGGCTTGACCATGGCACGGGACAGGAGTGGCATGGACACACCCGACATCCTAACGCGGCCACTGGCGTCGGCGGCGCAGCCTATCCGCTCCATCCGGCTTGGGTCGGGCCGGCGCACGTCCGTGCGCCTGGAGCCGGAGTTCTGGGAGGCGCTTCAGGTCATCGCCGCTTTGCGAGGCCAATCAATCAACCACCTGGTGGGGCTGTTGGCCCGCCAGCAACCCGACAACTTGTCGAGCGCCATTCGCGTCTTCACCCTGCGCTACTTCCGTCGCAAAGCCGCCGGCGGCTTCGGCCAATGGAACACCGAGCTGGATTTGTAAAGGGGGGGGCTCCCCATGGCCGATCGGCCGAAGATCTTATAGCCATCGCCCGCATTGACGACACGTTCGGTTTCGGCGCTCCGAAACAGGCAGGCCGAGGACCGGTCATTGTTTCGGGCCGCTGGTATTAACCATTGGTGGAAGGCGCCATGGCTTGGCTCGGCAATCTGGAATTGCCTGTTCCGACCGGGCCATGGTTTCGATTTCCTCGGTTGGGTGCGCCACATCGGCGTTCGCCAACCGGCCGCTGCGCAGCCGGGCCGCTTGCTTGGTGGCCCGGCCCGAGACGTTGAACTCTAGCTTCTTCCCCTCACTGCGTCCCCTCACGGCGGGTGAACGCAACCGTCACCCGCGGCGTAGAAGACGGACGGCTTCCGGGGCGGCATATGTCAGAATGGCATCGGCGCCCGCGCGCTTGAGGCTGGTCAAGGTCTCCAACAAGGTACGGTCGTAGTCGATCCAGCCATGGGCGGCGGCCGCGCTCAGCATGGCGTACTCGCCGCTGACGTGATAGGCGAACGTGGGAACGCCGAATGCGTCTTTGACGCGGCGGATGATGTCCAGATAGGGCAGGCCGGGCTTGACCATGACCATGTCCGCGCCTTCGCTCAGGTCGAGAGCCACCTCGCGCACCGCCTCGTCGGTGTTGGCCGGGTCCATCTGGTAGGTGCGTTTGTCGCCCTTCAAGTAGCCGCCACTCTTCACCGCGTCTCGGAAGGGGCCGTAGAACGCCGACGCATATTTGGCGGCATAAGAACAGATCAGCGTGTGCTGCAGTCCGGCCCGGTCCAACCCGTCTCGGATGGCGCCGATGCGACCGTCCATCATTTCGCTCGGTGCGACCACATCGCACCCCGCTTCGGCCATGACCCGCGCTTGTTCGGTGATCACGGCGATGGTCTCGTCGTTCAGGATCACGCCGTCCGATTCCCGCAACAACCCATCGTGCCCGTGCGTTGTGTATGGGTCGAGCGCCACATCGCCGATCAATCCGATGGTGGGCACCGCCCGTTTGATCGCCCGCAGGGCCCGGCAGATCAGGTTGTCCGGGTCGGCGGCGGCACGCGCATCGGGTGTGCGCAAATCGTCCGGTGTGACCGGAAACAAGGCCAGAGCTGGAATGCCCGCTTCGGCCGCGATGACCGCCGTGTCCACCGCAAGGTCGATGGACAGGCGTTCGACCCCAGGCATGGACGCCACTGGCAGGCGCTGCCCTTCACCCGGCACGATGAACAGAGGCCAGATCAGATCGTTGACCGAAAGGGTGGTTTCGGCCACGAGACGGCGGCTCCAGTCGAACTGCCGGTTGCGGCGCATGCGGGTACGCGGAAAGGCACCGAGCGGAAGCAGGTCTTGGGCGGGAGGCATACGAACGGACCCGGACGGACGATAAATCTCAGACGAAAGCTGATGATTACGCCAGGGCCGGCGCCGGAGCAAGATCATCCGGACGTTGGTCGGATGCATCCGCATCGGTGCGATGCCAAGTCACACCACGGCGGACGAAACGGTCCTTCGTGCCGCTGACGAAGCCGGAACCGTCCCACAGCCGTGGCACCACTTCAACCGTGTGCCGGTCGATCGTGATTCGGTTGAAGCCGTTGGGTTCTCGGCGGAGGCGGGTCGACGTGGCCGTGCCGGCCTGCACCACGAGGATCGACCGCTCGACATGCGCATGGTGGTGCAGCAGGTCGCCGGTGAAGGCGCGGTGCAGATGGCCCCCCAGGACCATTTCGACGCCGCAAGCGGCCAGACCCGGCAGGGCTCGACTCAGCTGGCCGACCAGAGGGGCCCTCGGCCAATCCGGCGGGCCGAGCACCGGGTGATGGGCCACCAGGATGCGGAACAGTGTTGCCGGCAGCCGTTCAAACACCCGGTGCACGTGCTCGATCTGGTGCCGGCTGACGCGGCCATGCGCGAAGTTGAGCACCCAGGAGCGCGCTGTGTTGATGCCAAGCACAGCGAGCTCGGTGTCGGTATAGACTGGCGCTAGCTCTTCGGAAACATAGTGGCGATAGCGCCGGAATGGATCCGTGAAACGAGCGACCAGATTGAACACCGGGATGTCATGGTTACCGGGCACCACAAGATACGGCCCGGGCAGTTGGTCGAGAAAGGCCCGGGCGGCGCGAAATTGGCTGCGGGCTGGGCGCTGCACCAGGTCGCCGCTGATCACCGTCAGGGACGCGGCCTCGGTATGGAGTTCCGCCAGCAGCCCGTCGACGACGCGTCCGTCGATGCGTCCGAAATGCAAATCAGAGATATGGGCGATGGTGCGCACGCGAACCAACTCCTGCTTCGTGTCCCTGACGGAGCCCGCCGGCTGCGGATATGGCGGTCCGCGTCGTCGCGTTCCGCGGCGAATACGGCCGAAGCCGTGGTGCGGTTAGCGCGGTCCGGAGCGGAAGCGTGAGACGAACGGTTCGGCGTAGGCGATCGAGGTGTCGACGTCCCACGGGAAGTCGATCCAGGTATCCTGGTTCACCTCGGCGACGAACAGGTCAACGAAAGGCCGTCCCGCCGGCTTAGCGTATAGGGTGACGAAGAGCGCCTTGGGCAGCATGTCCCTCACCACCTTGGCCGTCCGCCCGGTGTCGACCAGGTCGTCGACCATCAACCAGCCGTCCCCGTCCCCTTCGATGCCCTTGAGGATACGAGTTTCGCTCTGGGTTTGGTGATTGTAGCTGGTGACACACACGGTATCGACGGTACGAATGTCAAGTTCCCGGGCCAGAATGGCGCTCGGTACGAGGCCACCGCGAGTCACAGCGACCAGGCGATCGAACCGGCGGTCGACCAGGCGTGAGGCCAGGAACCGTGCCGCCCGATGGATCTCGTCCCACGACACGGCCAACCGGTACACAAAGACAGGGGCTGTCACCGCGCAGCCTCTCGGTTTGGGTTCATTGGCTCCCCAACGTGAGTCACGATCCGTCTCCCATCCGCCGCAGTCCGGCCTCAATCATGCGTATTGCCTCGTCCGGTCCGGTCATCAGTTCCACCAACCGAGCTCGTGAGATCAGCCGGTGCTCCTGTTCCTCCCGATCGCCGATCGGTTGGGTCCCGTCATGTTCCAGGACCGCACGAATATCGTCGATCTTTTTCCTCACTTCCCGTTCCACGCCGACGTGGCGCGAGATTTGGGCACAGTTGCGCAGAGACAGAGCATAGGTTTCGGCTGCGTCCTGGCGCGTATCTGTGGCGCCGCGTTGCGGTGCATCACTCGACTCAAGCATGGTCTTCATCGTCTCTTCGGCGGCTTCGAGCACGGTGTCGGTAATGAAGCGACCGATCTCACCGCGGGCCCTGCGCACGCCTTCAGCGATCTCGGGATCGGCCCGGTTCTTTAACGTTTCCTGAAGGGAGGCGAAGCCCTCCACGAGCTGCTTGGCGAGGGTCGTCGCCCGATGGGAATCGTGATCCTGCTCGGTGATGCGTTGCAGGACTTGGGCTTGGCGTGTCAGATTGGACACCACCTTGACCTCGACATCGCGTACGATGCCGTCGTGTTCGGGGACCGGACAACCCAAGCGCACCTCGTCGAGCACGGTGAGCAGTTCGCCCGGCCGCAGCAGGCGGGCCGCCAGCACCAGGATGAATGTTTTGACCTTGCCCAGGTCGTGGCGAGCCAAGTCCTCCAGAGTGTCCTTCAGCATGTCGCGGTGGCCTTGCGACACATTGCCGATCGGTTTTGGCGGCAGTCTTGCCTTGCAGGCCTCAATCTCGGGTCCGATCGCCAGGATCATCCCGATGTCTTCCACCTGGCGCCAGGTATCTTCATCGCGCCCAAACAGCTTCTTGCCCGCGTTCCAGTCTGTCCGACCGGTCTCGATCGCGCGCAGGAGCACGTCGGAAGCGCGCGGCCAGAAGAGTTCGCCGATGCGGTTGATGGCCCGCGTATCGGATGGCCCTACCGAGGCAATGCGGCTCCCCAGAGTCCCCAATAATCCGGCATCGAGCCGGTCTGAAACCAGTTTCCAGCACGGCCGGATCGACCAGCGCGACAAGCGGCCGATCCGGCGGCGATAGAGTTCCGGCGGGTCGAAAAGATCTTCCACCGGCAGGAACAGCAGCCGCTGCAAGGTGATTGGGCGCGGCGGTTTGAGCTGGCAGATTCGTGGTCGCATGGCGTCCAGCACGTCGTGTGGACGCTCGTCCGGGGGCAGCTTGTTGATCAGCGAAAACACTTGGAGCAGCTTGGCGTCCGAGATGTTGGCGCTGGCCTTGGCGACCACGTTCCAATCGCGCCCGTCCGTCATCGCACCCGCGCCTTCAGGGATTCGATCTGCCGTACCGCCTCAAAATCCAATCGGCCGGCGCGCCAGTCCTGGTTTGGTCGCACCCATCGGCGCTGCACCGTGTCCAATTCGGCCACGGTCTGTTCGGCAATGCCCTGGTACTCTTTCTTGGGAACGATCGGCAGAAGGCGAAATAGATCAACCATCACCTCCAGGCGAGCATCGTCCCCCTTTTCATTGGCGTCGGACCAGAGATGAATGATGTGCCCCCAGCCGTCGAGCAACCATTCCATGCGCGCCAAGCGCCTATGGACCTGCTTCACCCGTTGGTCCCATTCGCGCATCAGGGCACGCAGGTCGGACACCTGCGCATCGATACCCGCCAGCGTCTCCCTCAACAACTCAAGGGTGATAGCCGCCACATCGGCGCAAAACGTGCCTAGACTGGCGATTTCCGCCATGCTGCCATCGGTCCAGCTCTTCAGGCTGTCGTGAAAACTCTCCAACTCCACGACCAGTGCCCGCAACCGACCTGGTCCCGGAGCCCAGGGCAGGCCTACGGGTGTGATCATCGAGCTTAATACCTCGACCCTGGAATACAAGTCCGTCGGAGGCACACTCAGAACCCCGGCCACCTCGCCCAAGGCTTTCTTGGCCAGTCGTTGTGATTCCTCGCTGTCAATGCCTCCAGTCAATATGCGCGCGGTGTCGACGCGGGCGATCTCCATCAGGCGCTGTACCAAAATAAAATTGGTGAGCACACGGTATTGGGCTTCGTTACCCAATACCTCGCGGGCGCGGCGCGCCGCTTTGGGGCCAGCCATGCCCTTGAGGGCTACATGCAGGGCCGCTGTCCGCACACCGGGCGGTGCCTTGACCGTCTCGGCGGTGAGGTACTTGTATAAGGTGCGGTCGTGCATCGTCAGCGTGACCGTGGAGGCGATGCTTGACCAGTGCATCACATAGCGACCACGGCCGCCGGAGAACGCGGGTAAAGTGAACTCAATGGCCATGCCACCGTCGCTGAGACGCACACGCGCCTGCACCACCATGGGTGTGGTGAATGGCACGGCGACGCCCCGCTCGGCAAAGGTCTTTGGTATATATTCGGATTCGAGATTGGCGTCCATGGATCTCGACCGGTCGGCCGACGGGAGTGGGTAAACACACCGGTCACGGCTCAACGGAGCCGCGTGTTACCGGTTCATTCAACACTGCAGTCTAACCATCCGAGCCTGTCCTGTGCGACCCCCGTTTTCACACGGCTGGGCGGTCCCTCGCCCTGGTTCGGTCCGGCCCCGAGGACGGACGAGAGCGTTGTTTGCTCCCTGTGGTTCGCAGAAAGCGCATGTATCCCTTATTTCTCTCGGCAGATGATCACAGCAGACACGAATGTGTCGTTATACCCATGGCCCGCCTTGACGACACGGTCGGTTTCGGCGCTGAACCAGGAGCG
>JANQJV010000070.1 GCA_028281465.1 Azospirillaceae bacterium | reverse complement strand
GAAGCCGGCCCGGACCACGCCCAGCAGCCGGCCGCCAAGATGGCGGCGGTCCAGCCGGCAGGGATGCCGGCGCTCCTGGTTCAGCGCCGAAACCGACCCTGTCATCACTGCGGGCCAGGGCTGTCTTGCGCGCTAGGCCCGTCTTCGACCAAGACACGGCCACCAACGACAGAACTGGCGACCAGGACGGTCAGACGGTCATCCTTCCGGCGATGACGGGCCTGGGATGGCCTGGCAACACCTTCGCACAGTCGATGCCGCCTCAGTCATCCGTCGGCGGACGCCGCGGAGTCCCTCAGCACTCAGTCCTCCAGTGACTCCAATACTTGGGTCAGCCGGATCCGCAACGCCATGACGGCACTCTCCAGGCTCGGCCGAGCCGCCGTGAGCGCCGCGCGGTCGCACCGACGCGCCGCATGCTCCATGCGTTCGGCATGACGGAACACGCCAGGGGCACACAGATTGGCGCCAAGCCCCTTCAATTCATGCAGCCGGCGACGCATCTGATCCAGATCGTCGGCCCCCCATGCGGCCCAAATTGCAGCCATAATCTCTGGCAAAGCCTTCAGACTGGTACGGACGATACGACGGGTCAGGGCCCGGTCACCCAACACCCTGGCCTCGAACTCCGATTCATTGAATACTGCAACATCGATGGTGCCATCGGCCCCGGCCGCTTGGTCAGACGCCAACATGCCGTTGCCCACACCGTTGCGCGCCGCGCGTGCACTCGCCGCCGTAACACTGCGGGCGCGCCAACCCGGCAACCAGCGCGCCAAGGTCTCCGCCACCTGCACCGGCGTGACCGGCTTGGGCAAGTAGTCGTCCATGCCGGCCGCGAGACACAGCTCACGATCCCCCGCCATGGCATGCGCGGTCATGCCGATGATCGGCAAACGCCAGCCCCCGGCCTCGCCTAGTCGGATACGCCGTGTCGCCTCGAGGCCATCCAGTTCCGGCATCTGAACATCCATCAGAACGGCCTCGAAGCCACCGGTGGTCGCTGCCCGCACGGCCTCAAGGCCGTCGGCGACAACCGTGGCGGTCACGCCGAGCTTTGCCAGGATGCCAACGGCGACCTCCTGATTGGTCAGATTGTCCTCCGCCACCAGGACGTGCGGTTGCCGGCCTGATTGGGCTGGACTGTCCGGAGCCAAGTCGGATGCCTTGGCAGGCGTGTCCTCCGTTGGTGTGTCCAACACGGACGCACTACGCAGAACCTCGGTCAGGCTTGCGCGCAGGGCATTGGAGCGAACCGGCTTATGCAACTGCGCCGCAAAACCAAAACTACGCACTTCATCCGCGTCAATCATGTCGATCGATGTCAAAAGGACGAGGCCGGTGTCCTTCAATCTGGCCTCGGTGCGAATCATGCGGCCAAGTGTGGTGCCATCGACACCCGGCATGTGCATGTCCAGAAGCGCCACGTCGAACGGCTGGCGCATCGCCAACGCATCATAGAGCATCTGCAGAGCACTCGGCCCATCGGCCGCAGCACGCACCTGGATCGAGGGATCGAGCGCGCGCAACTGCTCGGCAAGCACCTCACGGTTGGTCTGGGTATCGTCCACAACCAGAATTTTCGCCCCACGCAGATCGGCCGGCAGTTCCACCGGGTCTTCAACCTCGGTCTGCCTGGCCAGGAGGGCCGTGAACCAAAATGTCGACCCTTTGCCGAGCGCGCTGGTGAGGCCGACCTCACCGCCCATCAGATGGACCAACCGGGCGGAGATAGCCAACCCCAACCCGCTGCCGCCGAAACGCCGGGTCATCGACGGATCGGCTTGGGTGAAGGCGTCGAAGATACGCTCCTGGTCCTTGGCGGCAATGCCTATGCCGGTATCACGCACGGTCACCCGCAGCATCACATCCTGGCCATCTTGCCGTACCTGGTCGACACGCAGAGCCACCTCACCGCGCTCGGTGAACTTGATGGCGTTGCCGGCCAAGTTGACGATGACCTGACGCAGACGCACCGGATCGCCGATCAGGCGCCGCGGTACCGCGGCCTCGATGCTGCAAACCAACTCCAATCCCTTAGCCTGGGCGAGCGCAGCCAAATAGGTCGACACCTCGTCCATCAGCGACTGCAGGTCAAAGGCGGTCCGATCCAGCTCGAGCTTGCGGGCTTCGATCTTGGAGAAATCCAGTATGTCGTTGATAATCGATAACAGGGATTCAGCCGAACTGCGCACGGTCTCGGCATAGCGCTGTTGTTCGATGGTGAGATTGGTATCCAGCAGCAGACCGATCATGCCGATGATGCCGTTCATCGGTGTGCGGATCTCATGACTCATATTGGCGACGAATTCGCTTTTTGCCTGACTGGCTGCCACCGCCTCAGCACGGGCGAACTCGGCGCGACGGCTGGCTTCCAACAAGGCCTCGTTGGTGACCCGCATCGTTTCCAGATGGCGGGTCTCCTGTTCGCGCAGGGCGCGTTCGGTTTTCTGGCGCCGCGTCACGACATCGATGAACGCGTTGAACCAAGATGACAATTCAGCAATTTCGTCCCGGCCATGGACGGGTAGGAAATAGTCTTGCGGAATCTCCCAATCCGGCGACCGACTCTGATAATCCTGAAATCGCTGAGAGATTTGCCGCACTGGTGCGACAAAGTTCCGCGAGAACAGAAATCCGGCCAGGGCTACCATGCAAAAACAGATTGCCAGGCACACAAACACAACGGTCGCGATGAGTTCGGTCCGTTCAGTGAGCGAGCGCATCGGGATGATGGCCAGCATCTGCCAGCCTGTGCGCGGTAGCGAAAGCCTCGCAACGAGGCTTGAAACACCATCCAACGGCAACTGGGTGACGCCATCCAGATCACCAATCCTCTCGACGAATGCGGCGGATAACGGCTGGCCGCGTAGCGATGCGCTGGGATGGAAGGCGATGCGATCGGCCTGATCAGCCAAGAGGAGATAGGCCCCGTCCCCGAGATCGACAGCCCCGAGGCGGCGGTGCAGATGCTCCAGGCTGTAGGTGGCAACGATCGCCCACGGCACGTCGGTTCCGTAAGCCTCGGCCGCCCGGCCGAACAACCGACTCGCAAGCAGAACTCTGCGCTCACTGGACAAAGGATTCAGGTTGTCGGTCACGCCAAGCCAATGTGCCGGACGGGCACTGCCGGCCAATGTGCGGAACACCTGGTCGCGCCGCGGCTGCGGCACGTCACTGACATTGAGCGTATCGCCAACCTGGAAATGCCGCCCGCTTGCGGACAGAACATGGATCGACAGCAGCCCCCTGATATTGAGAAATCTGTTCAGGCTGGCGCCGATCTGGGCCCGTGTCGCCAGGGTACTGTAGGCATCGGTCGGATCGGCAGCCCCGGCCAAAAGGCGAGCAATGGTCTCGTCGCCAGCGATATTGGCCATCAGGTTTTCCACCTGATCCATTTCAGACAAGACCAGATCCCGCTGATTGGCCAAAATCTCGAGGGTATAGTCGCTGGCGACCCTCCGGATAACCTCATGCGAGATCACGTAGGCGGAAACACCGACGATCAAGATCGGCGCCACACCGATGACGACCAGGTAAACAAGCAGCTTGGCCGTGATGCCGAGTCTAATCCGGCCGGCGGTTCGTGCCTGCGGCAGCGGAATGGCGACGCCCAGGGCGATCCCCGTGCCCTGCCCGGGATTATCCATCGCCAAGAGTGCCTCCGTGCACAAGGATGGCATCGACCAGAGTCTGCGGCGGCACACTGCGGCCTTCAATCATCCGCAAGGCATAATAGACGGCAATGTATCCCTGCCATTCCCCTTGTTGATCCACCGTGACCTGCATCACACCGTCGGCAATGGCCATCTTGGCTTCGTCGAGTGCGCCAAATCCGGAGACAAGGGGATGGTGATTGCCCCCTCGGCCGGCTTCACGAATCGCCCGCAGCGCTCCGATGGCGATGTGATCGCTGTCAGAGACCAACACACCCAGATCCGGGAAACGCTGTAGAAGATGCACCGTGATACCGTACGCACGGTCAATCTGATACGCCCCGCTCTCCATCGCCACCAGTCGCAGCCCGGGCGTTTCAGCGAATGCCCGCCGTACGCCGCGCAGACGGGCGGAGCTGGCCGCGTTGCCGGATAGACCTTCGATGACCGCCGCATCAACCGGAGGTGTCGCCCGTTCGGCCAGATAGGCCCCAACGCGGTAGGCTGCCGCCTCATTGTCGATACCAACGAACGGCGGAACGACCATGCCTAGTTCACGCACAAGCGCAGCATCCAACGGAGTGTCGACCGTAATCACCGGAAATCCACCGGCCGAAACCTGTTTCAGAATGGGTACCAGCCGCACCGAATCCACAGGTGAAATGACAAAGGCATCGATGTCGGAGCCGAGCATCTCATCGACGATGGCGATCTGCTGAACCGCCGACGTTTCATGGGCTGCGCTGCGCACCGTCAGCCCCAAGCCGAAATCCTGGGCCGCTAAACGCGCGCCGCGTTCAATGTCGACGAAGAACGGGTTTACCAGGGTTTTCAAAACAAGCCCGATGGTATGGAGTTGATCGTCGACTTGGCGCAAAGTCTCGACCCGTGCCGGTGCATCGACCAGCGGCACGATATCGACATCCTCCGTGTCGTCGCACCCCGCCATCAACCAGACGACAGCGAGGCTGACCAGAACGACATGGCCGTGCCAACGGCGGCGCTCGAAACTCATGGCGGAAACACGTCCTGGATCAGCGGGGGCACTTGCAGACCTCCAGGCCCGGACCGGGGCGCCCGACCCGTGCAGACTGTAGACACATCTTTTACCTTAATTGGGACGCTGACGTGACTTATCCTGACGCCTATCCTATGTTTCGAGCATAGTGAGATCACAGGGCACGATGCATCGGGACGGTCAACCTTAGGCTCGAGGGTCATCTAATGTCGGTCATCAATGAGTATCCCGCCCTGTATGAACCGATGAATGCCGCCGATTGGAGCTATCAGCCGACGGCCGCGCTGGTGCGGGACCAAGCCGAGTTGTGGCGGGACCGATATGCTATCCGGCCAAGCACGGAAGATGATGTGAAGACTGAATTGCTGGCGATCGATTGTCAGAAGGACTTCTGCCTGCCTGGTGGTGCCCTGTTCGTTGCCGGACGGTCTGGTCGCGGCGCCATCGACGACAGCCGGCGCATTACCGAGTTCATCTATCGCAACTTGTCCCGGCTGACTCGGATCACACCCACGCTGGACAGCCACCTGCCGCTGCAGATTTTCTTTGATAGCTTCTGGTTCGCCAGTGACGGTACCCGTCCGGCGCCATTTACCCAGATCAGCGCCGACGATATTCGGCGTGGCCGCTTCGAACTCGATCCGGCCGCCGCCCAGTTCGCACTCCGCGGCGGTGAAATCTCGCCCTATGATTGGGCCCGTCGTCAAGCGCTGTACTATGCAGAACAGCTCGAACGCAGTGGCAAGTACAACCTCACAATCTGGCCTTACCACTGCCTGCTTGGCGACCCCGGCCACAGCCTTGTCGGCATCATCCAGGAAGCTAGGCTGTTCCACAGCGCTGCCCGCGGCGTCCAGAGTGAGATAGAAATCAAGGGACGCAATCCATGGACGGAACACTATTCGGTGTTCGGTCCAGAGGTGCGCGAGCGCTGGGACCGCGGCGTACTCGCGGAGAAGAACCACGATCTGATCGGACGCCTAATCCGCAACGATGCGGTGATCTTCGTCGGTCAAGCGGCCAGCCATTGCGTCATGTGGAGTATCGACGATCTGCTCACCGAAGTGCGGGCCCGCGACGAACGCCTGCTGCGCAAGGTCTATCTGGTGCGCGATTGTACTTCCGCTGTCGTCGTGTCCGACGCCACGGGCAAGCCCTTGGTCGATTTCACGAACCAAACCGATGCCGCCTTTCGCCGCTGGGCGCGCGACGGCGTGCACATCGTCGACTCGCAAACCGATATGGCCGACTGGCCTGGGCTCGACCGCCTCGCTGCGGCTTGACCATCCGCATCGAGGGTTCCATCGCAGGATGCGCATGCGCATGCGACGCGGTACGCCCCACTGGATGCGCCGCGTGCATCCCGGTTCTTTATCGCCGGCGACACCACCAAGCCTGGAACATCAAGCTACGGAAGAACGGAATGGGAGGCTCGAAACTGGCCTCGTCGAGCAGGGTTGCCAGACGACCGTCATCCAAGGGGTGCACGTCACGGGCGAGATGGGCCACCATCTTTCCGATCTTGTCGTCGTCCCAACCCTCGGACCGGCACCAAGCGTGCCAAGCCCGAGTTTGGTCGACGGTTTCCCGATCACTGTGCGGCCGGTGCAGGTCGGCCAGCAATAGCGGTGCTCCCCGACGCAAATGACCACCGATCGCCGCGAACAAGCCGGCGCGCCGGCCGTCATCAGCCAGGAAATGGCTCACCAGAATACACACTGCCGCATCGAATGCGGCATCGGAGGGAAGCGCCAGCACCGTGTCTTCGATCAAATGCACCCGCGCGTCCACACCCTCCCGCGTCAAACGCCGCCGGGCTGTCGCCATCATCGCCGACGACGGTTCCACCGCCGTGAAACGCCAACCCTGGTAGGCCGCGGCCATGGCCAACACATCGGTGCCCGTGCCTGACCCGACCACCAGGATGTGCGCCTCTGGTGCCACCTGAGTGCCCAACAGCACAGTGCACAGGCGGTGCAACAGCCCATAGCCCGGCACGACGGTTTGGATCTCATCGTCGTAGTGGCGCGCCTTGCGTTCGGAAAAATGCTCGCGCGGACCATCGTTCGGCGCCTCGGCCACGTCAGCCTCCTGCCGTTCGTTGACGACCAGCGCGCCCCGACGCGGGCCGGCCGCCACATCTCCCGCCCCTACGCCGCTGCGGCAGCCGGCTCCACTCGCCGTCGCCCCGGCACCCACGCAAGGGCACACAAGGCTGCCAACATGGCGCAGACACCGGCGATACCGACACCAAAACGATAAGCCTCCATGAACGCCGTGTCGATCACCCCCTGCACCGACCCGGCCAGTTCCGGCGCCAGGGCCACCGGTGGTCGTAAGGCGGCCAAGTGGTTCGCCCCGGACAGCAGCCCATCGGCAATCGGCGCCGGCAGGGTCAGCGGTGCCAACCCATGGGCCAAGGCAGCCGCGAACCAGGCCGTCGTGGCCGCCCCAACCAAAGCCACCGCCGCCAGGCCAGCAAGACGGCTAGCCGCGTTGTTGACGCCGGACGCCAGGCCAGCCTCCCGTTCTGGCACCGCGTTCATCACCGCTGTGGTCAGTGGTGTCACAGCCAGCGTCATTCCAGCCGCAAGCAGCAGCACGGACGGGAAGACGGCCAGCCAGTAGCTTCCAGTCAGACCGGTCAGGACAAATCCGGCACAGGCAACCGCCACCAGGACCGATCCCAACACCAGCGGCAGTTTCGGCCCGACGCGGTCGGCCCATCGGCCAGCCGCACTGGACAACAAGCCCATTAGAATGCCGAACGGCAATAGGGCAGCTCCCGCGGCAAAACCACTGTAGCCCTGGACCTGGATCAAGTTGAACGGGAGCAGCAACAATACCGCGCTGAGCGCCGCGTACAGCAGGACGGTGATGAGATTAGCACCTGCAAAGCCGGGACGCCGGAACAAGTTGGGCGGCATCATGGGCGCCGCCACACGTGATTCGACGTACAGAAATGCCATGATGACCACCATGCCGATCGCGGCGAGGCCGAGCACCACCGGGTCGGTCAAGCCGTGCTCGGCCGTCCGGGTCAAGGCGACGGTCAACAGACCCAGCCCCAGAACGATCAATCCGGCACCGGCGAGGTCGAGCGGCCGGCCGCCATCCTGATCGCGACTCTCCGGCACAAAGCGGGCGACCAGAACCAGCGTGACGACGGCGATCGGCAGATTGACCCAGAACGCCGCCCGCCACGACAAAACATCGATGAAGAAACCGCCGAGCACCGGGCCGGCCGCCGTGGTCAAGGCGGCGCAGCCGGCCCAAATGCCAATCGCCCTTCCCCGTTCTGTGCGCGGAAATGCCGCTGCCAAAATGGCCAGACTTTGCGGAATCAGCAAGGCAGCCCCGAGGCCCTGCAGAGCGCGCGCTGCGATCAACGCCGGCGCAGACTGCGCCAAACCACATAATCCGGAGGCGAAGGCAAACAGTATGATACCGGCGGCGAACACCCGACGCCGGCCCAGCCGGTCGCCCAGGCTGCCACCGACCAGGATCAAGCATCCGAGCAAGAGGGTGTATGCGTTGATGATCCACTGCAATTGGCCAAAGTCGGCACCAAGGCTCACCTGCATTTGGGGCAATGCGATATGCACCACCGTGCCGTCGATGAACGCCATGGCAGACCCCAGGATGGTCGCCGCCAACACATACGGACGGGCATGGTGCGCACACGCCCCGTCGCAGGCACGCCGCCCGGCCATACGGCCGGACGGGAACCAGGGCCGATGCAAACACGGCGCCTGCCCAGGCACGACAGCACCGGAGTCGGTTTCAGACAACTCGGTCATGGTCTATCCCCCCCTGGCCAACGGCCACCCCGCGGCGGCCCCGGGGAGGTGGGCAGCGAAAAATCACGCACCAGATCTTGATTCGTGTACCCGTGATCACACCGCCTTAAGGGCGACGACACCGGATGGCCCTTTCAGGCACCGCGCATCATGCGTCGCGCGGCATAAAACCCGCGGATACGCCGGTTCAGGCGACCAACGCGGAACGCAATGATCAGACCGGCAAACACATCAATGATCGCGACCAGCATCATGTAGAAAAGCACATCGACAGCATAGCCTGGTGCGGCAAAAAAAACCAGGGCATGGAAAAAGCCCAGCAGCAACGAGAGCGCGAAGTCGACGAAGGCATCCTGCTGCCGGTTGGACCAAGCGCTCTTTGACAGCTCGAACACCAGCGAGGTCATGGCGGCGACCAGAAAGGCGGTTCCCAGGGTGACTGGAAACGCTACGCCTTGGGCCGGCAGAATGAACAGCACGGTATCAAGCACCGCCGGACCACTGGTGAGCATGGCGGTAAGCAAAAGGCCAACGAATGGCCACGTGTTGACCGGCAACGCAACCAGTCCGGCACGCAGGAGGCGCAAGGCCGGGACTCTGGTTTGTGAGCGGCGGCGGCTCATGGCGGAGCTCTCCGAAGACTGATCGGGAACGGCAGTCAACGCTTGTTGGACCAATCGATATCGCGTGCCGAGATGCCGATGAAACCAAAGATGAAGCCGTTCAGCACGTCGACCAAGGCCACACATAGGATGATCAGAACCGGCAGGCTGCCAAACCCGGGTACCAGGAAAAACAGTGCAGCGCAGACGATCATGCTCAAAACGGACAATAGCAGATCGCCAAGCAGGCTAGGCTTACCCACCCAAGTCGACTTTAGAGCCTCCAGCGGATAGAGCAACACGGCCGCGGCGATGAACAAGAAATCCACAGTCGCCCGAACGGTGTCGCCGGACGGCAGCGGCCAGGTGAGCTCATGGGACAACACCCCAGGGGCTATGCCCAAGCACAAGGCATACAACCCGATCAGGTACGCACTCATGGGCACAATGTGGAACAGGATCAAAGGGCTTGGCATGCGGTGTGCCATCGGCTGCGGGGACAATCCTTTGGCGGCTGCATAGCAGGGTGAGGCCGCGATGTTCAACCGGGCCAGTCGGGCGTCGCCCGCACCACTCCGACCACCAGACCGCGCTTGTTGCGTAGCGGTTGGACCAACCACTCCTGCAGTTGGTCCCAGTCTCCGTCGACGCCACACTGGCGCAGCAGCACGGCCATGGCGACGTCACGTGCCCGATCCGACCCATCTTCGATTTTCAACGCCACCCCAAGCCCGTTGGCTGGCAGCACCGCGCACGACACACCTTCGGCACCGCATTTGCTTAACACACGGCCACGACAGGCGGTCATTACGGCGGTGTCGAAACGCCCGCTCCCCGCCACCAGCTTTGGATGGCTTCCCCAGGCGCGGCAAATATGAGCCACGGCCACCGCCCGCGCCGGAGGAAAATGGCGCTCGGCCGCGGCCATGCGGGCCATTGCGAGCGCCAGCGCTCCCAGTGGCATGGCGAAGCTCGGCACGGAACACCCATCGATGCCAACCGGGGCTGCCGACAGGTCATGCCCGGTCGCCTGCTCTAGGATACCGAGGATCCGTTGCTGCACCGGATGTGTCAGACGCTCATAGCCGGCCGTCGGCTCGCCCTTGTGGCGCGCCGTGGTCAACATCCCCAGGTGTTTCCCGGAACAGTTGTTGTCCAGGGCCCGACGCGGCTGGCCGGCGGCAATCGCCGCTTCGGCCGCCGCTGAATCCAGAGGACGATCTGCGCCGCAGGCAAGCATCGTCGGCTCGAGTCCGAGCCGCTCCAACCATGCTTCCAGAACCGCCGCATGAACCGGCTCGGCGGAATGCGAAGCGCAGGCAAGCGCCAAGGACCGGTCGTCCAGGCCAAACGCCTCCCACGCCCCGCTTTCGACCAGGGGAATGGCCTGCAGCGGCTTGATGGCCGACCGGGGAAACACAGCCCGCTCGAAATCGCCCCAATGCCTGAGAACACGACCATCGCCATCGACCACAACGGCGTGTCCGCGATGTTGCGATTCCACGTGATCGCCACGCGTTACCTCGACCAAAATCGGCGGGAGGGGCGTTGTCGGATCGGCACTGTCGGGACGAGTCATGGACCTGGATCGCTTCTCGGGGCACCATGGTGCGATGGTGGAGGCGGCGGCCGGGAAAGGCAAGGGACCGACGCATGCGCGGGTACTTCGGCATCGGCATGGAAGGTGTGAGCAAAGCCGGCAACGCCGGCGCGTTGGCGCGCACGGCCCATGCCTTCGGCGCCAGCTTCTTCTTTCTCGTGGCACCTTGGTTCAACACGCGAGAGTTCCGTCTGGTTGACACCTCCGATGCCGCCAGCAATCTGCCCTTGTACCGTTTCGACACGGTTGCGATGGTGAGCCTTCCCAGTGGCTGCCAGGTCGTCGGCATCGAATTGCGCGACGATGCGGTCGACCTGCCCAGCTTCCGGCACCCATTGCGCGCTGCCTATGTGGTCGGACCGGAACGCAGTTCGCTCTCCCCGGCCATGGCGGAACGCTGCGACCACCTGGTCAGGATTCCCACGCGTTTCTGCCTCAATGTCGGCTTGGCCGGCGCTCTGGTCATGTATGACCGCATGATCAGCCTGGGCCGGTTCGCCGAGCGGCCGGTGCGCGCCGGCGGACCACAGGAACCGCTGCCGCCGCATGTGCACGGCCGACCGGTGTTCACCCACCCGCCGCCCTGGGCCCAGCCCCCGTCCCCTTCAGCGAACGACCATGGCCGTACCGACTCCGACCCCTGAACCGGAACCAGCCTGCCCGAACTGCCGCAAGCCACCCTCTATGTGCATTTGTGCGGATCTGGCCACCGTGGACAACCGGGTGTTCATCCTCATCCTACAGCATCCGCAGGAACGACGTGAGGTACTGGGCAGTGGACAACTTGCCCGCTTGCAGTTGCGCCGGGCCCAGCTCGAGATCGGCCTGTCCTGGCCGGGCCTCGGCCAGATCCTGGGGCGCAACGCCGAGCCAGCGCGCTGGGCCTCCCTGTTTCTGGGCACAGCCAAGGACTTCCCAACCCGATCGGACCGACCCCTGGTGTTGCTCGACCGTGCCGGCAAGCCGCTCTCGCAGCAAGACGATGCTCTGGCCAGCCTCGAGGGCCTGGTGCTGCTAGACGGCACCTGGGCCCAGGCCAAGACGCTGTGGTGGCGCAATCCCTGGCTCCTGAAAACGCGCCGCCTGGTGTTGAGACCCAGTGCGCCGTCGCTCTATGGCCGTTTGCGCCGCGAACCGCGCCGCGAGGCCCTGTCGACGCTGGAGGCCGCCGCTTTCGCGCTCGGCGTGCTCGAAAACCGCCCCGACCTGATGACCGTGCTGACGGTTCCCCTTGTGCGACTGCTCGACCGCTACGCCGGCGCCGACGGGAAGGCAACACCGTCGCGGGAGACAACACCGGCCGAGAGTTGACAGGCTCCCGTGCAAGTCTGATCTGATCGCCCATGCGCCGGCATACCGCCCAGGGGGGCCGGCGTCCGCCGCAGCTTCGCCGAGGTTCCATGGAACACGCCGCCCCAACCGTCACACGCCGCGAAGACTACACGCCACCGGCCTTTCTGATCGATACCATCGATCTGCACTTCGACCTCTATGACGACCACGCCTTGGTGCACAGCCGCCTCACAGGCCGCCGCAACCCGGAAACCGTAGGGCCAGACACGGAACCACTGGTCCTAGACGCGGTGGACCTGGACCTCAAGGCGGTCATTTTGAATGGCACCGCGCTGATGCCGGTCGACATGGATCAGGATGGCGAAAGCGTGACGATTCGCGATGTGCCGGACCAGTTCGTGCTGGAGACGACAAGCCGGCTGAAACCCCAGGACAATACAGCCTTGGAGGGGTTGTACCGGTCCGGCAATACCTTCTGCACGCAATGCGAAGCGCAGGGCTTTCGGCGCATCACCCCGTTTCCTGACCGGCCGGATGTCATGGCGCGTTACAGCGCCACCATTGAGGCGGACATAGCACACGCCCCGGTGCTGCTGTCGAACGGCAATCCAGTCGCACGCGGCACAAGCAGCGATGCTCGCCGGCACTGGGTGCGTTGGGAAGATCCGTTCCCCAAACCCAGCTACCTGTTCGCTCTCGTCGCCGGCGACCTGCGACGGGTCAGCGACCACTTCACCACCGTCTCCGGGCGCAGCGTCGACCTTGGCATCTATGTGGAGCCGGGCAACGAGGATAAATGTGCCCATGCCATGCACGCTCTCAAACGTGCCATGGCCTGGGACGAGGCCGTTTTCGGCCTGGAATACGATCTGGATATTTTAAATATCGTCGCCGTTGATAGCTTCAACATGGGCGCGATGGAAAACAAAGGTCTGAATATCTTTAATACAAAATACATACTCGCTAATCCGGACATCGCGACAGATACTGACTACCAACAGATCGAAGCAGTGGTGGCGCACGAGTACTTTCACAATTGGACCGGTAACCGGGTCACCTGCCGCGATTGGTTCCAACTGAGCCTGAAAGAAGGCCTCACGGTGTTTCGCGACCAAGAGTTCACTGCCGACACCGCGTCCCGGCCACTGAAACGGATCTCCGATGTTCAAAGGCTGCGAGCCGCCCAGTTTCCAGAGGACGCAGGGCCATTAGCCCATCCGGTGCGCCCGGATTTTTATATCCAAATCAATAATTTCTACACACCAACGGTGTATGAGAAGGGTGCCGAAGTGATCCGGATGATGCATACGCTGCTCGGTCCGGAGCGTTTCCGCAAGGGCATGGATCTGTACTTCCAGCGCCATGACGGGCAAGCCGTCACGTGCGACGACTTCACCCGGGCTATGGCCGACGCCTCAGGTATCGATCTCGACCAGTTCAAACTTTGGTATAGCCAGGCCGGCACGCCCAACCTCAGTGTCACCGGTCTGCATGACCCGGTGGGTCGGACGTACACTGTCACCGTACGCCAGAGCGTGCCGGCCACACCGGGACAGGCAACCAAGCATCCCATGCACATGCCACTCGCCGTGGGTCTGCTCGACCATACCGGCGCCGAGCTTGCCCTGCGATTGGTCGACGAACCTGAACCGGGACCAACCGGGCGGGTTTTGAACATCCGCGCCGCCGAACAGCGCTTCACCTTTACCGATATCGCGGAGCCGCCAGTCCCCTCGTTGCTGCGCAGCTTCTCGGCACCGGTGAATTTGACCACCGACCTGTCGGACGCCGACTTGGCGTTCCTGATGACGCACGACCGTGATGGCTTCAACCGTTGGGAAGCCGGCAACACACTGGCCACCCGTATCCTTTTGCGCATGATCGACACACTCCGGACCGTCGGCGACCTCGACCTGCCAACGGTGTATGTCAATGCTTTCGCCGCCTGCCTGGATCGGGCCGACGACGATGCGGCATTTGCCGCCCGGGCCCTCAACCTGCCGACCGAAGGCTATCTGGCGCAGCAGATGACGGTGGTTGACGTCGATGCCATCCACACCGTTCGGGAAACGGCCCGACGCAGCCTGGGCCAAACACTGCGGCCGATGTTTTGGGCGACCCACGCCCGCTATGCGATTGACGCGCCATACAGCATTGAGCCAACCGCCATGGGGCAACGGGCCCTGCGCAATCTCGCGCTGGCCTATCTGATGACCGAGGAGGACGAAGACGCCATTGTCCTGGGCCGGCGCCAATTTGATGACGCCAACAACATGACCGACAGGCTGTCGGCCCTGGGCTTGTTCACCCATACCGACGTCCCGGATCGGCTGGACGTCCTTGACCGGTTCTACCGCGATTGGCGGCACGAGCCGCTGGTGGTCGACAAATGGTTGGCGATCCAGGCGCTGTCACAGCGCTCCGATACACTGGACGCCGTCCAGGCGTTGATGCAGCACCCGGCATTCGACCGGCTAACGCCCAACAAGGTGTACGCCCTGCTGCTCACTTTCGGCGCGAGCAACCAGTTATGCTTCCATGCCGCCACGGGGGCCGGATACCGGTTCCTGGCGGACCAAGTTCTGGCCATGGATGCTTTGAACCCCCAAGTCGCCGCCCGGCTTGCCGGGCCCTTCGCCCGATGGCGCCGGTTCGATGCGTCCAGGCAGGTTTTGATGCGCGACCAGTTGGAACGAATCATGTCCACTGCCAATTTGTCACGCGGCGTTTATGAGATTGCCAGCAAGAGCCTCGAGAACGCTTAACCCGCCCCGCCGATCGCCTGGCCAGAATTCAAAGATCACCCGCCACACCGCGCCCGACACCGTGGCAAGGCGGTTCAGCCTTGCGTTCGCCCCCTGCCCCCGCGTGTATCGGACTGCTCGGCAAATCCCTTGAGCAGACCCCCAGGGACGACTATTAAGCAATGGCCATGGCAAAAACGTCGGCCACGTCAGCATGATCGTCGCGGTCGCGCTGGACCGTGGCCGTGGGATCCCCCCCAGCGTTATGCCCGTCCCATGGCTCGGCATCGATCCAACCGGCGCTCCCGCCCCACTGATCAATCATCAAGGCCAACCCACCAAGGGAGGATCACTCTCCATGCTCGCCTTCATCAAGGTCCGTTCTGGTATCGCGGCGTTCGTCGTTGCGCTCACCGGTTTCGTCGCGCTGTCCGCGCCGGCGGACGCCCAGGATCGGGTTCGCTGGCGCGTGCCCATAGCCTTTCCATCCAGCCTTCCAGCGCTTGGCGACAACATGCCTTGGGTCGCGGATCGTCTGGCAGCGGCCACAAACCGTCGCGTTCAGTTGCGCGTGATCGAGCCCGGCGAAATGGTACCAGCGCTGGAGTTATCCGAATCCGTCGGCAACGGCGAGATTTCCGCCGGCTACAACTGGCTGGGCTACGACCAAGGGCGCATCCCAGCCTCACCGCTGTTCTCCGCAGTCCCATTTGGCATGGAGCCCTGGGAGTACATGGCCTGGTGGTACTACGGTGGCGGTGCCGAGTTGGCCCAAGAGATCTACGGTAAGATCAACGTGCATCCACTGTTTTGCGGTATCACCGGTCCGGAAACTGCCGGCTGGTTCAAGGCACCGATTTCCAGCCTCGAAGACATTAATGGTTTGAAGATCCGCTTTGCCGGTCTGGGCGGCCGGGTGCTGGAAGCGCTCGGCGCCTCGGTGTCGTTGATCCCGGGCGGCGAGATTTTCCAGTCACTGGAACGCGGGGTCATCGACGCCAGCGAATTCTCACTGCCCATCGTCGACCAGCGGCTCGGGTTCAATCAGGTCGCGAAGTGGAACTATTTCCCCGGCTGGCACCAAACCTTCACGGCGTTCCACCTGATCGTCAACCGCGACGAGTGGAATGGGCTGGGCGAGGCGAACCAAGCCCTGTTCGACATGGCCTGCCAGGCTGGCGTCGCCAACAACCTGGCCAAATCAGAGGCGACCCAAGGTGCCATCATCCAGGGCTTCCCCGACATCGGCGTGACGGCGACACGCTTGCCGGATGACGTGCTGCGCGAGCTGCAGGAAACGGCCCAAACCGTCTTGGCGGAACAGGCGGCCGCCGATGATGATTTCAAGCGCGTTTACGAAAGCCAGCAAGCCTTCTCCGAGCAGTACCAGTTCTGGAAATCCTTGGGTTACCTGCCACGCGACTTCTGATCGTCCGGCCATGGGACGACGGCGGTCGGACCGGTCCCACCCAATGCACACGGTGGCACCGGTCCGGCGTGCCTTGGACACCTATGATAAACGTCGCCAATAATGATAATCACTGGGATGGAACCACGAGAGGGGCGTATGGTCATGCAGGACGAGAGGCAACGGGATGATGCCACCGCAGCAGGGCCGGCACCTCCCGCTAAGGACAACGCACCGTCCTATTTGCCCCATACCGGACCTTCAAAGGCACTGGATGGCCTGATCGGCGGCATCGGCCACCTGGTGTCCTGGCTTTGGATCGCGGTTCTGCTTGCCATTGTCGTGAACGTGATCTGGCGCTATGCACTTCACAACAACATTGGCCAGCTCGAAGAGCTGCAATGGCATCTGTACTCGATCGCTTTCCTGTTCGGACTGTCCTATGCGGTGGTCAGCGACCAACACGTGCGCATCGATCTGCTGCACGACGTGCTTGGTCCAAAGCTCAAGGGCTGGATCGAGCTCATCGGCATCCTGGTGTTCGCGATCCCCTTCGTCTCTGTGGTCTTATGGTATTCTGTGCCCTTCGTCGTCACATCATTCGAGCACGGTGAGTCCTCGGTCAACCCCAGCGGACTACCACACCGATTTCTCGTCAAGGGCGCCCTGACGGTAGGGTTTGCCCTTCTCGTGCTCGCGTTCCTATCACGGCTATTGCGCATCATGTCGCTCTTGTTCGGCCTTCCCAAACCCCTCGCGGCTCAGTCGCGCGGCACCACCCCCGCGCAGGAGTAAGCCGCGATGGAATTCAACGAACTGCTCTCGGTCATCCTATTTCTGGGTTTCATCGTCCTGCTGTTCTCGGGCTTTCCGATCCCCTGGCTGCTCGGCGGTTTCTCCATCCTCGTCGCAACCGTCGCCATTTACGTCGGCGAGAACATGGAGGACTGGCTGTACGAGACGTATCCAGACACTTGGCTGGATATCGACTGGTCGTACATGTCGGCCATCGTGCGCAACATTTTCAGCCAAACCATGGAGAACCAGGTCCTGGTTGCCTTGCCCATGTTTGTGTTCATGGGCCTGATGCTGGACCGCTCGGGAATTGCAGAAACCCTGATGCAATCATTTGCCCAGGTGTTCGGGCGCCTGCGCGGTGGCTTTGCGATCACCGTCGTGCTGATCGGCATCCTCCTGGCGGCATCCACTGGCATCGTCGGCGCTTCGGTGGTTCTGCTCGCCTTGCTTGGCCTACCGGTGATGCTGAACAACCACTATAGCAAGGAGCTGGCGGTCGGCACCGTGACGTCGGTCGGTACACTGGGTATCCTGATCCCCCCCAGCATCATGCTCGTGTTGATGGCCGACAAGCTGTCTATTCCGGTCGGTAACCTGTTTTTGGGCGCCGTGTTCCCCGGACTGATGCTCGGTGCCCTCTACATTGTCTACATCATCCTTATCGGCGGATTGGCACCGTCGGCTGCCCCCGCCCCGAAGAACCCGCCACCCTTGACGGCACGCGCCCTCCTCTCCCTGCTGTGGGCTGTGCTGCCTCCCGCCGGCCTGATCATCGCCGTGCTCGGCACGATCTTCATGGGCGTGGCAACGCCGACCGAAGCATCGGGTGTCGGCGCACTGGGCGCCATGGTATTGGCCCTCATCAACGGCCGCCTGAGTTTCAGCGTCATGCAGGATGTGGTGCGCGATACCACACGCACCACTGCATTCATCTTCGCCATCGTGCTTGGCGCCATCGCCTTCGCCCACGTGCTGCGCGGCCTGGAAGGGGACGTGTTCATCCGTGACTGGCTTGTTGGCCTCAACCTGGGCGACATGAACACCATCCTTTTGATCTTGGCGATCGTGTTCGTGCTCGGATTCGTGCTCGACTGGATTCAGATCGTGCTCATCATCCTGCCGCTCGGCGGTGCCTTGATCGGCGATCCGAGCAATACCAGCCTGGGCATGTGGCGCGATCTGGGGTTCGACAACCCTGTCGATGCGTTGACCTGGTTCACCCTGCTGTTCGCCATCGTGCTGCAAACATCGTTTCTATCGCCGCCCGTCGGCTATGCTCTGTTCTACGTCAAAGGCGTCGCCCCCCCCGGGATCACGCTCGCCACCATTTATCGCGGCGTCGTGCCGTTCATCATCATACAGTTGTTGGCGGTGACGATGGTATTCTTCTGGCGCGATCTCGTACTGTGGTTGCCACAACAGGCCTATGCCGGGTGATTCTCAGCCATGTGGTAACGGCGGTCTGGACGGGGAGGCGTGCGACATCGCCTCAGGATCAACCGCCGATCTCTTTGAGAATATAGGCCATCAAGTGGTCCATGGCGCGCTCAGGTCGCTCCGCCTTTAGGCCAGCGTAGGGCATCTTACCCATAGGCACCAGGTCGCGCGGATTGAATAGGTAGGCGCGAAGCGTCTGCTCATCCCACACGATACCCGACTGCCGGAGCGACCGCGAATAGGGGAAGCCCTCGACGCTCGCCGCCGGACGTCCGAACAGACCGGCCAAATGCGGACCGAAGGCCTGATCGCCCTGCGCATCGAAGCTATGGCATACGGCGCACGGGGCGAACATCGGCTTGCCGCGACGTGCGCTGCCAGCCGCATCGGCTGGTGGCACGGAGACGGCCATCACTAGAATGGCGCCGAAAATGACACGGCTGCATGGCATGGACGCCCCCTGTACCGGCCCAGCCGGCACCGAGACCACGCGCCGGACAGTCTAAACTGGACCATCGCATAGCAGAAAAATGTGACAACTCCGCTCAAACAAGCGGAGTCCCTTGGCCGGCATGGAGATGAGTGAGAGCGGCTTTCAGCACGGTCTGCGGCGCCTCCGCGGCATTCAGTCGGATCCAGTCGATTGGACCAATCGCAAAACCGGCCTGACGGCGGACGACGGCAGACGTGGCATCAGATGCGTCGTCGTCCCGTGCCGCCACGCGCGCCAGCAATACATCGAGCGGGGCCTCAAGCCAGAATCCATGGAATGTCACAAACGGACCCGCACATCGCGCGATGGACCGGCGTTGGCTCAGACGAGCAAAGACCCCATCGACGATCACCGAGACTCCCTCCGCCAGGGTCACAGCCGCGCGGGCATAGAGACGATCATAAACCTGCCGCGTGACCGACTCCCGATAGGCGTCATCGGGCAGAGGACCGGCGCTGCCGTGCCCAAACAGCCGCTTCCGCTCCACGTCACTGTGCAGCGTCAGAGCGGGCCGTGCCTGCCCGATCCGAAGACAGAGGCCTCGGCTCAAGGTGGTCTTGCCACTCCCCGACATCCCACCGACTGCTACCAGATGTTGTGGATTGCATCCCATTCATGAACCTGAAGATGCCAGCGGTAGAAATCTGTTGGCAAATTGTCACGGCCCGCGGGGGTAAGTCCGAATCCGAATGCACCCGTGCTTGCAAATTGTCATACCAACACCTTATCAGAAGGGTCGGTGTGTAGGCGCCAGTGACTTGGTGTCCGCTGGACAGGAGGCCGATGTGAACAGTCTGGTAGGGGCCGTGATGGTTGGCCTTATCTGCGTCGCGGGCCTGCCGTCTGTCGCCCAGGCCGAACAAGGCCCGTCAGGCTCCAGTGAAACCGCCTTGATCAGTGTCGGGTTGGGACTTTGGGATCAAGGGTTCTTGGATCCAGATATCGGTTTTTTGGACGTTTCGGAAACGGACAACCGTGACGAAGCTGCCGATTTCCGATTGGAATATCGGTTTGGCACATCGCTTGTGGGATTCATCGAACCCTACGCTCAAGTCCGCCCCTTCGTTGGCGCGGAGGCAACCTCGGATGGGTCGGTCTATGGTCTGGGCGGCATTCTTGTCGACGTGCCTTTGGGACCATTCGTGTTTACCCCCAGCTTCGGCGCGGGCTTGTATGCCCAAGGCGGTGGCAAGGATCTTGGATCGCCCTTGGAATTCCGCTCGCAGCTCGAATTCGCCTATGAGTTCGAGAACAAATCGCGCTTCTCGGTCGGCTACAGCCACATTTCGAATGCAGGCATCTCCGATACCAACCCGGGAACGAACATCGTTTCAATGTACTACCACGTGCCGTCGGACTGGATCATCGGGCAGTTCTGACCCTGACGGTCGATCTTTGATATGGGAACGGCCGTCCGGTCGTCTGCGGGAGAAAGGCAGTTGTGTTGAGGGCTGGGAGATCGCGATGACCGACCGAGACGCCACGGGAACAGCGGCTCAATCGGACCTGCGTGCACTGGCCGCACAAGTTGGGGCAGAGCCAGCCCTGATCAGCGATTTGACCGTGCTAGGTCAAGACGCGGCGGCGCTGATTGACTCCGCTGTGCGCCTATCTAGCTGCGACTCTGCTCCGGCCCTCAACGATGCATTGGACATCAATCTGCGTTTATGGGTGGCAATCAAAGCCGCGGTCTCCGACGAAACCAACGCGTTGCCACCCGATGTCAAACGCAACTTGTTGCAGCTTGCCAAAGCGGTAACCGAGATTACCTTCGCAGCCGGTCACCGTCGACTCGAAACGACCCAGTTGGAACTCCTGGTGGATATCAACGTCAATGTTGCCGCCGGCTTGAGCGAAGCGCAGAAGACAGCGCTGATCCGCGAACGGGCGCGGGAGCTTTGGCAACAGGCAGGCAGCCCACCGGACCGCCTGCCCGCCTTCCAAGACGCGGCGGAACACGAGATTGCCGCCCTGCTCAGAACCGCGTCGTGAACGCCCGCTATACTCTCCTGACGTATCTATAGGCTGGCCAAGTACACTCCTTGAGCACACCCGACCCCCAAACCGCCTGCAGCCGTGGCCGGAGTCAGGCCGAGACCACCCCCCCGAAACCACCGACTGCTGCCTCGCCCGATCGTGTTGCTGTCGGCATCGGTCTCATTCTGGTCGCCGCCTGCATGATGGCGACGATGAACACATTGGCAAAACTGCTCGGCGAAACCTATCCCGTCACACAGATCGCCTTCTTCCGCAGCACCTTCGCACTGTTCTTGGTGGTGCCAGTCGTCATGATGAAGGGGGGCCGAGACGTCTTCCGGACCCGTCAACTTGGCCGGCACGTGTTCCGCTCGGCCTGGGGTTTTGCCACCCTCCTCCTGATCTTCTGGTCGTATCAGTTGCTGCCACTGGCCGACGCCACAACCATTTGGTTCTCCGGCCCGCTCTTCCTCACCGCACTATCGGTTCCCTTTCTGGGCGAGAAAGTCGGAGTGCACCGGTGGAGTGCGGTGGTGGTCGGCTTCGGTGGTGTCTTGATCATGCTGCGTCCGGGCGCCGGCGTGATCGACCTTGGCGCATTGGTGGCGCTGGGGAGCGCATTTGGCTACGCCGTTGCCGTCATCAACATCCGCATTCTGAGCCGCCGTGACCCGCCCGACACCCTGGTGCTGTACTTCACCCTCTTCACGGCGGTGTGGAGCATGACCCTGCTTCCGTTCGGTTGGGTGACACCGGCCTGGCAGGACCTGCCGCTCTTGTGCCTCACGGGACTCGTCGGCGGCTTGAGCCAATTTTGCCTGACTGGCGCATACAGCCGGGCACCGGCCGCCATTATCGCACCGTTCGGTTACACCCAACTGCTTTGGGCCATGCTGTTCGGCTGGCTCCTCTGGGCTGATGCGCCCGATTCCCCTGTGCTCTACGGCATGCTGCTGGTGGCCGGCAGCGGCCTTTACATCATCTACCGCGAAACCGGTCGGCGACGGTCGCACGACCGGGACGGATCGGCACCGGGTCTGTCTGATTGAGCGCGGAGACACGCAAACCCGATCATGTTCTGCTAATCTCTGCGATCTCCGTCACACGCCATACACCACTTAGGTTCCGTGCGCCCACAGAGTCTCAATCCCTTGTTCGTCCCGGCCACGAGCCTCAAAGGCCTGGGACCGCGATTCGGCAGACTGGTGGAAAAACTGGCCGGTCCGCATACGGTGGACTTGCTGTGGCACCTGCCCAACGGCCTAATCGACCGACGGTTCGCACCAAAAATCGCCGACGCGCCGGATGGACGGATGGCGACACTCACGGTGCGGGTCGATGGTCATACACCACCCGTGCTGGCCGGCCGACCGTACAAGGTGCAGTGCACCGACGAGACCGGTACGCTTGACCTGGTGTTCTTCCACGGCAAAACTGACTGGCTGACTCGGCGCTTGCCCATCGGCGCCAGCGTGGTCGTGAGCGGTCGTGTCGAGCACTTCAACGACCAGCCGCAAATCGTGCACCCAGACCACATTGGTGCGCTCGACGACAAGGCTACCTTGGAAGCGGTGGAACCGGTCTACCCGTTGACCGGCGGCCTTCCCGCCAAGGTGCTGATCCGTGCCGTGAAGGAAGCCCTGGTCCGAACGCCCACACTCCCGGAATGGCAGGACCAAGCTTGGTTCAATCGCCAAGGCTGGCCAGCTTGGCGCGAGGCCGTGGCACAAGTCCATGCCCCCGAAGACGAGAGCGACCTCAAGCCGGACCACCCTGCACGCCGTCGGCTGGCTTACGACGAGCTCCTTGCACACCAGTTGGCCCTGGCTTTGGTCCGCCAGGGTCAAAAACGGCGGCGTGGCCGACCTCTGGCCGGCGACGGCCGCCTGCGCCAACGTGTCCTCGATACCCTGCCTTACGCCTTGACCGGTGCCCAGTCCATGGCGTTGGCCGAGATCACCGCCGATTTGGGTGCCGAGTTTCGCATGCTGCGGCTGCTGCAGGGCGATGTGGGCAGCGGCAAGACCGTCGTGGCTCTGCTGGCCATGCTGGCCGTGGTGGAAAGTGGCGCCCAGGCCGCGTTAATGGCCCCGACCGAACTGCTGGCCCGCCAGCATTTGCAGACTTTGACCGAACTGGTCGCCCCAAACGATGTCTACATCGCGCTGCTGACTGGGCGCGGCAACGCCCGAAGCGGTAGCCGCCCGCGCAGCGAACTATTGCAACACCTGGCGGCAGGCGAGATCGACATCGTCATCGGCACCCACGCCTTGTTCCAAGACGACGTCGTGTTCCGCGACCTGGGCTTGGCCGTGATCGATGAACAGCACCGCTTCGGCGTGCACCAGCGCATGCTGCTATCAACCAAAGGCAACGCCGTCGATGTCTTGGTGATGACCGCCACGCCCATCCCGCGGACTCTGACATTGACGGCCTATGGCGACATGGACCAGTCCAAACTCACCGAGAAGCCTCCCGGTCGTCTGCCGGTAGACACGCGCACCGTCTCCTTGGAACGCCTGGACGAGGTTGTCGACGGTCTGGCTCGGCGCATCGACCGTGGGGCCCAGATCTATTGGGTCTGTCCTCTGGTGGAGGAGTCGGAGACCGCCGATCTGGCGGCCGCCACCGAGCGCCACGCCCATCTGACCGGATGCTTCGGCGATCGAGTCGGTCTCGTGCATGGCCAAATGAAATCCCCGGACCGGGATGGGGTCATGGCGGCCTTCATCGACGGCCGCATTCGTGTCCTGGTCGCGACCACGGTGATCGAGGTCGGCGTCAATGTGCCCAGTGCAACCGTCATGGTGGTGGAACACGCCGAACGCTTCGGCCTGGCGCAACTGCATCAACTGCGCGGGCGGATCGGCCGGGGCACCGATGCCTCGACCTGCCTCCTTTTGTATGCATCCCCCTTGACCAACCAAGCACGCGCCCGCCTACGCATGATCCGCGAAACCGAAGATGGCTTCGCCATCGCCGAGGAAGACCTGCGCCTGCGCGGTGCCGGCGATGTGCTCGGCACCAAGCAAAGCGGCCTGCCGGCATTCCGGTTGGCCAATCTGGACGCGCATGCTGATCTGCTCGATGTCGCCCGCGACGACGCCCGCTTGGTCACCGAACGCGATCCAACGCTCACCACGCCACGCGGCGAGGCGATTCGCACGCTCTTGTACCTGTTTGAACGCGATGCCGCCGTGCGCTATCTGAGAACAGGTTAATCAAGCCGTACGCCTCTTTCCCTGTTGCAAGGGGTGAGCGAGATCCTGTCAACGTGACCGTCCTCGTCCCATCGCACCAGCGGCGCCCCCTCCATCACTGCTGCACGCTGACGCCCTCAGCGCCGCCCGGAAAACATCATGGACCCGGCCAAAGCGAGCCAACCGACCATGAAGGCGGTGCCGCCGACCGGAGCAAGGCCGAAATCGAGCGGCGGCGCACCGAGCGCCAGGGCGTACAGGCTGCCGCAGAATAGGACCAAGCCGGCGCTGAATCCGCTAGCCGCCACACCCAGCAAGGCGAGGCGCGGGGGCGAGCCGCCGAGCCGCACCAATAGGCCGACAGCCAACAGCGCCAGCGCATGCCACATCTGGAAGCGGCCTGCGATCTCCATCAGACGAACAGCCTCGGTGTCGGCCACGCCATGGCTGGCGTATGCTCCCGCCGCCACGGCCAACAATCCGCTCAGGGCGGCAAAAGCGATCACCACGCGGTCCATGCTCCCCCTCCAACGCGTCAAGCCAGCGTCAGAGCGCGGCGTCTTCCCGGCTGAGCGGCGTCGACAGGTCCACTTCCGGCCCGAGCGGTACGATACCGGTCGGGTTGATGGTCTTGTGGCTGCCGTAATAATGCGTCTTGATATGGTGCATGTTGACGGTTTCAGACACACCAGGGTATCGGTACAGATCGTGCACATACGCGTTCAAGTGCGGATAATCGGCAATGCGCCGCAGGTTGCACTTGAAGTGGCCGACATACACGGCATCGAAACGCACCAATGTGGTGAACAGGCGCCAATCGGCTTCCGTCAGCGAGTCACCGATCAGGTAACGGTGATGGCTCAGCCGCTGCTCCAAGTCGTCCAAAGCCGTGAACAAGGTCGTTACGGCGTCTTCGTATTTGTCCTGACGGGTAGCGAAGCCGGCCTTGTAAACACCGTTATTGACTGTGTCGTAGACGTAGGCGTTGATCGCATCGATGTCCGCCCGCAGGTCTTCGGGATAGAGGTCCAGGCTGGCGTTGCCAAAGGCGTTGAACGCCGAGTTGAGCATGCGAATGATTTCAGAGGATTCATTGCTGACGATGGCACCGGTCTTGCGATCCCACAGGACCGGAACGGTGACTCGGCCGGTGTAGTCGGGTTTGGCCGCCGTGTAGACCTCGTACAGGAACCTTTTGCCATTGATCGGATCAGCCCCTTCGGCCAACTCCCAACCATTTTCGAGCATCAGCGGGTCAACCACGGACACACTGATGACGTCCTCAAGCCGCTTCACCCGACGGACGATCAACGTGCGGTGCGCCCATGGGCATGCCAACGATACATACAGATGATACCGCCCAGCCTCGGCAGAAAATCCCGATCGGCCGTCGGCCGTGACCCAGTCTCGGAACTGGCTCTCCGTGCGCACGAAGGCGCCACCGGTGGCCTTGGTATCATACCACTGGTCGTGCCAACGGCCGTCGATCAGCAATCCCATGTCTCGGTCTCCTCCGGTTGGGCACCGCTGCCAAAAGCAGCGGCCGTGCCAACCATCCGTTGGACTTGGTCACACGATGGGCGACCCTCTGGTCTCAAAAAACGCTTGGGTTGACCAGAACGTGGCAACGAGCGACCACATCCACCAGATCAATTGCCCAAGGTCTTTCCGCCGCTCGCCCGTCCATCTTCACCCAAGCCGTGGCGCACCCCATCTAAAGCGTTGTCCGCTCTCATTCGGGTTTGCGGAAAACGCCCTAGTCCCACACCGGCCTTTCGACCGACCCACCATGACCGAAACGGTGGCTTTTCGACGGCGTGCCCTCCTTTATAGCACGGTTGTCGACATGAAGATCGGTC
>JANQJV010000017.1 GCA_028281465.1 Azospirillaceae bacterium | reverse complement strand
GGGGCGGGTCAGAGCTTTGACGGCAGTACGACCGTCTCCATCCCTGCCGACACCATCACGGCGATCGGTGCGGCGAGCCAGACCTTCTTCATCATTGCACAGGTGGATGACCAATACATCGTCAACGAAGTCAACGAATACAACAACTCTTTAACTGGGTCGATGACAATCCGCGCCTCCGATGGTGGCCCGACGGATATCCTTCTCAGTAGCGCCCAGATTGCCGAGGATCTGCCGGCTGGAAGCATAGTCGGTACACTGACGACCATTGATCCCGATTCAGGGGATTCGTTCACCTATGCGATCACTTCCGACCCGGACAACAAATTCCGCCTGGATGGTGATCGCTTGGTTCTCGACCATCCGGTCAATCACGAGCATTCAAGCGAGCACCAAGTCACGATCAGGGTGGAAGATCTCTCTGGTGCCACGTTTCAGCGAACCTTTACGGTCGGTGTGACCGACGTCAACGAAGCGCCGACCGACCTCAACCTGAGCGGTCACGTCATCAGTGAAGACGCCGCCAACGGCGTGTTGGTCGGGTTGCTCACAGCCACCGATCCGGACACTGCGGACAACCACTCGTTCACGGTGATCGACGATGCCGGAGGGCGGTTTGCGATCAGCGATGGCAACCGGCTTGTGGTGGCAAACGGGGCTTTGCTCGACTACGAAACAGCAGCAAGCCATACCGTTTCGGTTCGTGTCACGGACAGTGGCGGCGCGGACTATGTGAAACAGCTCACCATCGTGGTGGAAGACGTCGCGGAGCCTCCGCCGGTCGCCTCTCTGCCGACCATCGGCTGGGATGAGGTTCAGGTCAACACATACACGACGAAGGATCAGTCAGAACCGGCGGTTGCCCCGCTGGCCGGCGGCGGATATGTGGTTGTTTGGGAGTCCGACGATCAACTCGGCGGCAGCGACGGCATCTTCGCCCAGCGCTTCGGCAGCGACGGCCGGCCGGTCGGCGATGAGATACAGGTCAATACCAACACCCTGCCCAACCAAACCAGTGCCCAGGTGCTGGGTCTCAGCGACGGCGGTTTCGTTGTCGGCTGGCAAAGCAGCGATGGGAGCGTTTCCCAAGGCTATGCCCGCCGGTTCGATGCCAATGGAAACGGTGGGACGGAATTTGGCCTCAACGCGTCGGGAGCTTTCCGCGGCCTGGCGGGCCTCGACAACGGAAATGTGGTCGCCACCTGGAGTATGGCCGGCGGCAGCGGCAACGACATCTACGCTGCGATCTACACTCCGGACGGAACCGCCACGCGGCCGGCGTTTCAGGTCAACACCACATCGGTCGAGGACCAAAGCTGGCCGGCCGTCAGCAGTCTGTCCGGCGGTGGCTTTGTCGCCGTCTGGCATTCATGGAACCAGGATGGCTCCGGATATGGACTGTTCGGGCAACGCTTCGACGCCGCCGGGTCCAAGCTGGGCAGCGAATTTCAGATCAACACCTTTACGACTGGTTCGCAGGAAATCCCGTCCGTGGCAACGCTGACCAACGGCGATTTCGTGGTCACTTGGACGTCTTACGATCAGGATGCGCCCGGGAGCAAAGGCATCTATGGCCGGCTGTTCTCTGCCGATGGCGTTGCCAAGGGCGGGGAAATCCTGATCAACGGATCGGTCGCCGACTATCAGCAGATGTCCGCCGTGACAGCTTTGGCAAGCGGCGGCTTCGCTGTCAGTTGGATGGCATCGAGCGCCGGGGACACGAATGTGCTTGCGCGCCTGTTCCATGCCAACGGCGCTGCGGCCGGTGACGAGGTCCTCGTCAATCAAGTCACCGATTATTATCAAGGGTCCCCGGCCATTGCCGGGCTTGCCAATGGTGACTTGGCGGTCACCTGGGTTTCCCACGCCCAGGACGGATCAAGCGAAGGCGTCTTTTCGAGGGTGTATTCCTCAACACTCCAACCTGTGCCTGATACCAATTCGCCCCCCACGATCACCCTGTCAACGCTCTCTGGCCTGTCCCATCTCTTGTCGAATGTGGTCACGATTTCAGATCCGGACGGCCTGAACACCCTGACGCTGCACATCAACGACCCCGACGGCGTGGCGAGTTTTGTTGTCGACCCTTCGATCGCCGTGTTGCCGACTTGGGATGCGGCCAATCGAATTCTTACGATTTCTAATGTTAGCACGCTAGACAAAATTTATTTCAGTAATGACACCGCCGGTGAAGAGTCGATTACCTTCACCGTGGAAGACGACCATGGCGCGACGGCCACGGCCGTTGGCACTTACTGGTTTACGGTGGCCAATCGCGCAGCGCAGGTGACGGCGGGCGACGCGACTCTGAACGCCGGACAGGTGTTGGATGTCTCAGCTCATGTTACGGTGAACGACGCCGACGGCGATGTGGTTGTATCCTACCGCATTCTCGATCAGACGACCGATCCGGCAAGCGGGTATCTCCGTTTGGGTGGCCAGGCATTGGCTGCGGGGACGACCCACACCCTCACGGCGGCGGATTTTGCGGTTTTGGATTTCGTGGCCGGTGCAGGCGGAACGACTGACCAAATCAGTATTGCTGCAGATGATGGCCTCGATTCTGGCCCCCTACGAGATTTTTCGATTTCTGTCGGTCACGACAATCAGGCACCACAGATCACTATCAATGCTGTGAGCAGCGAACCGCACACGCTGGCGGACATGATCGCGGTTTCGGATGACGCCGGCATCGAGGGATTGGTGCTGGAAATCCACGACCCCGACGGGGCCGGCCGACTCATCGTGAACAGTCTGCTCAGCCCAGTGCCGACGTGGGACGACGCAACCAAACTCTGGACCATCCCCGATCTCTCGGTGCTAGACAAAATCTACTACACGAACGACCAAAGCGGTCAGGAAACACTGACTTTTACTGTGACTGATCAGAATGGCGCACAAACCAGCGCGCAGGGCACCTATACGTTCAGTACGCCGAACCAGGCACCGGTGGTCGTTGTCAATGATATAGACTGGATTGCCGGACAGACGTTCTTGATTGGGGCAGTGATCGGAGCGCTGGATCATGACGGAGATGTGGTTCAAGATTTCTCTATCACCGATCTGACCTCGGACCCAGCAAGCGGATACTTCACCATATTTGGTCAAGCGCAAGCGCAGGGTGCGTCATTTGTCGTCCCTATGGAGAACCTCATGAACCTGTCCTTCGTGATGGGCTCATCCGTTGGTGACCAAATCCAAGTTCGGGCGGCGGATGGCATTGTTTACGGCGACGCCCAAATCGCCTCCATCTCGATCTGGAATTCTATCGTCGAAGGGGGCGAGCAGGCTGATGAATTGGCCGGCAGTGTCGAGGGCGATCTGCTCAAGGGTATGGGCGGTCATGATCGGCTTGTCGGTGGTGGCGGCAATGATCAACTGGAAGGCAACGACGGCAACGACACGCTGTACGGTGACGCCGGAATCGACGACCTAAGGGGCAATGCCGGCAGCGACCTGCTTTATGGCGGGGCTGGCGCGGATATGCTGGACGGTGGCGACGGGATCGACGCCGCGCGCTACGACGCTTCTGCGGTCGGGGTAACGGTCGATCTTGCAGCCGGCACGGGGTTTGGCGGCGATGCCGAGGGCGATACCCTGATCGCGATCGAACAGGTGGTCGGGTCGTCCCACGGCGACGACCTGCGCGGTGATGCGGCGAACAACATGCTCTTGGGTTTTGGCGGTCATGATCGGCTTGTCGGTGGTGGCGGCAATGATCAACTGGAAGGCAACGACGGCAATGACACGCTGTACGGCGACGCCGGAATCGACGACCTAAGGGGCAATGCGGGCAGCGACCTGCTTTATGGCGGGGCTGGCGCGGATATGCTGAACGGTGGCGACGGGATCGACGCCGCGCGCTACGACGCTTCTGCGGTCGGGGTAACGGTCGATCTGGCAGCCGGCACGGGGTTTGGCGGCGATGCCGAGGGCGATACCCTGATCGCGATCGAACAGGTGGCCGGGTCGTCCCACGGCGATGACCTGCGCGGCGATGCGACGAACAACATGCTCTTGGGCCAAGGCGGTCATGATCGGCTTTCCGGCGGTGATGGCGACGATCATCTCCAAGGTGATGGTGGCAATGATACGCTTTTCGGCGACTCTGGGAGCGATGAGTTACGAGGCAATGCCGGCCACGACTTGCTCTATGGCGGCACGGGCGCGGATGCGCTGAACGGCGGTGATGGGATTGACGCGGCGCGCTATGACGGTTCTGCGGTCGGGGTCACGGTCGATTTGG
>JANQJV010000423.1 GCA_028281465.1 Azospirillaceae bacterium | reverse complement strand
GGCCCGTCAACCCGGCACCGCGGCGGGAACACCGGACACCGTCCGCCGTCCGCGGAGCTGTGGCCATCCGACGGCGGCACCCGCACCGGCGTGCACACGAGGCCGACGGGGCGTCGGCGCTCCGACAAAGGCCTCCCCGCATGGACCCGTTTGCCCACCGGCACCGTTCGTTTCTTGTTAGCGCCCTCGTGCGCGGTCGACCGCGTTGATCACTGGTGTGGCGCGCAGGGCGGCCAGAATATTGTTGAGATGCTTGGAATCGCGCACCTCAATGTCGATCAGCATCTCGAAGAAATCCCGGTTGCGGTTGGTGATTTTCAAGTTGGAGATGTTGCCGCCATTCTTGCCGATCACCGTGGAGAGGGACCCCAGGCTGCCCGGCTGGTTGGCGACGAACACGGTGACCCGCCCGACATGCATGTCGCCCTGGTCGGCATCGGTGTCCCAAGACACATCGATCCACCGTTCAGGTACATCGTGAAAGCTGTCCAAGGTTTCGCAGTCTATGGTATGGATGGTAACACCCTTGCCGGTGGTTACGATGCCAACGATCCGGTCGCCGGGCAGTGGGTGGCAGCAGCGGGCGAAATGCATGGCCATCCCCGGGATCAGGCCGCGGATCGGCAAGGCATGGTCATAACCACGGGACCGTTCTTTCGTCTTGGTCGGTGCCGACGTGGGCTTGATGTCGCGCAGCTCGCGGCTGTCGCGGTCCGGCACGGGCGCGCGGTGTTCGGGGAAAATGGTGTTGAACACCTCCCGGCTCGACAGGTGGCCAGCGCCGAGTGAAGCGTAGATGTCTTCCGTCGACTGCGCCTTGAAAGTCTTTAGCACGCCTTCCAAGGCCTTTTCTGTGAACTCGTAGCCCTCTTGTCGGAATTGCTTCTGCATCATTGCCCGGCCGAGGCTGGCAAACTGCTCGCGTTGTTTCAGCCGGAGGAAGCGACGGATTCGGGCCTTGGCCTTGCCAGTGATGACGAACCGCTCCCAGTCCGGGTTCGGAGTCTGGCTCTTGGCCGTGATGATCTCGACCTGGTCACCGTTCTGCAGTTGTGTGCGCAGCGGCAGCATGCGGCCGTTGATCTTGGCGCCGACGCAGGTGTCGCCGACTTCCGAATGGACGGCGTAGGCGAAATCGATCGGTGTGGCGCCGCGCGGTAGGGAGATCAGGTCGCCTTTGGGCGTGAAACAGAAAACCTGGTCCTGGAACAACTCCAGTTTGGTGTGTTCCAGGAACTCTTCCGGCTTCTGCGCGTGTTCGAGAATGTCGAGTAGTTCTCGTAGCCAGCGATAGTCCGGCGTGTCGGCGCGTGGTTGGCCTTGCTTGTAGCCCCAGTGCGCGGCGACCCCGCATTCGGCCACGTCGTGCATGGCCTGGGAGCGGATCTGCACCTCGATACGTTCCCGATCGGGACCGATCACCGTGGTGTGGACACTGCGGTACCCGTTCGATTTCGGTGTTGAAATGTAGTCTTTGAACCGTCCCGGCACAACCGGGTAGCTGGAGTGTATGATGCCGAGCGCCTGGTAACACTGCTCCGTCGACTCCACGATGATGCGGAAGGCCATGATGTCAGACAGTTGTTCGAATGTGACGTTCTTGCGTTGGAGCTTAAGCCAGACAGAGTAAGATGACTTTTCCCGTCCTGTCACACTCGCGTCGGGCAACTGGTTCTCGGCAAGTTTTTGCCGCAGTTCTTCAATCACACGACGGGTGCGATCCTCACCTTCGCGGCGGCGGCGTGCCAGTTGGGCCAGAATGGAGTCCCGGGCGTCCGGGTTGAGTTCCTGGAAGGCCAGGTCCTGCAATTCGTCCTTCCAACGCTCGACGCCGATCCGTTCGGCCAGCGGCGCGTAGATTTCCAGGGTTTCTCGGGCAATCCGCCGCCGTTTGTCGATATTGTTCAGGAAATGCAGCGTGCGCATGTTGTGCAATCGGTCGGCCAATTTGACCAGGAGGACCCGGATGTCCTCCGACATGGCAAGGACCAGCTTGCGGAAATTTTCGGCCTGCTGCGCCTGGGTATTCTGCAGTTCGATACGCGATAGCTTGGTGACGCCGTCGACCAGTTTTGCGATTTCCGGACCGAACAACCGCTCGATCTCGCTCAGGGTGGCAACTGTGTCTTCGACAGTGTCGTGCAGCAAGCCCGTGGCGATCGACGCCGCATCCAGCTTCATCTGCGTCAGGATGCCGGCGACCTCCAGCGGGTGGGAAAAATAAGGGTCGCCAGATGCCCGAACCTGGGTGCCGTGCGCCTTCAGCGAGAACACATAAGCCCGGTTGAGCAGGTCCTCATCGGCTCTGGGGTCGTAGGCCCTGACACGTTCGACAAGTTCGTATTGGCGGATCATGGAGCGATTCCGGCGGCCCGCAGTTCCGGTTGAGCTGAGTCGGTGCGCCTCGACAGCCTGAAGCCTAGGCGCCGCCAGGCTCGCTTAGCGCTGCAAAGACGGCGAACCGACCGCACCGGAGTTACGCCATGGGGCCGGCATCGTCGTCGAACGGGCTGACCTCCACATCGTCCCCCACCGGCTCGGGCACGAAATCCTCTTCGTCGTCGTCGTCGTTCTCGTCCGCGTCTGCCATGGCTTCGTCGGTCGGATCGTCGTCCTCGGCCTCGTCCATGGCGTCGGACCGGGCGTCCACTGTGCGCCCCCATTCCTGTTCGTCGGCAATCGCCTCCACCACGTCTTCGCCGGGGGGCGTCGGTTCGGCCACTTTCTGATGGCCTTTGATCAGGTCGTTGCGCAGCGACTCCAAGGTGATACGGTCTTCCGCGATCTCCCGCAGCGCGACCACTGGGTTCTTGTCGTTGTCACGGTCGACATGGATGGCCGATCCGGCGGTCAGATCGCGCGCGCGCTGTCCCGCCATCATCACAAGTTCGAACCGATTCGGCACTTTGACGATACAATCCTCGACGGTGACCCGCGCCATTCGTCGCTTCCTTCCTATACAACCACAGTCATCATCAGCATAAAGTATAGAAGGGTGGGGCCACAGTCGCAAGATGGTGACAGACGGTCAGCCGCCGCGGCACCGAGGTCGTGGGACCGCCTGGTCAGTCCGGTCACCGCCACGCCACCCGTGACCGAGAATGTGCCAAGGGGCCACACATCGCCCGGATGTTGCCGTTTTGAGGCGATCAGGCTTGCCTGTGACGTTTGGTTACACCATTTACTGTCTTACCCTGACTTGGGCTCATGATGGTGGGTGTATAGATTTCGATCGGCATTCGTCCATAATCAAGAGTACTTACGCCCACTGTTTCCATTGTTATTGAAGGCTGTGACATGGTTTTCTACCAAGAAGAACGTCTGGCAATGTTCATCGACGGCGCCAATCTTTATGCTGCGGCTCGGGCGTTGGGTTTCGACATCGACTATAAGCGGCTTCTCGATCTTTTCGCGTCGAAAGGGCGGTTGGTTCGAGCTTTTTATTACACCGCACTGGTCGAAGATCAGGAGTATTCGCCGATTCGTCCCTTGGTCGATTGGCTCGACTACAACGGTTACACCATGGTGACCAAACCGACCAAGGAATTCACGGATGCCTCCGGCCGGCGCAAAATCAAGGGCAACATGGATATTGAGTTGGCCATCGATGTCATGGAAATGGCGGAGCACGTCGATCACATTTTGTTGTTTTCCGGCGACGGTGATTTTCGGCGATTGGTTGAAGCGGTGCAACGAAAGGGAGTTCGCGTCAGTGTGATCAGTACGGTTCGATCGCAGCCACCAATGGTGGCCGACGAGTTGAGGCGCCAGGCCGATAATTTTATCGAGTTGCAGGACATGGCCAGCAGCATAGCTCGTGTGCACCACAACCGGGATCAGTCTAGCGTCGATGTTGGAAGCAACGGACTGTATGAGGCGGTCGGCGGCCGTTGAGACTCATCCCGATCAACAGATAGGAAAATATGCCAGCCACCCTGGCGGAAAAACCAATACGTGTGACCGGTGTCCTCGGTTAGCGACATTCCGGGCTGTCAACTCGAAACGCTATCCGACATTTCACAATGCACCGGTGTCGTCGGAAGGGGCCCGATCGGCCGGTGTTTGGTTGGTCGGCCTGGCGCCAGGCATGAAGGGGGCCAATCGCACCGGCCGACCGTTTTTCGGCGATGCCAGCGGCTCGTTGGTCCGGCATCTGTTGGCGCAGACGGGCATAGCGTATCCAGGCCGGTGCAGGCTCAGCAACATTGTGCGGTGCGTGCCGCCAGAAAATCGGCCGATTCCTGCGGAAATCGCCGCGTGTGCGCCGTTTCTGGCGGCCGACTGTCCGGACGACAGTACCTTGCGCGCCGTGTTGGCCTTGGGCCGGGAGGCGCACATGGCCGTGCTGCGGCGTTTCGGCAAGTCACCGGCAGTGCATCCGTTTCGCCATGGTGCGATGGTTGACCTATCCGATAATGCTACTCTCATCGCCAGTTATCACTGTTCACGACGCAACTTGAACATTGGCCGGGTGACAGTGGCGGACCTTGAGGCCGTTTTCGCCACGGCGGCGGGCATGGTCGGCTGTGGCCCTCGGTGTTAGCGGTGTCGCCAGTGCGCGGTGTCGCCTGATTGAGCGATGGCCACCGACCGAACCATGATATCCCTATCGACGTCGCCCAGTCGCTCATACCTCGGCGACGCTTGAGAGCCGTTCCGACAACCCCGGCCATGGTTCTGGCCGGTGTCAAATTCTGGAATGTGCGGTCAGGTCCGCGGCAACCGGATCATCGTTTTGAGACGGATTACCATTTGCCGTTTTTCACGGTGTTATCCACATGCCTGAACCGGCACAGTCCGCGTGTCTGGTTATACGGCCGAGCGAAATCACCGCGGCTTTTCAATGGTTGTCACATCTGCTTGTGTGGGTCGAGGCTGACCAAGTCTCGATTGTACGGATTGACTGGTCGCTGCATTATCCACAATTCTTTGGTATCTTAGGAATGGGTCTCATGGGGCGTTTGCGGCCGTGGGTAACGACGCTGCGGGCAACAATGCCTTGACGTCGCCATCGGCCCACCCAACGTCACTGGGTCGCTTCGCCAACGAGGCCGGCGTGGTGTGATGAAGAAGCCGAACCCGATCACGCGGGCGCTTCGCATGGCGCGGTATGCGCCTCGACTTGTTCGCAATCAGAAGCGGTATACGCGCAAGGGCCGCCAGTCATGGCGGCCCAAGTCGTTTGAGCGAGTCGCTGTCATGTTGCCGCCGCTCTCGACACTGTTCCCGGAGGTTTCCTCGAGCCGGGAGGGAGCGGCGGTCAGCCGCCGTTGTCAGCGTTCTGGTGGGCTGCGCGTCGCAGGCGACGAAGGGCTGCTACATTGCGGTTGTGTTCAGCCAATGTGCGGCTGAATGCATGACCACCGGCGCCATCGGCGACGAAGTAGAAAAAGTCGTGTTGCTCTGGTGCCATCACCGCCATCAGCGAGTCCCGGCCCGGATTGGCGATCGGCTTCGGCGGGAGGGCCGCGATGATATAGGTGTTGAAGGGCGAGTCCAGTTTCCAGTCGGCGCGGGTCAATGGCCGATCAAGAGGCCCCCGACCTTCGGTCAACGCGTACACCACGGTTGGGTCCGACTGGAGGCGCATGCCTCGGTTGAGACGGTTGAAGAACACACCGGCGACGCGTGCCCGCTCTTCGGGCACCGCCGTCTCCTTCTCCACGATGGAGGCCAGGATCAAAGCCTCCGTCGGGCTGTCGATGGGTAGGTCACTGACCCGCTCGGCCCAAAGCGTCGACAGTGTCTTCGCCATGGCATTTTGCATGCGCCGGATCACCGCATCTCGTGCATCACCATGCGAGAAAAGATAAGTATCCGGAAGCAATGACCCTTCCGAAGGCAATTCGGCGATCGATCCCGTGAGGCCGTCCGTGGCCTCCACGATCGCGACCACCTGGGCTGACGTCAGACCTTCAGGAATGGTTATGCGGCGGGCGACCGTTTGGCCGTCTCGTAAGAGATCGATTGCCAGATTGACGCTGACACCGGCGGGTAGGGCATATTCCCCAGCCTGCAATTGCCGTCCGACGCCCCGTAGCTTGGCACCGGCAACGACCCAATAGGCATGGGACACGGCACCGGCCTGCTGCAGAATCCGGCCGATTGCCAACAAACTGCTGCCCTTGGGAACCACCACCGACGTGGGGGCCGCTAACGGCCCCGGCCCATCGAGTTGCCGCACGCCCCACACGCCGATGGCGACGGCTGAGCCGACGGCCATGAGCAGCATCAAGACGGCAATGCGCACCAGAGGCATACCCAGCGTCAGGCCTGAAAGGCTTTCAGAACCAACGAGGCATTGGTGCCACCGAAACCAAACGAGTTCGACAACGCCGCGCGCACCGGGCGTTCCTTGGCCACTTTGGGCACCAGGTCGATGCCTGTGCAACTTTCCGACGGTGACTCCAGGTTCAATGTGGGGGGCAGTATGCCGTGGTTGATGGCCTTGATGCAGAAAATCGCTTCAACTGCGCCGGCTGCACCGAGTAGATGGCCGATGGCCGATTTGGTCGACGACATGGCAACTGTTTCGATCGCAGAGCCGAACAAACGGCGCACCGCCCCCACTTCAATCTCGTCACCGACCGGTGTCGAGGTGCCGTGGGCATTGATGTAGTGGATGTCGTCCGGGGCCAGACCTGCCCGCCGGAGCGCCATTGCCATGGATCGGTAACCGCCGTGGCCGTCTTCGGGCGGTGCCGTGATATGGTGCGCATCACCCGACAATCCGTAGCCGACCACTTCGGCGTAGATTGTCGCTCCTCGCGCCTTGGCATGCTCCAGTTCTTCCAGCACCACCACGCCGGCGCCTTCGCCCATGACAAATCCGTCCCGATCTTTGTCATAGGGGCGTGAGGCGCGATCCGGCGTGTCATTGAAGCCGGTGGACAAGGCGCGTGCGGCGGCAAATCCAGCGATGCCGAGTCGGTTGATGGCTGCTTCGGCGCCGCCGGCAATCATCACGTCGGCGTCGTCGAATTGAATCAACCGGGTGGCGTCACCGATGGCATGCGCCCCCGTCGAGCAGGCCGTGACCACGGCGTGGTTGGGGCCGCGGAATCCATAGCGAATGGAGACGTGCCCGGACGCTTCATTGATCAGGCTCGACGGGATGAAGAACGGCGACAGCCGCTTCGGTCCTCGCTCGTGCAAGAGTATGGACGCGTCGTAAATCGAACTCAGGCCACCGATGCCCGAACCGATCATGACGCCGGTGCGCTCCAACGATGCCTCATCGGTCGGTTGCCAGCCGGAATCCGCCACGGCTTCTGCCGCTGCCGCCAGACCGAACACGATGAACTCATCCATCTTACGCCGATCCTTGGACGAGACGATCTCCGATGCGTTGAAGTGGCCGTCGGCGATGTCGCCGCGCGGAACCGCCCCGGCAACTTTGCACGGAAGGTCCGAAACGTCGAAGGATTGAATGCCACCAATGCCCGAATCGCCATTGATCAGGCGTTCCCAAACAAATTTATGGCCCATGCCCAATGGCGTGGCCATGCCGAGGCCGGTTACGACGACCCGTCTCATGATCGATACCGACTTCCTTGGTTCGTGTGACAGGGATCGAGGCACCGCGCGGCTGACCAGCGGCCTCCGGAGAGGGCGGTCAGGCGGTGACCAGTCCGAAAATCAAGACGCCGTGTTGGTCTCGATGAATTCGATTGCGTCTTTGACGGTCAGAATTTTCTCGGCGGCGTCATCAGGGATTTCGCAGCTAAATTCTTCTTCGAACGCCATAACCAATTCGACCGTGTCAAGGCTATCCGCACCCAGGTCGTCGATGAAGCTCGCATTCTCGACCACCTTGGATTCTTCAACACCCAAATGCTCGACAACAATTTTCTTCACCCGTTCGGCGATATCGCTCATCTTCTTCAGCCTTCCCAATCGGTTGGGTCTCGTTGCATCGATCCATAGACGACCCGTTTCCGGGGTACGACTAGCCCGGAAAGTGTCGCCAATTAACATACTTTCCCAGTCTTTGCCAGCACCCCCGATGGGGGCAATGTGGTCATCGTTGGCGCGTCAGATCATCGCCATGCCGCCGTTGACGTGCAGAGTTTGTCCGGTGATGTAGGCGGCTTCAGGCGCTGCGAGAAACACCGCCGCTGCCGCGATCTCTTGTGCCTCTCCCATGCGCCCGACAGGGATGGCCGCCAGCAGCTTCTCTTTCTGCGCATCTGGCAGGCCGTCCGTCATGGCCGAAGTGATAAACCCCGGCGCAATGCAGTTCACAGTGATGCCGCGCGACGCAACTTCGGCAGCGAGCGCCTTGCTCAGACCGATCATTCCCGCCTTGGCTGCGGCGTAATTGGCTTGTCCCGGGTTGCCAGTGACGCCGACGATGGACGTGATGCCGATGATGCGTCCCCAGCGTCTCTTCATCATGCCCCGCAAAGCAGCGCGGGCTAACCGGAAACCGGCGGTGAGGTTGACATCGAGCACGCTGTGCCAATCCTCGTCGCGCATGCGCATGGCGAGCCCGTCGCGCGTGATGCCGGCATTATTAACCAGAATGTCGATGCGTCCGAGCGTGGCTTCCGCCTGTTTGGCCAGGGACTCGACCGCGGTCGCGTCCGCTAGATTAGCTGGTGTCACGGCAACTCGGTTGTCACCCAGGTCGCCGGCCAAGCGCTCCAATGCGTCCAAACGCGTGCCGTGCAAGGCCACATGGGCTCCGCGGGCGTGCAAGCGGCGAGCGATCGCGGCGCCGATGTCGCCCGAGGCGCCGGTGATCAAAGCTGTACGGTCGGACAGGTCGAACATTTCGGTTTTCGAAGCTCTGTTGCGGGGGCGCGACGTTAAAGGCTGCCCAGGAAATCCTCGATGTCAGCCGGCATCTGAATCGACCGGGCCGCCAACGATCGGTCGATACGTTTGGAGAGACCACTCAAAACCTTGCCGGCACCAACCTCGACCAGTTCGGTAACTGCCTCGCCGACCATGAAGGCCACGCCCTCGCGCCAGCGCACGGCGCCGGTCACTTGTTCCACGAGGGCGGAGCGAATGTCCTCCGGTGTCATCACCGGTGCCGCACGGACATTGGCAACGACCGGAACCACTGGTTCAACCACGGCGACGTTGGCCAGTGCCTGCGCCATCACATCCGCTGCCGGCTGCATCAATGGGCAATGGAACGGCGCACTGACGGTCAAGCGAACCGCTCGTTTCAAGCCGCGCTCCGCGGCTAGGGCGAGGGCGCGCTCGATTGCTTCTGTATGCCCACTGATCACAATCTGGCCCGGGGCATTGTCATTGGCCGGGGCGCACACCTGGTCGCCGGCCGCCTGCGCGGTGATCTCGCGTGCTTGGTCCAGATCGGCACCGATCAACGCGGCCATGGCACCTTGGCCGACCGGCACTGCACGCTGCATGGCCTGACCGCGCAGTTTGAGCAGGCGCGCAGTGTCCGCCAGCGACAGGGCGCCAGCCGCGCACAGCGCCGTGTACTCCCCCAGCGAATGCCCGGCGACAAAACGGGCGTGCCGGTGCACGGAAAAATCCCCTTCGGTCTGCAGCACGCGCAATAGCGCCATGCTGACCGCCATGAGGGCCGGTTGGGCGTTTTCGGTCAACGTCAAGGTTTCGGCCGGGCCGTCGAACATCAGGCGTGACAGTGCCTGATTCAATGTATCGTCTAGTTCCTCGAAAACCTGGCGGGCGGTGGTGAATGTGTCCGCGACCTCGCGGCCCATGCCGACGGCCTGACTGCCCTGTCCAGGAAAAACCAACGCGCGGCCCATGGTGATGCCTGTGCGGATTCGGGAAACCGGTGCAGGTCGATGTCGCCTTCAGGCGAGACTGCCATCAATCTGTCACCAAACTGACCGGAAACGGCGCCCAGTCATAGCGGTTGGCCGTGGTGAGTCAAGGGACGAAACAGCGCGGTCACAACACGAGTTCCGTCTGCCGAGTGATCCCGCACCAACGCTGTCGTTTGGAAGTCGCTTGCTTCGGTTTGCTGTACCGTGTAACCTTTCGCGCCTCATAACTCCTTACCGACTCGGGTTTCCAGTCGGTTAGGCGCGGGCGGCTGACAGGAAACCAGATACCCTGCCGGGATTGGGCGCCGGGATTTGGCATTGGCAGCGCCGGGCCATGAAACAGCCATGGGGAGTCCAAATGGCATTCTACGAGAGCGTGTTCATCGCACGCCAGGATATTTCTGCTGCCCAAACCGAGGCATTGACGGAAACATTCAGCACAATCATCCGGGACAACGGCGGTGAGGTCAAGAAGACCGAGTACTGGGGTCTCAAGACTTTGGCGTACCGAATCAAGAAGAACCGCAAAGGGCATTACGTGATGCTCAATCTTGACGCGCCGGCAGCGGCGGTCGGGGAGATGGAGCGCAACATGCGTCTGCACGAGGACGTGTTGCGGTACATGTCGATCCGGGTCGCGGCGTTGGACGCAAACCCATCGATCATGATGCAGACGCGCGGCGAGAAGAGCGAGCGTGGTGGCCGGCGTGGCGAGGGGCGCGATCGTGGCGACCGCGAACACCGTGGTGACCGGGAGCATCGCGGCGAGGGGCGCGACCGCGGTGACCGCGAACACCGTGGCGATCGTGAACACCGGGGGGATCGGGATCATCGCGACCGACCGCCTCGTCGACAAGACGTTCCGGCCGTGGCGCCGGCAGAAACCGCCGTTGCAGGAGGTGAGGTATGAGCATGGGCGGCGGTGGCCGCCGGCCGTTTTTCCGGCGCCGTAAAACCTGTCCTTTCTCCGGTGCCAATGCGCCGAAGATCGACTACAAGGACGTGAAATTGCTGTCGCGATTCGTATCCGAACGTGGCAAGATCGTGCCAAGTCGAATCACTGCCGTGTCGGGCAAGAAGCAGCGTGAATTGGCTCAGGCCATCAAGCGTGCTCGCTATTTGTCATTGTTGCCCTACATCATCAAGTAGAACTCAGGACGGATCGAGAGGGGTGGCTGGCGGCTGTGAGCGCCAGCCTTCCCGTTTATGTGAACAACATTGGACGTCACCGGCCATGCCGACGCATCTTGTGGCCGCCATCGGAGGCGGCTTACTCTCGGCCGTTCTCTATCTCGCCATCATCAGCGGCGATATGGGTGGTATGCTGTTCGGCTATGTTGCAGCCATGCCGCTGTTCCTGGCCGGGTTGGCGTTGGGCACGGCGTCGGGCCAGGTCGCCGTGGCAACGGGGGGCCTGGTTGTCATCGGGGTCACCGAAAGTTGGCTGGCGTGTCTTACATACCTGTTATCGAACGGTGTTCCGGTTGCACTGCTTTTGCAGCGTGCGTTGTTGAACCGAACGGGAGCGGACGGTCGGGTGCACTGGTACCCGTCGGAACGTCTGGTCTTGGACACCACTTTGGCGGCCATGGCGCTGATTGGCCTTGCGTTCTTCGGTGCGCTTGGGGTTGACGGCGGCCTGCGTGGGCTGGTCGAACAGGCACTCTCTGGCGTCTTTCGCGAAGTCCTGCCCTTGTTCGAGGCGGGGGAAGGCGATGCAGCCAGGTCTTTGGAGGCGGCGGCGGCCGTCGCGATCGCCCCGGTTTTTCCCGGCGTCGTCATGGTGTCCTGGGTGCTGATGCTCCTGGTTAACCTGATTCTGGCGCAGGCCGTGCTGCAGCGGGCTGGGCGAGCGTTGCGCCCATCGTTGCGCCTGTTCGACGCTAATCTATCACCTATGCTCAGTTGGAGCTTGCTTGGTTGTGCTGCGGCTGGACTTTTTTTGCCCGGACAGATCGGTTATCTTGCGATCAACCTGGCGATTGTTCTGGCATTGCCATTCTTTTTTGCCGGTTTGACCATTGTGCATCTGGCGGCAGCACAGCAGGCGGCCAAGCTGCCGCTGCTGGTGGTGTTCTATTTGCTCATGATTGTGCTCGGCTGGCCGATCCTTGTTGTCGTTGGGTTGGGGGCAGCCGAATGCTGGGTGAAGCTGCGCCGGCGCCTCGCCGCGCCTGGTGCCGATAAGGAGTCGCGGTGATGGACGTCATCCTGCTGGAACGTGTTGAGAAACTTGGCCAGATTGGCCAGATCGTTAAGGTTCGGCCAGGCTATGCCCGCAACTTTCTGTTGCCGCAGAAGAAAGCCATGCGGGCAACCAAAGCCAACCTGGCTTACTTCGAAAAACAGCGTGCTGTGATCGAGGCTCGCAATCTGGAGTTGCACAAGGAAGCGGAGTACGTCGCCGAAAAGGTCAACGGGTTGGCCGTCGTGATCCTTCGCCAGGCTGGGGAAAGCGGTGTCCTGTATGGATCGGTGAGCAGTCGAGATATTGCCGTGGCTGTGACCGATTCAGGTTACATGCTGAACCGGAACCAGGTCGCGATTGAGCAACCGATCAAGACATTGGGTGTGTTCACCGTCCGTCTTGCGCTTCATCCGGATGTGTCTGCGTCGGTAACGGTCAATGTGGCAAGGTCGCAGGAGGAGGCAGAACTTCAGGCATCGCGGGGCGGCATGGTGACGGCGGCTGATATGTTGGAAGAGGAGCGGCAAGCCGAGGAGGCTGAGATGGGCGAGACGACCGACTCCGAAGATGACGAACCGACGGAAGTCCGCTAGCGCTTGTTCCACTTAGGTTGGCTCGTGGAAAACGCTCTGGCCATTTGAATTTGAAGCCAATCGTGGTCGGCGCCAATCGTGGTCGGCGAGTGACTCACAATTTACGCATGATTGGCTCTCGTTCTCACCGTCTGCCGCCGTCCCGCAGAGGATGAACCTCTGGGCGGGTCGTGGCCACATCCCGGAGCGCCGACGCCCCGTCGGCCCA
>JANQJV010000381.1 GCA_028281465.1 Azospirillaceae bacterium | reverse complement strand
GACTGTTTCATCCCCGGCAGGTCGGCCGCAAGGCCGGTGAGTGACTAACAAGAAACTACGCCCTCTCTGTGAGGTGCTCGCCGGGGTTTTGCGGGGTCTAGAGCACGGGCTTCGCGTCACCAATGAACGACCGATCTTCATGCCGACAACCGTGCTATAAAGGAGGGCACGCCGTCGAAAAGCCACCGTTTCGGTCATGGTGGGTCGGTCGAAAGACCGGTGTGGGACTTGAGCGGACACCGGAGCCCTCTCCCTCTCGGCGACGGGATTCACACAACTCGGAAATGGAGCGAAATCAAAATGCACTGACTCGGTGGTTGGCGCACGGCGCGCACTGATAACCAAGGGCCCGAAACAATGACCGGTCCTCGGGCCGCCCTGTTTCGGAGCGCCGGCATGCTTGCCAGCTGGACCGCCGGCTTCCAGCCGGCACGGATGCCGGCGCTCCTCGTTCAGCGCCGAAACCGACCGTGTCGTCAATGCGGGCCATGGGTATGAGATTGGATATCCAAGACAGAGACAGATGCGCCGTGCCCCCAAACGGGCGTCTCCGTCGGCTGATACGCCGGTGGCTGCGGCACGCGGCCGGCTGAGGGTGTGTCGGGTTGACCGATGGTCGCTCATCGGCTTGGCGGCACGACCCTCGCCCCACCCTCCCCCCTCCCTGAGGGAGACGGGCCTCTTGTTCGTCACCGCTGCCGGGTCTGCCAGTCTGCCGGTTCGTAGACCGGCACCGGTGTGGCGTGCAGGGGATCGCGGCCGCGGAGGCGATCGGCCAGCTTCTCCGTGAGCATGATCGTCGGCAGGTTGAGGTTGCCGGAGGGGATCGACGGCATGATCGAGCTGTCGATCACGCGCAGACCGTCGAGCCGATAGACCCGTCCCGCCCCGTCGACCACGGCCATGGGGTCGTCGCCGGCGCCCATCTTGCAAGTACAGCTTGGATGGTAGGCACTCTCGGCATAGGCGCGCACGAAGGCGTCGATTTCGGCGTCGGTCTTGACCGATGGACCTGGGCGCAGCTCCTCGCCCCGGAACGGATCGAAGGCAGACTGTGCGAACACGTCGCGGGTCAGTTTAACGCCGTCGCGGAATTCGCGCACGTCCCGCTCCGTCGACAGGCAGTTCGGATCGATGACCGGGTCGTCGCGCGGGTCGGCGGAGCGCAGGGTCACGGTGCCGCGGCTGGTCGGGCGCATCGGGCCCATGTGTGCCTGATAGCCATGACGGTCCGAGGGGTTGGAACCGTCGTAATTGATCGCGATCGGGAGGAAATGATACTGGATGTTTGGATGACTGTATCCGGGCGCGCTGCGGATGAACCCGCCGGCCTCGAAATGACTGGTGGCGCCGAGCCCGGTCTTGAACAAGAGCCATTCCAAACCGATCCGCGCCTTGGCCGCCGGTGCCTGGGCGCCGTACAGCGTGATCGGTTGGGTGCAGGCGTGCTGGATATAGACTTCCAGATGATCCTGCAGATTGGCGCCGACGCCGGGCAGGTCGGTATGCACCGGAAGGCCGTGGGCCTTCAACTGTGCCGGATCGCCGATCCCTGACAGCATGAGGAGCTTCGGCGTGTTGAGCGGTCCGCTGCTGACGATCACCTCGCGGGTCGCGCGCACCGTCTGCTCACGGCCGCCCTTGATGCTGACGCAGACCCCGACCGCCCGACCGTTTTCGATCAAGACCCGCGTGGTCACGGCGCGGATGACCACGGTGAGATTCGGCCGTCCCAGGACCGGGCGCAGATACGCCACCGCGGTGCTCGAACGCCGGCCGCGCTCGATGGTTCGTTGCATGTCGCCGAAGCCTTCCTGCTGGAAGCCGTTCTGGTCTTCGGTGACTGGGTAACCGGCTTGGCGACCGGCCTCGACCCAGGCGTGATAGAGGGGATTGCGGCCGAGCCCCGTCACGGCACCGGTCGGACCGGCCCCGCCGCGATATGCGTCGCCGCCCTTGTCGCGGTGTTCCGCTTTGCGGAAGTAGGGGCGGCAGTGGGCGTGATCCCAGTCGGCGAACCCGGTTTCATCGGCCCAGCGATCATAGTCGTAGGGATGTCCGAAGACGTGGCACATGCCGTTGATCGAGGACGATCCGCCGAGCACCCGCCCGCGCGGCCAGTGTAGCCGACGGCCGTCCATATGCGCTTGCGGCTCGGTGTGGAATTGCCAGCTCAGCTTGGGGTCGTTCATCGGATAGCTGAGCGCCGAGGGCATATGGATGAACAGGCTGCGATCCTTGCCGCCGGCTTCCAGCAACAGGACCCGGACGTCGGCGTCTTCGGTCAACCGATTGGCCAGCACGCAGCCGGCGGAGCCGGCGCCAACGATAATGAAATCATAGTCCCGGTTCGGGATCGCCCGGCCCATGGGTGCTCAACTCCTGTTCAGATGGACTCGCCGAAACATTGGAGCGGCGAGCGGTCGCGAGGCCGCTCCGCCCGCCAATCCGGACTCCCTTAGCATGGATTAGGATTGGCATTAAGAATTTGCTGTGCGACTGTTTCCGGCCTTCACCCTCGCCGGCCCGCGGTTCCAAACCGCCGACAAGACGGCCGGCAGCTACGAAACGAAACCATTGCGGGGGACCTGCCTTATGAAGGGGCTGCTTCGATCGACGGTCCTGGCCCTGGGTTTGACGCCGGCGATTGCCCTGGCTGCGACCGACCCGGATGCCTGCACCACAGTCCGCTTTTCCGATGTCGGTTGGACCGACATCACGGCGACAACGGCCGCCACGAGCGTCGTTCTGTCCGGTCTCGGCTACCGGCCGGAAGCCGACGTGCTCTCGGTCCCGGTCACCTACATCAGCCTGAAGAATGGCGATATCGACGTCTTTCTGGGCAATTGGATGCCGACCATGGAAGCCGACATCGCTCCGTATCGCGACGAAGGTTCGGTCGACATCGTTGGCGTTAATCTGGAAGGGGCCAAGTATACGCTGGCCGTGCCGACCACGCTGGCCGAGCAGGGCCTGACCGATTTCGCCGATATCGCTCGGTTCGAGGATGCCCTGGACGGCAAGATCTACGGTATTGAGCCGGGCAACGACGGCAACCGGCTGATCCAGTCCATGATCGATGAAGACCGGTTCGGTCTCGGCGGGTTCGAGGTGGTCGAATCCTCCGAGCAGGGCATGCTGGCCCAGGTGGCCCGCGCCGTGCGGCGCGACCGGGCGGTGGTATTCCTGGCCTGGGAACCGCATCCGATGAACGCCCGCTTCGACCTGACCTATCTCGACGGCGGCGACGACGTGTTCGGGCCGAATTTCGGCGGCGCCACGGTCTACACCAACACGCGCAAGGGCTACGTCGAAGAGTGCCCCAATGTCGGCGCGCTGCTGAAGAACCTGATCTTCACGCTGACGATGGAAAACGAGATCATGGGGGCGATCCTGGAAGACGGCGAGGTGCCGAATGACGCTGCGGCCGACTGGCTGCGGACGAACCCCGGCATTCTGGAGGGCTGGCTCGACGGCGTGTCGGCACGCGACGGCACCCCCGGTCTGCAGGCGGTCCGGCAGCATCTCGGCCTTGACGGGTGATGCCAACGGCTCTCATCGATGATCGTTCGATCGCGTGAACGCCCCCCCCGCTACGACAACTGGACGGAATTTACCCTCTACATCAATAACTTATACCCATGGCCTGCCTTGACGACACGGTCGGTTTCGGCACTGAACGAGGAGCGCCGGCATCCCTGCCGGCTGGACCGCCGCCATCTTGGCGGCCGGCTGCTGGGCGGGGTCCGGGCCGGCTGGACGCCGGCGGTCCAGCCGGCACGGATGCCGGCGCTCCGAAACAGGGCGGCCCGAGGATCGGTCAGTGTTTCGGGCCGTTGGTCTTAACCCTTTGTGCCCCTTGCTCGGGCCAGAGCTAAGCTATTGATATGTAAAGAAAAATCCGTTGAGTTTTCATAGCAGCGGCTTTCCCTGACCCGCCTGTCGCATCTTCTCGGAGGTTTGATCCGTGGACTGGCTGACCGACAACAAGATTCCGTTGGGGAACTGGATTCGTGACGGTGTGGATCTGCTTGACGAGCATGCCGCCTGGTTCTTTAACTTCATATCAGATGTGGTTGGATTTCAGATTGAGGCGTTGATCGACTTTCTGCTTTGGATGCATCCGCTGGCCGTCGTCGGGTTGATCGCTTTCCTGGCGTGGTTGCTGCATCGGTCGATCCGTCTGACCTTGGCCTGCGTGTTCAGCCTGCTCTTCATCATCAACCTTGGCTATTGGGAAGCCACCATGGAGACGCTGGCGTTGGTTTTGTGTGCCACCGCCACCTGCATGATCATCGGCGTCCCGATCGGCATCGTCGCGGCGCATCGCCCCTGGCTCTACGCCATGATCCAGCCGGTGCTGGACCTGATGCAAACCATTCCGACCTTCGTCTATCTGATCCCGACCTTGATCCTGTTCGGCCTCGGCGTGGTGCCGGGGCTCATCTCGACCGTGGTGTTCGCGCTGCCGGCACCGATCCGCCTGACCTATCTTGGCATCAGCTCCGTGCCGCGGCCGTTGATCGAGGCCGGCGAGGCCTTCGGCGCGACCAAATGGGACGTGTTGTGGAAGATCGAGCTGCCGCATGCACTGCCGACCATCATGGCCGGCTTGACCCAATGCATCATGCTGTCCCTGTCCATGGTCGTGATTGCCGCCCTGGTCGGTGCCGACGGTCTCGGCAAGCCGGTGGTGCGGGCGTTGAACACGGTTAATGTCGGCATGGGGTTCGAGGCCGGCTTGTCGATCGTGATCCTGGCGATCCTGCTCGATCGGATCGTCAAACGCCCGGCCGGCCGTCGGGGAGCTGCCAAATGAGCGCAGACGCGGACAAGACACCGGCGGTGCGCTTTGAAGCCGTCGACGTCGTCTTCGCCACCCGGGCGGAGCAACGTCAAGCCGCCTTGACACGGATCGACGACGGGGCCGACCGCCAAATGATCTTGCAGGAGACGGGGGCGGTCCTGGGGGTGGCCGACGCCCATCTGACCGTTCACGAAGGTGAACTCTGTGTGTTGATGGGGTTGAGTGGATCGGGCAAATCGACACTACTGCGCTGTGTCAACGGGCTCAACACAGCGGCGCGTGGCCGGGTTCTGGTTGCCGACCGGGCCGGCGGCGCGCCAGTCGACATCGCAGCGTGCGACGCCCGCACCCTGCGGGCCATCCGCCGCACCCGCGTCGCCATGGTGTTCCAGCAATTCGCTCTCCTGCCCTGGCGCACCGTGGCCGAGAACGTCGCCCTTGGTCTGGAGTTGCGCCGCACGCGGAAGCAGGACCGGGACCGGATCGTCCGAGACATGCTGGCGTTGGTCCAACTCGACGGTTGGGAGGACAAGTTCGCCCATGAGCTGTCGGGTGGCATGCAGCAGCGCGTCGGTCTGGCTCGGGCGTTTGCCACCGATGCCGATATCCTGTTGATGGACGAACCATTTTCGGCTTTGGACCCGCTGATCCGGGACCGTTTGCAGGACGAATTGCTGGCCGTGCAGAAGCGCCTGAAGAAGACCATCCTGTTCGTCAGCCACGACCTGGACGAGGCGCTCAAACTGGGCAATCACATCGCCATCATGGACGGTGGTCGCATCATTCAGTATGGCACGCCGGAGGAAATCGTCCTGCAACCGGCCAACGACTATGTCGCCGCCTTCGTTTCCCAAGTGAATCCGCTCAATGTGCTGCGCGGCCGCACCCTGATGCGCGGCCTTGACGGCTTGCCGCGCGAGGCGGACGGCACCATTGCGCTGGATCCACCCGGCCGTCTTCGCGTGCGTCTGACGCCGGATGACGCCATCGGCGAGCTCCGGCTGGATGGAGCGACCATTCACCCGACGGTCTGCACGGAAGCGGATGTGCCCCAAGATCTGAGCGCCGACCAGGTCGTGGCCACGACGCCCGACCTGCCGATCCGGCGTGCCATCGCCTTTCGCCACGAGAGCGATTGGCCGCTGCTCATGGTGCAGGACGGTCGGCTGGTCGGGGTGGTCGACGATTCCGACATCTATCGCGGCATCATGGGTCGGCGGCGCGCCATCGGCAACACGGCATCGAGCGACGTTTAGGCGGATCGGTAAGGAAGGTCGGTCGTCCGGCGTCATGGGTTTTCGAGCGGAGCGGCGTATGCGAGCGCCGCCCCACCGAGATTCAGAACCGCAAAGTTGCTTGGACCATGCCGGTGTGGCCCCTGAAGTCGTCCTTGAGCGTGGCCTCATAGTCCGCCGAAACGGTCCAGCGTTGATCGTCGCTGGTGAATCCAAGGCCAAGGCCGATGGCGCCGCCGAGTTCGGCGACGTCCGCGCCGGTCGTCTGGAACGATGCGCCACCGGCCGTGAAGGTGGCGGTGGACACGGCCTCGTCGGAGGCGAAGTCGTACAGAAGCGTCCCCCGCAGCTCCGGCCGCAATCGTCCGTCGAGAACGTCGAGGTCGGTATGGACCTTGGCCCCGACCATGCCGAGCGCCTGGCGCAGCGTGTCCTGATCGACCGCGAGGTTCAGGTTTCCGGCACCGGTCTCGGTGTAGGCGTCGCTCTCTACCTGGATGTACTGGAAGCCGGCGGTGGGTGTGACGACAGGGCCGTCGCCAACACGAATCGGCAGGCCCGCGTCGAAGCGGGCGGCATACTGTCGGGCGGCATAGCGGCCCTCAGCGGTGCGGTCGAGGCCTCCAAACGTGATTCGCCGCCGTGTCGCCACCTCGTTCCAGGAGAACGCGAGAATGCCCTCCACGTAATACCGGTCGGTGGTGTAGTCGCCGTACAGTGCCACCTGATAGCTGTCGATCCGGTTCTCGCTATCGGCTGCGCCGCTTCCGAACACATGGGTGTCGGCATATCCGATGCTGATGCCGGCCCGTGCACCGTCGATCGCACCGGGGAGGAATTCGGTGTCCACGCCGCCGAGGATGCCCCAGGTGAAGGCATCGAATCCGGCCACCCCGCCGCGTTCGCCCTGTTGGACGTGATTGGTATAGGGTTTGGCCCACACCGCGTGCCGGAGCGCCCCATCATCGCCAGCCGCCAGACCCAGGGGAGCCCTTTCGGCATACAGGGTGTTTTCCCGGAGCGACGCGAGGCGGAAGCCGATCACCGTATTGGTTTGTGTGGTGACGCTCATCAGGGCCACCGTGCCACCGCCATGGGGATCGGGCGTGAGCTGTTCGGACGCGGTCTCGACCTCCTCCTGCGACGTCAAGCAAGCGAGGGCACTGAATGCTTCGGAATCCCCGGCAGCGGCGGAGCCGGCGGCCAGGGTGCGGGCATTGCCCGCGCAGTCGATGACGACCTCGGCGCTCGTCGTCGCCGTCATCGCCTGCTCGACTGGTTCCGGCACCGTCTCCTCGACCGCGAATGTGATGACCAGGTCTTGCTGTACGTTACTGGTGGTATCGTGAACCAGATCAAGCGTTGCCGTGTCGACGAGGACGATCGTTCCGTTGGCAATCAATGCCGAGTAAGTGGTTGGGCCGCTAGCGCTGCCCTGGACCTGGGTGCTGCTGTCGATCACCACGATCTTGTCGCTCACCACATAGGCCGGCCCCGTATTGGTACCGAGCGAGACGGTGATCGTCCCGCCTTCGTGGATCGTGACCGGCACTGCCGTGGCATCGATCACCGCGGTCGTGGTCGGATCGAAAGTGGCGGACCGGTTGATCACAATACGCGTGGTGGTGCCGGCGCCACCGATGGTCACCGGACCGCCGGCGACGCGGTTGGTATTGCTCATGCCCCGGATATCGGGAAGCGCCCCGCCTCTCAAGACGATCTGGTTGCCGACGTTGAGCGTCGTGTTGGTGTTGGCACCGATGGTTACGGGATTGTCGCAGGCGACCGGATTGGCCCCTTCGAACTCAAATGACAAAATATAGGTTGTCTCGGCACACTCGATAGTGAGGGTGGCACCCGCCGTGGACAGCAGCGTCGTCAGGGTTCCGTCGACCGCGATCGGTGTACCGGCGGAGTTTTGGTTCTGGACGCCTGTGATGGTGAGGCTGTTCGGTCCGGTCACGGTGACCGTACCGTCGAAATCGACCTGGCCGCTGGCGATCACCGGGAACGCCGCCGTCGACCCGTCGAGGATCAGCGTGCCGTCGATGTCGATGGCCACCTCATCGGGATTGTCATCGGGATCGGATGCCAAATCGCGGCCGGCGAACAGGTCGGTGGTCACGGTTGCGGTGGCATTGGGAAGCACCTGGAACAGGCCGACCGGATCGTCGTCGTTCAGGGCCGTCAGTCCGGTATCGTCCTCCAGCCGCCCAATGAAGCCGCCGCTGAAAGTGACACTCGCGGGATCGACGCCGTTGCCGACGATGACGTGCCCTTCTCCTTCGCCAATGAATTTCGCATTGACGGTTTGGCCGGTGCCGGTGAATCGGGCAATGGCCCTTCCTGTCCCATTGATGGTGCCATCCTTGAATTGGATGACCCCAAATCCGGTGTTGACATTGGAGCGGAATTCCACGGTGTTCGAGTTTCCGTCGCGTCCGCCTCTGATTTCCAGATCAAGATCATTATCGTCGGTTGCCACATCGCCGGACACGACTCCATTCACGATGAGGACGTTTGACGTCGACTGGTTCGGATCACCAAGAACGATCTTGTGAGTGCCATTGTTATCGATTACCGCGATCGTGCCAACACTAGCAGTCTGGTTATTCGTGCCGGAGTTGCGAATGGTCAGGAAATTCGAGCCGCCACCATTGTCGAAATTCAGATTGGCATCGGCGGCGCCTTGAGCCGCATTCAGGTCCCAAGTATCAATGCCCTCGATCTCGGTGTCCCCAGATCCGGGTGTGAGGGCGTCGTTGGCGGCGCGGGCGGTAGGGGCCGATAGAAGGACGCCCCCACCCAGAGCCAAGCACCCGCAAAGCAGCATCGCCCGCGTAGAGACACCGGTCATGAGATGATCCGTCAACCGACCGCGGACGGGATGGGTTCCGTGCATTGAAGTCTCCTTATGATCGGAATGTGCGACCAAAGCTTTTTTGCGTGCACGGGCCCGTGTAGATCGCTCTTGTCCATTGGTATCCAATAGAGCGCCACTGCGGTCAGGTTTGGTCGACCTGGTGATGGGCGCAGGTTTCGTGACCGTCGAATGCGGCCTGGTCAGAACGAAAGTCACGGACAACCGAGACGTCATGGCATCCCTCGGGATTGATGACGGGCCCCCGTGTGGGGCCTGCGACAAGCCGTATGGCAAAGCCGACGTGGGAAATCGGTTGTCGAGTTCGTCCAATGCCACCAACAGTCCCGGTGGATGTTGATGGTCCATTTGCGAATTGTTGCAGTTGTGTTGACTGAGTTTTCTCTCGTCCTCTGGGTATCCGATCCGCCCGTGCGAACAAGAGGAGAGTAGGCGACAGATTCAGATATTTATGGTTGAATGCTAAAGCCTAGAAGAAAATCAGAGGTTGTAAAATCGGCGCGATCGCCTGTGCCGGGCGTTCAACATACTTGCCATTAAGCGTCCATGACGCCGTTGAGATGCCTGGATACTGTGGTGCTTGAGCAACGGATAGGGAGCGACGATGGATCATGGTCGTCTGAGTGTCCGCAACGGTGACCGATTGGAACGGCTGAGCCGTGGCGAAGGCGGTGGACCGGCAGGTCATCACAAGTTCGACACACAGTAATCAAGAATTTGATGCGGCCTGTCCCTCGTCTCGCATCAGTTCCCGTGAATTGTTGCCGGGCTGCGTGATCAGGCCGTATAAATGGTGGCGAACCAATCCGGCCGACTCCGATCGAGGCCAAGGATTTCCATGCCTTCGAGTCCGCTGCAATCGGTCATGGTCGAGGCGCAGTCGGCCGGTTCACCGTGCCGATTGCTTCTTGTCGAAGACGAGCTTGTCCAGCAGAGCTTTCTGCACGGCGTGTTTGCGACGGCCGGCTACGATGTGGTGATTGCCAACACCGTCGCCGAAGCGCGGATCGCCTTGGCCGAACATGACCTGGCTCTGGCTGTCGTGGACGTGCGGTTGCCGGACGGGTCCGGATACGATCTCGTGCCCTTCATTCGCCGGTACCGTGTCAGCATGGGCGTCGTCATTCTAACCTCCCGGGATGGCGAGGCCGATCGTCTGGCGGGGCTGGAGCTCGGCGTCGACGACTACATCACGAAACCGTTCAATCCACGCGAGCTCCTGCTCCGAGTTCGAAACCTCCTACAACGACTGCCTGCGGGCGGCGGCAAGGGCCGCGAGGAGCAAGTCAGGCCAACGGCATACCGGTTCGCCGGCCGGCGGTTCGATCCCGTCAACCGAACGCTTGAAACGCCGAACGGTGACCTGACCGTCCTGACCTTGAGCGAGGCCAGGCTCTTGGAGGCCCTGATCCGGCAGGCCGGTGCGGCCTTGGCCCGGCGGGAGCTCCTCGATGCCATCGGGCGCACCGAAGCAAGCAGTGCGCGAGCGGTGGATTGGCTGGTCCTCCGTCTGCGCCGCAAATTGGTCGACGATGCCCGTAATCCGCAGCTCATCCGTGGCATCCGCGGCGTTGGCTATCGGTTCAACGCTCAGGCGGACTGGGTTTCATGAGACATCGCCAGGTGGCGCTGCAGTGGCTGTGCGCCTCGGTCCTGGTCCTTGCCCTGTTGTCCCCTTGCGCTCCGGTCCAGGCGGCGGGGTCCAACCCTGCCGACACGATTCTTTTCCTGTCATCGTTTTCTCCTGCCTCGAATTGGACCGGTCCGATGCTGAATGCCGTCGAAGCGGAGATGCAGACACGGGGCCGGCCGACCGAGATTCTCTTCGAGTTCCTCAACGAACGACGCGTTCTGGCGTCGACGGAACAGGAATGGGGTGACCTTCTGGCCGCGAAATACCGAAACGCCTTACCCAAGGTGATCGTTGCCGACGGGTACGCCGCCCTTTCTTTGCTGTCCAAGCTGCAACACCCGGCGTTTTCCGAGGTCGCCATCATCGCCGTCTCGCCGGGATCGGTCGATTTCCGTCGCCCTGACGCCATGCGTCGCGTCGGGACCAAGGTCGCTGACCGGTTGCTCAACACGATCGATCTTGCTTTGGCCCAGCGGCCGCAAACCCGTAACATCGTCGTTGTCGGCGATCGCACCAGGCCGTCTCAGACCTTCGTGGCGATCCTGAAGGGTTTGTTGGGCACGTCGACCTTCGACGCGATGACCGTGACGGTCCTGCAGGATTTCCGGCTCGAAGACCTTGAACGTCGTCTGTCCACTTTGTCCGATGACAGCCTCGTCCTGTTCACTCTGGTGTTCCAGGATGCAACCGGACGGCGCTTCGAACCCGATTACGTCGTGAGCCGGCTTGCCCAAGCCAGTGCCGTACCGATCTACGGCTTCTTCGAACCGCTGATCGGGTCCGGCATCGTCGGCGGTCACGTGGCCAGCCCGACCCTCGCCGGACGCATCGCCATCAATGCCGCACTGGACGTTCTGGAACACGGCCCCACGGCGCTCGACCGGCTTCCCGGCCAGGACCCAGCCAGGATCGTGTTCGACTGGACCGAACTAAAACGTTGGGAGATCGATCCATCCGCTGTCCCACCCGATGCCGAGCTGCGATTCCAGCCGCCTGGATTGCTGGAGTCGCATTTCGTCGAAGCAATCACCGGACTGGTGTTCATGGGCATTCTCGCCGCCGCGCTTCTGGCGAGCCTGCTCCTGTACCTGCAACGGCTGCGATTGACGCGGGCATTGCGCCAATCGAACACCCGTCTCGAAGCGCGGGTGGCAGCACGGACTGAGGACCTTGAACGCGCCAACCAGGCCAAGTCCGAATTTCTCGCCAACATGAGCCATGAAATCCGCACGCCCATGAACGCCATTGTCAACATGGTGCGACTGGCGCTGCGCCCAGGGCCGGACTCACGCCGGCAGGCGTATCTCGAAATTGCCGATGCGGCGTCGCGGACGCTGCTCGGCCTGCTGAACGACATACTCGATCTGTCCAAGGTGGAAGCCGGGCGGCTGGACCTGGAATCGATCGCCTTCGAGGTTCCTGACCTGGTGGCCGAGCTTGCCGCCGTGGTCGGCCCCACGGCGGCAAGCAAGGGCCTTGACCTGGTGGTCGACGTTGCGCCGACGGTGCCCTGCCGCCTGGTCGGCGATCCGCTGCGCCTGGGTCAGGTACTGCTCAATCTGGTCGGCAACGCCGTCAAATTCACCGACCGGGGCGAGGTCGTCGTGACGATGACGGCGGACGGCCCCGATCCCCAGGCCGTGCGCGTATCATGCACGATCCGGGACACCGGCATCGGTATGGATGCGGCGACGCAGGCGCGTCTGTTCGAGCCGTTCAGCCAGGGCGACAAATCGATCACGCGCCGGTTCGGCGGCAGCGGCCTTGGTCTGGCCATCAGCCGCCGCCTGGTTACGCTCATGGGCGGCCGGTTGTGGCTGGAGAGTGAACCGGGAGCGGGCACCAGCGTTTCCTTCACGGTCGCCATGGGGCGGGTGGAGACCGGCGCCGTGCCAGCCGCCGAACCGCTCCTTCAGGATGTGCGCATCTTGGTGGTGGAGGACAACGCGGCCGCCCGCTCGGCGATCGCCGCCATGGCAACACGTCTGGGCGTACAGGTCGCCACGGATGACAACGGTGACGGCGCCCTGGCCACCCTGTCCCAGGCCTTCGAAACCGATGATCCTTTCGACGCCGTGCTTCTCGACGCTGATCTGCCGAAGGAGACACCGGGGCGGACCTTGACGCGCATTCGGGCCGACATGGCGCTTGCGCGGACGCCGGTCATTCTCATGGCCTGTCCGCGTGAGAGGACGGCCATGGCCGAGCCGGCGACCGGAGCCGATGCGGACGCCGTGCTCATGAAGCCGATCCTCCCCGGGCCATTGGCCAAAACGATCCGGGACGTGATTGGCCTGACCGCCGCCGCAGCGGACGAGGCCGGGCCCGCGACAGCACCGCTCGACCCGTCATTCGGGAATGGAGACGGGTGGACCGGCAAACGGATTCTCGTGGTCGACGATGCCCCGGATAATCGGCTGGTCCTGCAAGGCCTGCTGGCGGACACCGGGCTTGCCGTCGAGACGGCCGCTGGTGCCTCGGAGGCTTTGCAACGCCTTCGCACCGACGCATTCGATCTGGTCTTCATGGACCTGCGCATGCCCGAGATGGATGGTCTGAGCGCGGTCCGTGCCATCCGCGATGATCTCGGCCTCACCGGCCTGCCGGTCATCGCCATGACCGCCCACGCCATGGTCGGCGAGGCGGAGCGGAGCCTGGCCGCCGGCATGGACGACCATCTGACGAAGCCCGTCGAGCCGGCCGATCTGGGCGCCATCCTCCACCGGTTCCTGGGCGGCGGCCCTGCCCGGCTTGGGTCGGCACGGCCTCCGGCACCGGCCGAAGCCGCGGACACGGCCACACCGGTCGTGGACCTGGCGTATTGCCTGGCCATGTGCGGCGACGTACCGGAGCGGATGACGGAGTATCTGGCTGCGGTCGTCCGTGTCTACGGCGACGCGCCGGTCGCGCTGGACCGGGCCGTCGAGGCTGGCCGCTGGCCGGCCATCGGTTCCTTGCTCCACAACCTGAAGCCGGTCGCGGCCACGCTGGGAGCTTGGACTCTCGAGACGTTAGTGCGGGACCTGGAGCATACGTCACGCCATGGCGAACTGTCGGTTCCGGCCGACGCCTGCCATCGGCTCCGCACCGAGCTGTCCAAGGTCTTACGGGCCATCGAGCGGCATCGACAAGCTCACCAGAGTGACGACAGTCCGATTTGACGACCGACTTCCCGAGCGTACATCGTACACGTCGCTTGCTTGGGGAGAGTCGCCGGACATGGCCCGTTCCGGGGCCTGCACCACCGCAGATGAACACGGTGCAGCGGCGGCGGGCTAGAGCAGTTTCCGCGCACGCTGGTTCGCGGAAACCGCTCTAGCACTCTGTTTTTTCAGCAAATCATCGGCGCTGAACTGAGGAGCGCCGGCATCCCTGCCGGCTGGACCGCCGCCATCTTGGCGGCCGGCTCCTGGGCGTGGTCCGGGCCGGCTGGAAGCCGGCGGTCCAGCCGGCAAGGATGCCAGCGCTCCGAAACAGGGCGGCCCGAGGACCGGTCCGTGTTTCGGGCCGTTGGTATTACACCCTCCCACCCGACGGGGGAGAGCACCGTGCTCTCCCACGGATTCGAGCATCGAAGGGTGGATCGGGCTTTCGTCCCGATTCTCTCCATGACTCCCAGAGGGCGAATGTCCTCCAACAGATGTGCCCAAAAAAATACGCAAAGATGAGCGCGACAGCGGCCAGAGGGAGGTGGCGCCGCTGGACGGGTGATTGGCAATCGCTCAGGCCGAGACACCTTCGCCCCACTCCCCGCGGGAGCGGGGCTTTGGCCCGGTGTTCGCGCTAGAATTAAGCCGTTGATTTATATAGATAACCCCCTCTGTTTCCATAGCAGGGTCACGTGCCCGCCGCCCGCGTCACCCTCACCCGAAGGATCGCAGTCGCCGTACGCTTCATGGCTTGTGGTCTTGAATCCTCCCTAGGCCGCGTCGGCGCGCAGGGCCTGGTGGGCTTCCACGGCTTTTTCGGCGAGTTTGCCGGTCAGTTCCTGCAAGCGGTCGAAGGCGTAGATATAGAACCCGGTGCCTTGCGACAGGGAGCGCAGGTCGACGATCAGGTCGTGCATTTCAGCCTGCGGAATGTAGGCGCGCACCTCGTCCCATCCGGTCCAGCCGTCCTTGGCGTCGAAGCCGAGAATCTGGCCGCGCCGGCCCGATATCATGCCATTGACCTTACTGGTGAAGTCGCTTGGCACGGAGATTGTGACGACCAAAATCGGCTCCAACAGCACCGGCTCGCATTTCGGCATGGCTTCGGTCATGGCCTGCCGGGCGCAGGTCTTGAACGCCATCTCCGAGCTGTCGACCGAGTGGTATTGCCCGGCACTCAGGTTCACGGTGAAGTCCACCACCGGGAAGCCGAGCGGCCCCTGGCTCTGCCATTCCCGTATGCCGGCCTCGACTGCTGGGATGTATTGCCGCGGCACGACGCCACCGACGACAGTGTCTGTGAAGGCGAAACCGTCGCCGCGCGGCAGCGGCTTGATCTCGATATGGATATCGGCGAACTGGCCGTGCCCGCCCGACTGCTTTTTATAGCGCGAGTGGTGGGCAACTTCCTTGCGGATGGATTCCTTGTATGGTGTCTGCGGTTTGCGACCTTTCACGGACACGTTGTACTTGGTGCGAAGCCGCTCCAGGGCGATGTCCAGGTGGATGGTGCCCTGACCGGACAGCACCAGTTCGCCGGTATCCTGGTTCAGCGCCAGAGACAGCGACGGGTCTTCCTCCGACAGTTTCTGCATCGCTGTGGTCAGCTTGACTTCATCGTTGCGGTTTTCCGCCTGGATGGCAAGCGCGTACACCGGTGCCGGGGCGACCGGCCACAACGGCGAGCGTTGCTTGCCGCTCCCCTCGATCAAGATGTCGCCGGTCCTGAACGCTTCCATGCGGCCGAGCGCCACCACCTCGCCGGCCCCGGCTTGCGTGATCTTGGTCTGTTGCGTACCGAGCATTCGGTAAAGCCCGCCGATCCGCTCGTCGCCCATGGTCATGCCATCGCTCACCGTGCCGCGCCAGACCCGGGCGAAGGCGAGCTTGCCGGCGTGCGGTGCCATGTACGTCTTGAACACCTGGACCACCGCGGCGCTGCCCTCTGCCGGAACGTCCAACCGCTCGGCCGTGTCCGACACCTCCGGGGCTTCGTGACGCAGCGCCTTGAGCAGTCGCCGAATGCCGCCGTCACGCTCGGCGGAACCCAAGAATACGGGCACGATCAGGTCGGCTTGCAGATCCTTGGTCAAGTTGCGATAGATTTCTTCTTTGTCGGGGTTGATGTCTTCCAGCAACTCTTCCAGCAGATGATCGTCATAGTCAGCCAGCGCTTCCAACATCTCTTGGCGCGCTTCCTGCTCGCGTTCCTGCATTTCGTCGGGCAATGGCACCAGGTCGGACGGCGCATTCGGATTGTAATGGTAGGCGCGCTCGCTGACGAGATCGATATAGCCGGTGATGGTTTCACCTTCGCGAATCGGCACCTGGCGCAACACTAACGGGCGCGCCGACACCGCCTGATAGGCCTGCAAAACGTCGCGTGTGCGCGTCTGGTTGCCACTGAGCTGATCGATCTTATTGATAAATAACAGGTGCGGAATCGAATTGTCATCAAGGAATTTCAACAGCGGGCTGATCAGCAGGGCTTTGTCGGGCACCGGTTCGCACACCACCACGGCCACGTCGCAGGCCATCAGCGCGTTTTGGGTTTCGCCCCACAGTTCCACCGAGCCAGGACAGTCCAGAAACGTCCATTGCTCGTCCAGATACGCGGCACTCGCCGGCGCGACCTCGACGCTCATCAGACGCGCCTTGGCTTCCGGGGCTGAGTCGCCGACCGTGTTGCCGTCTTTGACACTGCCCTTGCGCGTGGTCGCGCCACAGGCGAGCAAAAGGGCTTCGAGCAGCGTCGTCTTCCCGCTCAGATACGGGCCGACCAGGGCAGCGCAGCGCGGCGAGGCTGGCTTGGTGCCATTGGGCATGGATGTCTCCGTGTGTAAACCCAAAACGACCGGCTTGGCCGGTCCGTGCCGGCGAAGGCGAGCGATGTTCGGAGGCTCGGGGCCGCGCCGCCGGATGAGCCGGCCTGCGACCCAACGCACGGTGCCGGGCGGCAGTCCGGAGCGGTCGTGGGCGTTTGGGGCATGGTCAATCGAGGGTACGTGACAGTTTGATTTCCGGTCAATCACACTTCACGCCAATCGGTTTAAGCCAACGGCATGGGCGGCAACCGGTCGCGGATCATCCCGCAGCGCGTTCGTCCACCCAGGTGTATGCTGGCCTGCGGCATTGACATTCGGCGTCGGAGCCCTACCCTACTATGCGCATTACGCATTCGCGACCTGCACGGAGCTGAGTGATCCGGGCGGTGAACAGCCGCCCTTCGAGACACGCCACTGATCCCTGGCGGGAGAGACCGGCCGACGCCCACTCGGGTGGCGGACCGGCGCCGAAGGAGCAACCGGCCCCGGAAACTCTCAGGCAAACGGACCGCAGGGAGAGGCACTCTGGAAAGCAGGCGGCGCATGCGTCCGCCTCACCGAAGGAGTAAGCCGGTCCGATCCGGAGCGGTGAATCTCTCAGGTCCATGACAGAGGGGGCTGATCACACCAACCGGTGTGACTCCAATCCTGTCGAGGACCCTGTTATGAACGAGACCGAAACCCTTTTACAAACGACGCCATTGCATGCCCTGCACACCGAACTCGGGGGCCGCATGGTGCCGTTTGCCGGTTATGAAATGCCGGTGCAGTACGCCAACGGCATTTTGAAGGAGCACCTGCACACGCGCAGCCAGGCCGGCCTGTTCGACGTGTCGCACATGGGCCAGGTGCGGTTGGACGCACCTAGCGGCGGCGTGCCAGCCGAAGCCTTGGAGACCTTGGTACCGGGCGACATCCAGGCGCTGCGCCCAGGGCGCATGCGCTACAGCGTGTTCACCAACACCGACGGCGGCATCCTGGACGATCTCATGATCACCCATGCCGGCGACCACTTGTTCCTGGTGGTCAACGCCGCCTGCAAGGACGCCGACATCGCGCATCTGCAGGCCGGTCTGGGTGGCCACGCACGGGTCACGCCGCTGCCGGAACGGGCGCTCCTGGCGCTGCAAGGCCCGGCCGCCGCGGCCGTGCTGGCCCGGTTCGCGCCGGCGGTCACGGCCCAGAAATTCATGACCGGCCAGACCGTGCGCATCGATGCGGTCGACGCCTTTGTGACACGCTCGGGGTACACGGGCGAAGACGGCTTTGAACTGTCCGTTCCCGCGGACCATGCCGAGGCCCTGGCGCGACGCCTGCTGGACCAGCCCGAAGTGGCACTGGTCGGCCTGGGCGCCCGGGATTCGCTGCGCCTAGAAGCCGGATTGTGCCTATACGGGCACGACATCGACACCACCACCACCCCGGTGGAGGCCGATCTCGCCTGGACCATCGGCAAACGGCGTCGGCGTGAGGGTGGCTATCCCGGCGCCGCGATCATCGCCGCGCAGATCGAAGACGGCCCGCCGCGCCGCCGCGTCGGCCTCCGGCCGGCCGGCCGCGCACCCGCCCGCGAAGGCACGGAGATTGCTGGCGAAGACGGCAGCCGGCTCGGCGTGGTTACCAGCGGCGGCTTTGGTCCCAGCGCCGGCGCTCCGGTCGCCATGGGCATGGTGCCGACGGTGGCGTCGGCACCGGGCACGCGGCTTTCGCTGATGATCCGCGGCAGGGCCCACGAGGCGACAGTGGTGCCCCTGCCGTTCGTGCCGCACCGGTACGCACGCGGCTGAGCGACCGGACCGCGGGCCCATCGGCCCAGCCCCGGCGTCGGCCTTTGGCGACAGCAGACAATCAACACGGAGGCAGCAGCGATGGCGACGATTCGGTTCACCAAGGACCATGAGTGGATCCGCGTTGAAGACGACGGCATCGGCGTGGTCGGCATCACCGCCCATGCCCAGGAACGACTGGGTGACGTGGTGTTCGTGGAGTTGCCCGACATCGGCAAGCAGGTGGAGCAGGGCGGTGAGATCGCTGTGGTCGAATCCGTCAAGGCGGCCAGCGACATCTTCGCTCCGGTAGCCGGCGAAGTGGTCGCCGCCAATGACGCCCTGACCGACGAACCGGCGAAAGTGAATGCCGATCCCTTGGGGGAAGGCTGGTTCTTCAAGCTGCGGCCGCGCGATCCAGCCCAACTCGAGGCGCTGATGGACGAGGCCGCGTACGCGAGGTTCGTGGAGGAGTTGGGATAATGCGCTATCTGCCTTTGACGGCCGCCGACCGGGCGGCCATGCTGGCCACGATCGGAGTTGCGTCGGTGGACGAGCTGTTCCACGACGTGCCGGTTTCGGCCCGGCTCGACGGTCCGATCAAGGCGCTTCCCAACCACCAGGGTGAATTGGCGGTGGAACGCCGCCTGCGCGAGATGGCCGAGCGCAATGTGCCGGCCGGATCGGTCGCCTGTTTCCTCGGTGCCGGCGCGTACAGGCACCACGTGCCGGCTTCGGTGGACTACCTGATCCAGCGCGGCGAGTTCCTGACCTCGTATACGCCATACCAACCCGAGATTACCCAGGGCACGCTGCAGTATCTGTTCGAGTTCCAGACCCAGGTGGCCATGCTCACCGGCATGGAGGTGGCCAACGCCTCGCTGTACGACGGTGCCACGGCCTGCGCCGAAGCGGTGATGATGGCCAACCGGGTGACGCGCCGGAAAAAGGCGGTGCTGTCGGGCGGGCTGCATCCGCATTACTGCGCCGTCACCGAGACCGAAGCGCGCTTCGTCGGCTTCGAGCTTGTGGAAGCAGCGCCCGATCCGGAGGGTACGGAAGACTTGGCCGGCTTGGTCGACGATGCCACCTCGTGCGTGGTCGTACAGTACCCGAGCGTGTTCGGCCAGGTGCACGATTACACGGCTCTGGCCCAGGCCTGCCACGCCAAGGGGGCCCTGTTGATCGTCGTTGTCACCGAGGCGGTGGCGCTCGGCCTCCTGCCGTCCCCGGGCAGCATGGGGGCCGACATCGTGGCGGCGGAAGGCCAGAGTCTCGGTAATGCGCTCAGTTTCGGCGGGCCGTATGTCGGCCTGTTCGCCTGCCGCGACAAATTCGTGCGTCAGATGCCCGGGCGGCTGTGCGGCGAGACCGTGGACGCCGACGGCCGGCGCGGCTTCGTGCTCACGCTGTCGACCCGCGAGCAGCACATCCGGCGTGAGAAGGCAACCAGCAACATCTGCACCAACTCCGGACTCTGTGCGCTTGCCTTCACCATCCACCTGAGCCTGCTCGGCGAGAGCGGCCTGGGCCATCTGGCCCGGCTCAACCACGCCATGGCGGTGCAACTCGCCGACAAAATCGCGGCTCTGCCCGGTGTGTCGGTGTTGAACGACGGCTTCTTCAACGAGTTCACGGTGCGGCTGCCGCGGCGCGCGCGCAAGGTGGTCGATGCCTTGACGGCGCGTGGCGTGCTCGCGGGTGTGCCGGTGTCGCGCCTGTTCCCGCAAGACGACCGGTTGGCCGACCTTATGCTGGTGGCCGTGACGGAGACCAACACCGAGGCGCAGATGGATGCGCTGTGCTGGGCGTTGAAGGAGGTTTTGTGACCATGAACGCCATGACCCCGCCCCCCACCTCCGCCTCCGACGACATCAGTGCCGTCGGCGGGCCCGGCACCGTCAGCGGCCACCGCGGATTGCAGTTGGAAGAGGCGCTGATCTTCGAGCTGGATCGGCCCGGCCATGCCGGCGTCGATCTGCCGCCGGTGCCGGATGTGCCGCTTCGGCTCGGTGGGCTGGCGCCACGCGCGCGCATCGGCCTGCCGGATCTGTCGGAGCCGGAAGTGGTGCGCCACTACACGCGGCTGAGCCAGAAGAACTATGCCATCGACGCCGGCATCTATCCGCTCGGCTCCTGCACCATGAAGCACAACCCGCGCCTGAACGAGAAGATGGCGCGGTTGCCCGGCTTCGCCGACGTCCACCCGATGCAGCCGGAGAGCACGGTGCAGGGCGCGCTGCAGCTCATCGATGCGCTGGCGCACTGGCTGAAGACGCTGACCGGCATGCCAGCGGTGGCGCTGTCACCGGCGGCCGGCGCCCAGGGCGAGCTGTGCGGCATGATGGCGATCCGCGCCGCCCTCGACCACCGGGAAGGCGGTAAGACGGCGCGGCGCCGCGTGCTGGTGCCGGAAAGCGCGCACGGCACCAACCCGGCGACGGCGGTTGCCTGCGGCTTCACGGTGGCGACCATCCCGGCCAACGACCGTGGCCGGGTCGACCTGGAAGCCTTCAAGGCCAAGCTGGACGGGGATGTGGCGGCGATCATGCTGACCAACCCGAACACCTGCGGCCTGTTCGAACCGGACATCGTCGAGATCGCCCAAGCGGTGCACGACGTCGGCGCGTTCTTCTATTGCGACGGTGCCAATTTCAACGCCATCGTCGGCCGCGTGCGCCCGGCCGATCTCGGCATCGACGCCATGCACATCAACCTACACAAGACTTTCTCCACACCGCACGGCGGCGGCGGGCCGGGCAGCGGGCCGGTGGTGTTGTCCGAGCCGCTGGCTCCTTTTGCACCTTACCCATATCTGGTGCACACGGCTGACAGCCTGCGCCTGGTCGAAAGTGCCGCGGACCCGACGGCGGACGGCCGCGCCTTCGGCCGGCTCAAGGGCTTCCACGGCCAGATGGGCATGTTCGTCCGCGCGCTCAGCTACATGATGAGCCACGGCGCCGACGGCTTGTACCAGGCGGCCAGCGATGCCGTGCTCAACGCCAACTACGTCATGGCCCGGCTGCGCGACCTGCTGCCGCCGACCTTCGAGGGGCCGTGCATGCATGAGGCGCTGTTCGACGACCGCAGCCTGAAGGATACCGGCGTGGAGACCCTGGGCATCGCCAAGGCGCTGATTGACGAAGGCTTCCACCCGTTCACGGTGTATTTCCCGCTGGTGGTACACGGCGCCATGCTGATCGAGCCGACCGAGACCGAAAGCAAGCGCTCGCTCGACCGCTTCATCAATTCCCTGCGCGGGTTGATCCTGCGGGCGAAGGCCGGCGACACAGCCCATTTCGACGCCGCCCCCCACTTCACCCCACGCCGCCGCCTGGACGAAACCCAAGCCGCCCGCAAACCGGTGCTGCGGTGGAAGCAGGGATAAAGAGTCGGGCCCTCATGGCCCATCCCGGGTGCGATGCCGGGGCTCGCTCCGCGGTCAGAAGAAACCGCCAGCCCCAGCAGCGTGCGCTTGCCGTGCCGGAGATGTTTCGGCGGACTCGGTGAGCACGCTCCAAGACCACCCGAATCGGCACCGGCGTTCGGAAACACCCCGACGCCTCACCCCGGAGCTTTGCCATTGCCGATCGGACGGTATTCGCTCAGGAACTTCAGGCGCTGGTAGCGCATCTTGGCGGTGGCATCGGCCGTCGCCAAGAGGTCTTGGAATCGGTCCGGGTCGGTGCGGCCGACGCTGGCGAAGCGGTTCTCCTTGGCCATGAAATCGGCCAGGGAGGCCTTGGGAGCCGGGGTATCGAGCTCGAGCGGCCGGCCGCCACCCGCCAGTTTGCGGGGGTCATAGCGGTACAATGGCCAATGACCACTGTCCACGGCTCCCTTCTGGTGCCCCAACCCATCCTCCATGCCATAGCCATGGGCGACGCAATGGGCATACGCAATGATCAGCGATGGGCCGTCATAGGATTCCGCTTCCAGAAACGCCCGGACGGTCTGGGCGTCCTTGGCACCGAAAGCAACCTGAGCCACGTACACATGGCCGTAGGTCATGGCCAGCATGCCCAAGTCCTTCTTGGCCGCAGCCCGGCCAGCAATGGCAAATTTGGCGGCGGCCCCGGTCGGTGTCGCCTTGGATTGCTGGCCACCGGTATTGGAGTACACCTCGGTGTCGACCACCAGAATGTTCACATTCAGATCCGAAGCGAGGACATGATCGAGGCCACCATAGCCGATGTCGTACGCCCAGCCGTCGCCACCGACAATCCAAACGGTCTTTGGCACCAGGTAGTCGGCCAGCTCGGCCAAACGACGGGCGTCCGCATCCTCCAGGTCCGCAAGGCGCGTGCGTAGCGCCACCACGCGCTCCCGCTGCGCCGCTATCGCCGCTTCGCCATGGCCGCGTTCGGCCAGACCGGTCACCAACGCCCCGTCCAGGGCCGGCGCGAGCCGCATCAGGAGGCCTCGAGCCGCCGCATACAACTGATCCATGGCGGCCCGGATGCCGAATCCGAATTCGGCGTTGTCTTCGAACAAAGAATTGGCCCAGGCGGGACCGCGCCCGTCCGCATTGGTGGTGTAGGGCGTGGTCGGCAGATTGCCGCCGTAGATCGACGAGCAGCCGGTGGCATTCGCAATCACCGTGCGATCACCAAACAATTGCGTCAGCAGCTTGACGTAGGGTGTCTGGCCACAACCGGAGCAAGCGCCGGAAAACTCGAACAACGGCTGGAACAACTGCACCTGCTTGGCATTGAGCGGCACTGTGGCACGCGGGGTCTCAGACAGCCCAAGGAACCACTCGAACTGACCGACGGTCTGTGCCCGGACCGCATCGGCCGGCTGCATGGTAAGCGCCTTGCGACCGTCACCAGCCTTGTCCTTGACCGGGCAGACGTCCACGCACAGGGTGCAGCCGGTACAGTCGTCAGCGGAAATCTGCAGAAGGTAAGCCCAACCGGGAAACTCGTTACCCCGATAGGCGGGCATAGCGACGCCGGCCGGCGCGTCAGCCAGGTTGCATCGCTCCACCGCCTTGACGCGCAAGGCGGCGTGTGGACAGACCATGGCGCATTTGTTGCACTGGATGCAGGTATCGGCGTGCCAGACCGGAACTTCATCGGCAATGCGCCGTTTTTCGAAACGTGCCGTTCCGACCGGCCACGTGCCATCCGCCGGCAACGCGCTGACCGGCAGTTCGTCGCCGTGGCCGAGCAGCAATTCCGCCGTGACCGCCCGAACGAAATCCGGTGCCGGGCCGGCGACCGCAGGCAAGCGATGCATCTGAGTGGTGACCCGATCGGGGACAGGCACGGCAAACAGGTGCGCCGGCGCCTGCGCCACCGCTTCCAGATTGGCCTTGACCACGGACGTCCCGCGCCGACCATAGGTCTTGGCCAACAAGTCCCCAATTTGTTCTATTGCCTGGTCGACCGGCATGACCTCGGTCAAGACGAAGAAACAGGTCTGCATGATCGTGTTGATGCGCCGCCCCAAACCCATGTCGCGTGCCAAACGAGAGGCATCGATGGCGAACAACTTCAGGTTGCAGGTGATGGCAATGTGCTGAGCTTCGGCTGGCAGCCGGTCCCACACCGCCGCGGGACCGCCCGGAGCATTCAGCAGCACCGTGGCGCCGAACCGCGCCTGCTCCAGCACGTCCTGCCGGTCGAGCAGCGGCAGATGATGGCACGCGACGAAATCCGCCCGGTCGATCAGATACGGCGCATGGATCGGTTCTGGGCTGAACCGCAGATGCGACACGGTGACGGCACCTGACTTGCGGCTGTCATAGACGAAATAGCCCTGGGCGTGGCGGCCCCCGGCTTCATGCAAGATCTTGATAGAGTTCTTATTGGCGCCCACCGTGCCATCCGAACCGAGGCCAAAGAACAGGGCGCGTACGGTACCCGGCGGTTCGATATCGAGCGCAGGGCCGACCGGCAAGGAGAGATGCGTGACGTCATCGTCGATACCGACGGTAAAGCGGCGGCGCGGGCGCGATTTGCCGAGTTCATCGAACACCCCCTGCACCATGGCCGGCGTGAATTCCTTGGAGGACAGACCGTACCGCCCGCCGATCGCACGCGGCGGCGCGGCGAAGCGTCCGGTACCCGCGTCCTCGGCATCCGCCAGCGCCGCCACCACGTCCAGAAATAAGGGTTCGCCGACGGCGCCCGGTTCCTTGGTTCGGTCGAGCACGGCGATGCGGCGCACGGTCTCCGGCAGGGCCGTGACGAAATCGGCAACGCTGAACGGCCGGAACAGCCGCACGGTGAGCACGCCCACCCGCTCACCACGTGCCGCCAGCCATTGCGCGGTGCGCCGCGCGGTTTCGGCGCCCGACCCCATGGCGACAATGACCCGTTCGGCCGCCGGGTGGCCGGCGTAGTCGTACAGCCGGTACGCCCGGCCCGTCCGTTCCGCCAGACGGTCCATGGTGTCCTGCACCAGACCGGCGCACCCCTCGTAGTGGCTGTTGCTGGCCTCGCGCGCCTGGAAGAACGTATCCGGGTTCTGCGCCGTACCGCGGATCACCGGGTGATCGGGACTGAGCGCCCGCGCCCGATGCGCCGAAACGGCGTCGTCGTCGACCAGTGCCACCAGATCGGCATCCGCCAGCGGCATGACGTCATTGAGCTCATGCGAGGTTCGAAAGCCGTCGAAAAAATGCAAGAACGGCACGCGTGCCCGCAGAGTCGCGGCATGTGCCACCAGCGCCAGATCCTGCGCCTCCTGAACCGAGCCGGAGGACAGCATGGCGAAACCGGTCTGCCGGCAGGCCATGACGTCGGAATGGTCACCGAAAATCGACAGGGCATGCGTCGCCACCGTCCGCGCCGCCACATGCAGGCAGAATGGCGTCAGTTCACCGGCGATCTTGTAAAGATTGGGGATCATCAACAGCAGGCCTTGCGAGGCCGTGAAGGTGGTCGCCAGCGTGCCCGCCTGCAGCGCACCATGGATGGCGCCGGCCGCCCCCGCCTCAGACTGCATCTCAACAATTTTGGGGACGGTCCCCCACAGATTTTGCCGCTCCGCGGCAGCCCATTCGTCGGCCCATTCGCCCATGGGCGAGGCCGGGGTGATCGGGTAGATGGCGATCACCTCGCTCAGCCGATAGGCGATCGAGGCTGCGGCCTCATTGCCGTCCATGATGCGGGAGCCGACGGACGTCATGGCATGTCTCCAACCGGGCGACCTCGGGCGCGGTCACTTGCACCGAACCACCAACCCGCCGTGCGAACGAACCGGCGTGGCAGAGCGGTACCGTGTGCGACACGGCCTTGGATTCGTTACGAATGCAATCAAACCTGGGCGGCTGGCTGGCCAATCGCCATGAGATGGGTCAATCCTGCGACGCTGTGGCGCGGGAGCGCCAGGTGTGCCGACCCCTCAAGACGCCGCACCGCCCGGCGGGACCGCCGACGGCCGACTGCGCTGGGCCGTCACCACCGCCCGAACCAGCGTTTCCGGAACGGCCTCGGGCACACCCTGATCGCCCGCCGCCAACCGTACCAGATGGACTGTCTGTCGATACCCCTCCAGATAGTGCCGGCAATCGGGGCAAACGGCCAGGTGCCGCTCAAACTCCGCGCGCTCGACGCGCGGCAGGTCACCGTCGAGGTAATCCACGATGAACCTATGAAAAGCTCTGCAGGTGATCTCCGCCGGGTCGCCCCGGCGCCGGGGGCAAACCCAAAGCCGCTGCCAGAGACGGCCGATCATCACAGCTCTCCTTGCAGAACCGGTTCAAGCAGCGTGCGCAAAGCCGATCGGGCACGGTGCAGACGGACCTTCACATTGGTCTCGGTAAGGCCCAGTGTTTGGGCCACTTCGCGAGTATCCAGGTCTTCAATGTCCCGCAGTTCCAAAACAACACGGTAGCTTTCTGGAAGTTCGCCGATTTTGCGCCGCACCAGCAATCGTAAATCCTGGCGGGCCAGCTCTTCGTCGGCCGGAGTCAAGCCAGCCGACGGTTCGGCGATGCGGTGCCCCTCGGCATCGAACGCCGGCAACAAAGCGTCGATCGTGTCTTCCTTGCGGCGCACCTGCACCCGACGGCGCATCAGTGCCTGATTGACGACGATGCGGTGCAGCCAAGTGCGCAGGCTGGCGCGCGCCTCGAACCCATCGATCTTGCGCAGAACGTTCAGGAAGGCTTCCTGCACGCAGTCTTCCGCCGCCGCCGCATCGCCACAATAGTGCCGGGCGACCTTGAGCATCCAGCCACCATGGCAGCGCACCAGAGTCTCCGCAGCCAGTTCGTCGCCGGCCTTGAGACCGGCAACCAGCGCGGCGTCAGACGGCCCGGTCGGCCCGACCTCCGCCTCAGCCGCCGCCGCCTGCCTGCCCGCTTCGCCCATCGGTCCCATCTCCCACCGGCATCGCCGACCCGCACGACGCCAGCCATAGCACAGCCGCCAAGTTGGGCCGAGTAGCGAATGGCCGGAGAGGTTAGTCAGCAGTAATATCGGATTTCCTGCCGTTAGAGCCGTGGATTCAGATGTTGATGGACCGGCAAAAGTCACGGCCCATGTTTCCGACCGCCCGTGGAATCCGATTGTTGCAGAGGGGCGGTATCGCGCCGGCTGGCCGTCGGCCGGTCACACCGATGAGCGAACCACCAGAGATGGCGGAGATCCAGCCGGCTCGACGTCGGCGCTCCGAGACGGGCCACAGCCAAGCGCAGCGGGCCTGACCACTGATGGCCGGTTCGGCACGAAACACGTGCATCGCACGTGCTTGAAGACCTGGGCCGGGGCCAAGGCGGCCGTCAGCGATCCGGGAAACCGAGCCTCGGCATGGCGGCACCGGAACGCTGCCAATTGGCCAACACGCGCCACCGCCGTCGACAACGGCGTGAAACGGGCCTGTCGGAAAGCAGCACTCCGCGCGACGATCAGTACATGCGCCCGCCGTTGGGGACGCCCATGTCGGGACGGATCAACACCACTTCGTCGTCGGCATCGGGGAAACCAAGAACAAGGCATTCGGACATGAATTTGCCAATCTGCTTGCGCGGAAAGTTGACCACGCCGGCAACCTGGCGACCGATCAGTGCCTCAGGTGCATAGTGTTTGGTGATCTGAGCGGAGGTCTTGCGGACGCCGATCTCGGTGCCGAAGTCGACTTGCAGCTTGATGGCCGGCTTGCGCGCTTCCGGGAACGGCTCGGCCGCCACGATGGTGCCGACGCGAATGTCGACACGCCGGAATTCGTCGAAACTGAGCGGCGGTGCGTCACCATCCTCTTGCGCCATCCCAATACCCCTTTCAGAAGCAAAGGCTGGAAGCACAACTGCCCCGACCAAGACCCGGAGGTCGCGACCGGGGCAGCAGGCAGTGACGGATATCAGCCGCCAAACAGCTTGGCGACGATGGCCAGGAGCAAGATGGCAACGATGTTGATAATCTTGATCATCGGGTTGACGGCCGGGCCTGCCGTGTCCTTGTACGGGTCGCCAACCGTGTCGCCAGTCACGGCCGCCTTGTGGGCTTCGGATCCTTTGCCGCCGTGGTTGCCTTCCTCAATGTATTTCTTGGCGTTATCCCACGCACCACCGCCCGCCGTCATGGAGATGGCGACGAAGATGCCGGTGACGATGGTACCGAGCAGCATGGCACCCAATGCACTGAATGCGGCGTTCTGACCGGCGATGAGCGAAATGACAATGAAGAGCACGACCGGCGCGAACACCGGCAGCATCGACGGGACAATCATTTCCTTGATCGCCGCCTTGGTCAGCATGTCCACGGCGCGGCCGTAGTCAGGCTTGGCCGTCCCTTCCATAATTCCAGCGATCTCACGGAACTGGCGGCGAACCTCAACCACCACGGAACCAGCGGCCCGGCCAACCGACGTCAGGCCCATGGCACCGAACAGATACGGCAGCAGACCGCCGATCAGCAGGCCGATCACCACATACGGATCCTGAAGCTGGAAAGCCACGTCGGCATCCGGGAAGTAATGCTTGAGGTCTTCCAGATAGGCAGCGAACAGAACCAGAGCGGCTAGACCGGCGGAGCCGATGGCATACCCCTTGGTAACGGCCTTGGTGGTGTTGCCAACGGCGTCCAGCAAATCCGTGGTGACTCGGATTTCCTTGGGCAGATCGGCCATTTCGGCGATACCGCCGGCATTGTCGGTCACCGGACCATACGCATCGATGGCAACGATCATGCCGGCCAGAGCCAGCATGGTGGTGGCGGCCACACCGATGCCGTACACACCGGCGAGGCCATAGGCGACGATGATGGCAGCGCAGATGACGATGACGGGGACGGCCGTTGCCTCCATGGAAACCGCCAGACCCTGGATCACGTTGGTGCCATGCCCGGTCTCGGAGGATTTGGCAATGGAACGCACCGGCCTGTAGGCGGTCGCCGTGTAATATTCGGTGATCCAAACCATGAGGCCGGTCACGGCAAGGCCGACCAGGGTACACAGCCAAAGGCTGGTCCAAGTGATCGTGTCACCCGCCGTGGTCTCGACACCAGTACCACCGATCAAGAGATAGCTCACCGCGAGGGTCAGTACAGCCGACGCGACGCAGGTCGCGATCAGCCCCTTGTAGAGCGCGCCCATGACATTCTTGTCGCCCGGCCCGCTTAGGCGTACGGCGAAGGTGCCGGCGATCGAGGCCAGGATACAGACGCCACCGATGGCCAAGGGGTACAGAAGCAGCTGTTCTTGCGACATGTCGACGAAGAAGATCGCCGCCAAGAGCATGGTGGCCACCATGGTCACGGCGTAGGTCTCGAACAGGTCGGCGGCCATGCCGGCGCAGTCCCCCACGTTGTCACCGACATTGTCGGCGATCACCGCCGGGTTGCGCGGGTCGTCCTCCGGAATGCCGGCTTCCACCTTGCCGACCAGGTCGGCGCCGACATCCGCCCCTTTGGTGAAGATGCCGCCACCGAGACGGGCGAAGATCGAGATCAGCGAGGCGCCGAAACTCAAGGCCACCAGGGCTTCCAGGGTCGCGCGCAGGTCCAGGCCGATGGCCAACATCAGCGCGTAGTAGACGGCCACACCCAGAAGGCCGAGGCCGACCACAAGCATGCCAGTGATGGCGCCGGACTTGAACGCGATGTCGAGGGCTGGGGCCAGGCCCTGGCTGGCGGCGTCGGCCGTGCGCACATTGGCGCGCACCGACACGTTCATGCCGATGTAGCCGGCCACGCCGGAGAACACCGCCCCGATGAGGAAACCGACCGCCACGTGCAAGCCCAGGATGATGCCAAGAATGACAAGAATGACGGCGCCGACGATGGCGATGGTGGTGTACTGGCGGTTTAGATAGGCACCGGCCCCCTCCTGAACGGCGGCGGCGATCTCCTGCATACGTGCCGACCCCGTACCAGCGGCCAGAACCTGCCGGGCGGCGAAACCGCCGTAGGCAAGCGCCAACGCGCCGCACAGAATGACAAACACGAACAATGCAACGGTCATGGAGTCCCCCAAGGCGAAATGGACGTTTTGATGTTTCTTAAGGCGACCGCGCACCACAAACCCCGGATTGGGACGGCACGGCCGTGCGATGGGACAGCACAGCATGCCGAAACAGCGGCACGAATGCAACCGCCGGAGCCAGGAACCGCCCGGGAGCCTATCGGCGCCGGCACCTGCGCGCCCGTGTTATGGTGTCCGGCCAACCGGCCCTATAGACGGCGCTGGTGCACCGCCTGGACCAGTACGTCGCGTACCACCATCTCACCAAGCACTTTGTGGCCGGCTCTAAGCAGGTGGTGCTTCACGCCGTCGACATTGACCAGGTTGCCGTCCATCACGTTGCCGTCCTCGATGCCGCCGTACAGTGCGGTCAGGAAGGCATCGGTGACGCGCGGCATGATGGCGTACACCTGGTCAGCCGCCGCCTGGTTGACCACCTCAAGGGTGACCACCAAGGTGATGAACTGTCGGACGCGCATCTCTCCGACCACGGGCAACACCATGGGTTTGATGCGCACGAAGGCGGGCGGACCGGACGGTACCTCCGGCTCCTCCTCCACCACTTCGGTAGCCTCAGCTGGCGGCACCATATAGGACTGGTAGAAGAACCAGCCGCCGCCGCCTAGCCCACCGAGCAGCAAAACACCAATGATCAGCATCATGGCGTTGGTCCCTCCGATTGCCGCCCACCGTAGCGATAGGCCACCCCTTCGATGTCTAACCTGTGCCGATGATGCGATGCAAGAAAATCGGCGTCGACGGCCCGCTCTGTCAAGGGCCAGTCAGACGGGCCAGTCAGACGGGCCAGTCAGACGGGCCAGTCAGAAATGCGACCAACCGGTCTGTGTCAAAGCCATGGCGGCACCATCCGCACCGACCAGGCGCACACGTGGCGTGGCAGCCCCTTCGATCCGGCCGATCTCAGTGACCACCGGATCGGCGGCGGCGGCCACGGCGTCAAGAGCAGCACGCCGGCCGGGCGGCACGGTAAACAGCAACTCGTAATCGTCGCCACCGGTCACCGCCCGGCCGAGCAGCGCCGGTTCGGTCGCGATCAGCGCAGTGACCGCCGGCGAAAAGGGCACGCGTGTTGCCTCGATGGTTGCCGAACAGCCCGAGGCCGTACAGACATGGCCCAAATCCGCCACCAACCCGTCGGAGACGTCGATGGCGGCGGATGCAATGCCGCGCAATGCCCGACCAAACGCCACGCGCGGTGTGGGCCGACGCAATCGCTGCAGAAGGGCCGTTCGGTGCTCCGGGTCTTCAATCGACCGCTCACCGAGCACGTCGCGCAGCGCCATGGCGGCATCGCCGATCGTACCAGTAACAAACACCGTATCACCCGGCCGAGCACCGCTGCGCAGCACTGCGGTCCCAGCCGGCACGCGACCGAACGCGGTGACCGACAGCACGATGGGGCCATCGGTCTTCACCGAGTCGCCGCCGATCAGATGCACGCCGTACCGCGCCTGATCCTCCGCCAGGGCGGCGGTGAAGCGCGAGAGCCAAGCATCGTCCACGACGCGCGGCAAAACGACCGTGAGCATGTAGCCGAACGGATCAGCCGCCATGGCCGCCAAATCGGAAAGATTGGTACGTAGGAGCTTGGCAGCAGTGTCCTCCGGCGCATCCGTGGCCAGGAAATGCACGCCGGCCACTAAGGCATCGGTGGTCACCACGATCTCCCACCCCGCTTCGGGGACGAGCAGAGCGGCATCGTCGCTCAGAGCCAATGCACCGGGATACCCCCGGGTCAATGGTTTCATGAACCGGTCGATGCGATCGAACTCGCTAAGGCCAGGCCTAGGCGAATCCATCAGCGGGATCGGGACGGACGGTGTTGACATCATCGGGGCGGAGAACATGGGCAAGCCGGTCGAGCACACCGTTGACCACGGCCGGCTCGCGTCCGGCGTAGAACGCATGGGTGACATCGATATATTCGTTCAACAGAATGCGCGGCTCGATATCGTGGTGCGCCAGCAACTCGAAGGCACCAGCTCGCAGAATCGAGCGCAAAAGCGGCTCGATCCGACTTAAACGGCTGCGTTCCGCCAATGCTTGATCCAGCATCGCGTCGACGTCGGTTTGCCGAGTCGCCGCACCGCGCACGATCGCCGCGAACAACTGCGGATCGGCCGGCACGAACCGGTCGCCGTCCACCTCCCAGCCGAGCCGAAGATTGAGGAACTCGGACAAAACCGTTTCCACGCGCGCGCCGGCCAAATCGATCTGATACAGGGCCTGGACGGCAGCCAAGCGGGCGGCGCGCCGTCGTGCGATCGCCGAGCCGCTGCCGGACCGGCCGCGACCGACACCGGCCGGGATGTCGCTGTGGGGCATACTCGCCTGGGGTCAACGAAGATCCAGGCGGAAATGGCGCTTGAGGTCGATCATGTCAAGACAGGCGCGGGCGGCGAGCCGACCCAGGTTACGCCGCCGCACATCGGCACGGGCCCAGGCCTGTTCCTGATTTTCCACTGTCAACAAACCAAACCCGAGCGCCAAGGCATGCTCCACCGCCAGACTTTGCAAGGCACGCGCCACCTCCGTGCAGATCAAATCATAATGGCTGGTCTCCCCCCGGATCACGCACCCGAGCACGACGAAGCCGTCGAAGCGCCGTCGCGCAGAATAGTACTCCGGCGAAAGCATGGCGTAGCGCAACGCGGCCGGCAGCTCGAACGCACCGGGCACCGCGCACCGTTCATGACCCGCCCCAGCCTCCTTCAATGCATGGAGAGCCCCCTTGGCCAGTTCGTCGGCAATGTCATCGTAGAAGCGCGCTTCCAAAACCAGCACATGGGGCGCATCAGGGTTGGGGTCGGTCATCGGTTTCGGTCTTTCACACAAAGCGGTCTGGCGTCCGGGCCACCCGGTCCCGAGGGCAAGCCCGCGCCGCCGTTCAGAGGTGCCCGGTCAGCCGGGCGACGTATCGGGCCAGCATGTCGACCTCAAGATTGACCGCCTGACCGGGTGCCGCGGTACCAAAGGTGGTGGCATCGCGCGTATGAGCGATGATGTTGATGCCGAACACGCCGTCTGCATCGATGTCGTTGACGGTTAACGACACCCCATCCAAGGCCACCGATCCCTTCGGCGCCAGGAAGCGCGCCAGGCGTGGCGGGGCTTGGAACCGGAACCGCAGACTGTCTCCCTCCGGCCGACTGTCGACGATCCGCGCCAACCCATCGACATGGCCGAACACCAGGTGCCCCCCCAGTTCATCGCCCAGGCGTAGGGAGCGTTCGAGGTTCACCTGCGTGCCCTCAGTCCAGGTATCCAGCGTGGTTTTGGACAGGGTTTCCGCGGACACCTCGACGGCAAACCAATCGCTGCCGGTGTCGACCACCGTCAGACAGACGCCGCTGCAGGCAACCGAGGCCCCCACTGCCAGACCGGCGGCGTCGAAACCGGTGGCAAGGGTAAAACGGATGTCACCACGCCGCTCCACGGTGCGGACACGGCCGATGTCAGTAATGATTCCGGTGAACATGGCAAGAGACACCCTACGTCATGTGGGAGTACCGCAGGTGGGCTGTCGACCCTGCAATCCTCTTTGCGGAGTCTATCCGGCGTGGGCACCGCCGGTCCATTTCAGGATGCCAATCGCGGGGCATCCTCGCCCAACGCCGCACCCGACAGCTCGCCGCGCGCCAGTTTGACATTTCTAAGGGTCGCGCCGTCGAGGTCGACGTCCTGGCACACCGCACCGCGGAAATCGGTTCCAACCACCTTCGCATGGGTCAGGCGCACGCGCAGACGACGGCCGGTCGGCTGGCGGCCTGTGTCCAATATCTCCATGGGCCGAAGCTCAGCGTCGCACAGTTTAGCCTCGGTCAAGTCGGCGCAGCACAGATTGGCACCGTTCAAGACGGCCCCGGTCAGGTCGGCCCGGACCAGGCGAGCATCGCGCAGATCGGTCAGCATCAAAAGCGCCCCGATGAGCTTCGTCCCGCCCAGATCAACGCCGCGCAACAGCGCCCCGCTCAGATCGACCCCGGTCAGGTCCAGCCGCGACAGGTCCATGCCGCTCAGATCACCACGCCGCCCGCCGACCCCATTGGTGCGGATCCACTCGCTGTGTTGCTGGATCGGTTCGCCCAGCTCCTCCGGCAGGGGCACCGAAGAGGCTCTGAGGATGGCGCCTTCCAGGTTGGCGCCCTTCAGATCGGTGCTCGACAGGTCCACGTTGCGCAGAACCGCATTGCGCAGATCGGCGTTGGTCAGAACGGTCCGTCGCAAAACCGCGCCGTTCAGGATAGCACCCTTGAGCTTAGCCCGAGTCATGTTGGCGTCGGTCAGATCAGCGCCAGTGAGATTGGCACTGAGCATGTTGGTTTCGCGAAAATTGGCCGCCTGGGCCGACGCCACCGCCAGGTTGGCGCCACGCAAATCGGCGCGGGACAGGATCGCCTGACTGATGTCGGCCCCTTCAAAATCCGCCGGCTGGTCTCGATCGCCACGGACCGATTTGACCAATTGCCCTGGGCGTAGGTCTGCCTCGGTGAACTCGACTCGGCGCAGGATCGCATTGACGAAGCGGGCTCCCTTAAGGTCGGCGCGGCGAAAGCTGCTGCCGGTCAGATCCGACTCGGTAAAATCCGCGCCAAACAAATCGGCCATGGCGAAATCGCAGCAGGTCAATGAAGAATGGTGGGCAATCAATCCGGTCAACTCGGCCTCGCGGAACTGCACGCCATCCAGCCGGATGTTCTGTAGGGTCATTCCCACCTTGGCCAGACGCCGGCCATGGCGGCGCTTGGCCAGAAAGGCCCGGTGCAGCTTCAAATGAACGAGAAGCTCCTTCGTTGCCGGTGCCCAATCCTCCATGCCGGAAACCTGCCCACTCAAAGTCCGACCAAATCCCAGCCGTATCTTAAGGCGGCGCACGGCCAAAGACAAGAAATCATTAACCAAGAGAAGTTATATTTACCATTCGTCAATTAAATTATGACACTTTTTTAGACAAAATAAAAAGTGTCTCCGTGCGCAACGACAAATGCAGCACCCAAGGTCGCAATAGAAATAAAATTTTCCGTATGCACCGTCTTTCTACGGCATCCAATATTGAAATGGAGCAACTATTGAAATGGAGCAACGGCCGTGGCATCGTCATTCACCGAAGAAGGCACCATGCCAAATCGAACCAAGGGCTGCTGGCATTGAGCGTGGTTGTACCATCGGTCTTTACTCGCAACCGTTGGTGGGATGAACCGTGTCCATCCTCGTTTATCTGTGCTATCGGTTCGCCGCTTGAGCACAGTTGTTAAGACGTCTGTCATTCCATCCAAGCGGTCATCAGTGTAATTTATGGTGCTATGTCAGATAAATACAGACAATATCTACACACTCATCGTATCTTGGAAAGTCGCCCTAGAAAACAAGTTTCTGGCCGACTGCATGCGTGGCGCTGGATCTGATGCCAACGGCCCGAAACAATGACCGGTCCTCGGGCCGCCCTGTTTCGGAGCGCCGGCTTCCAGCCGGCCCGGACCACGCCCAGCGGCCGGCCGCCAAGATGGCGGCGGTCCAGCCGGCA
>JANQJV010000376.1 GCA_028281465.1 Azospirillaceae bacterium | reverse complement strand
AACAGATTGGGATTGCGGCGCTGCACGGTTGACAGCTGTAGTAGCTCTTTAAGTGACCCAGTCAGGTTTGCCGCGCTCGTTCTCGACTCTACCCTTCTTTCTTCTAAAGAGACGCCCGCTTGCGGGCTCGCGTTTTTTTGACAACCTGCCATCGGAAGGGTGGAAATCATGATCGACCTCTGAGGTTGTATCGGCATGACGGATCCTCAGCCACCCTCGCGAGACCCCGGCCCGGCGTTGGAGAAGATGTTCCAGTTCTTGCTGTGGCTGATCCCGACTTTGGAAAAGTTCCCGCGCAGCCAGAAATTCCTGCTCGCCGACCGCGTGGCGCCAACGGAGATAATGGATCACAGATGAACACCGATGATCCACAGATGAACGCCGAGCGCATCAACTGATAATGCGGTAGTTAAGGACCTGGGAAACATGGGCCGGGGTCAAGCCATCGACAGCCTTCAGCTCGACGATGACTCGCCTTGCGACCACCACATCGGCAATGTAGGTCCCAACCGCAGGTTTCCGGAAAACCGTGCCCAAGCGCATTGGCGACGGCAAACGCCGCGCCGATGATCGCTTCGGTCAGATCATCCCGTTCCGGACCCCTGCCCGGCACAAAATCATCGGTGTTCATCTGTGCCCCATCAGCGTTTATCTGTGATCCAGTTTATGGCGCCTGGTCACCTACCGCATCGTCTGCTCACGCACCCCGTGGCTGGCGGACCTCATCATCGACGGCTCAAACCCGCAGGAACCGGCGAGCGCGTGGCGCCAACGGAGATAATGGATCACAGATGAACACCGATGATCCACAGATGAACGCCGAGCGCATCAATTGATAATGCGTTTGACCCCAAGCTTTGGCGTGCCGAAGTTGAGCAAGAGTCCGAGTTCCCCAGGAACGTTCGTTCGGCGAACCGCAACAGGAACAGGACGGACAACCGGAACAACAACATCGGTTTCCGTCTCGCGAAGACACCCCATCAGCCAGAGCCGTTGCGTTCACGGACGTCGCGGGCGTGCCGGGGTGTGTCCAGACCAGCCACGATGAGACGCCTATTCGCTGGAATGGGCAGGCGCGGCGCCGGTCTTGGGCCTTCCCTGGCCGACCGGCGCCGGTGCTGTCGTGGTACGGTGTCGCCATGAAGCTCGATGTCACCCTGCGAGCGCTGATCGCCCGCGGCGCACCGGCGTTGGTCCGGCTGGTCGCCGGAGCCGACTTGGCGGCGGCGCTGCCGACCGAGTTCCCGGAGACCCGGGATCAGCGGGTGGATACACTGGTCCGGCTGGTCGACGGCCGGATTCTGCACATCGAATGGCAGGCCGATTTCGACGCCGAGATGCCGTGGCGGATGCTGCGCTACCGGCTCCTGATCCACACGCGCTATCCTGGCGCCACGATCGAGCAGGTGGTGATCCAGGTCGGCGGCAGCCGGCGCATCGCGGAGACCCTGGAGGCCGAGGGACTGTCGTTCCGCTACCGAGTGATCGACGCCCGGGCGGTTGACCCGGCTCCCCTGTTGGCAAGCCCGGCCCTGGAGGACAATATCCTGTCGGTGGTGTTCGGACGGGAGCCCCTCGGGCCACGCCTTCGTGCTATCCTGGCGCGGACGGCGGCGCTGGAGGAGCGGTCCCGGCGCGATACCCTGACACAGCTCTTGATCTTGTCGGGCTTGCGCGGTGCAGCCGGACTGGTGCTGGAGGAGGCACGAGCTATGCCCTTGGTGGTTGATATCGAGAAAGACCCCTATCTCGCCGCCTTGGCGCGCAGGAACCGCGTGGAGGGCGAAGCCGCTCTGCTGATCCGCCTGGTCGAGAAGCGTTTCGGACCGCTGCCGCCCGGCTTGCGTGAGCGGGTCCTGGCCGCTGACGCAAACGCAATCGAAGCTTGGGGTGACCGATTGCTAGACGCACCGAGCTTAGACGCGGTGTTCGGCGAGTCCCCGGCCCATTGAGGCGCGGGGGCGGCTTTGATCCGGCTGCGGGAGAAGCGCTTCGGCCGCTGGCTGAAGACCGCCAGGGCGGAGGTAATCTCCGCCTCGACGCTGGACCGAGGGTGAACCAATCTGTCAGGACAGTCGGGATCAAGGAGACCGGGACCCTGAAGCGCCGGGACCGTCGAAGAATCGGCCGTAGTTGGCCGAGCAAGGGCGGCGGCACGGAAACCGGCAGCCCCGGAGGGGCGTGCCAGGGCAGACGGGATCGGTCTGCCTGCGCGGCGCGTGGGTCTTGGCGTGACGCCGATCGACCCCGCCGCGATGGACATGGGGCCCCGTGCCGGCGGCAGGTTTGAGCAGGCGCTCGCCGTCGCCGGCACGGGTGCTCCGATCAATCCCCCAACACCCCCTTCATCTTCAAATCCAGGATCAGCGCGCGGAGCACGTCGCGGGTGCCGAGGAGGCGGTAGTTGATGGCGTTGACGACGTCGCGGTCGTAGGTGAAGCCGACGTTGCTGATCTCGTCGGAATTAAACTGCCCGCGGTTGAAGCCACCGCCGCCGGGGTTAACCCAGCCAGTGACCGGCGTGTCATAGCGGCCAGCGACCTCGTACCAGACGGCACCGTTGGACACGACCGAGACATAGTCGCCGTACTTGCGCAGGTTGATGTGGGCACCGTCTGGGCCCTCAAATCCGGCAGATGTCACGATTACCGTGTTGGGCTGGCCGTCAATCTTCTTTATCGTGACTTGCCGGCCGACTGAATCCGGATCGCTGGGAGCGGGCAGATGGGCCTGGACCGGGCCGTTCCAGGCGGAGACGAACACGAAGGGACGGTCGGGGGCGACCCAGAAGAAGCCGGTGTTCTCGACGAACTGGGGCGAATGGATCGGCACCGAGGCGCCGGTGATGAACCAGGCCGAGCCGTTGGAGACCACGGTGACGTAGTCGTAGGCGCCGTGCAGCACGACCGGCCGGCCCTCGGGTCCGCCGCCACCCTCCAGGGTCACGGTGACCGCGTCGGGGCCGGGATCGAGCTTCTTGATGGTCATCGGCTTGCCGACCGCCTCGGGCAGGCCGGGCGCCGGTAGCTGGAACGTGACCGGTCCCGCGTAGGCGCTGACGCCGTAGAAAGCGCGACCGGCTTTGCCCGTGATTACGCTTTCGCCCTCAAGATACTCGACATCGCCGACATTGCTGAGCTGGGCGACCACAAACCAGGCCGCCCCGTTGGACACCACCTCGAGGCCGTCGTACTGGGCGCGCAGGACCCAGGCGCGGCCGTCGGGCCCGGTGCCCGCGGCGGCGGTCACCGTAACGGCGCTGCCGCCGGCATCGGTCTTCTTGATCACCACTTTCCGACCGGTGGCGTGCGGCGCCGCGGGTGCCGGCAACCGCACCTCGACCGGACCGGCCGCCCCGCTGATGCCGTAGAACTCCTGGGCCAGGCTCGGTTCGAACAGGCCGGCGGTTTCGATGAAGCGGGTGTTGAGGGCCAAGCGGTGGGCGGCCACCACCCACCAGCCGGCGCCGTTGGAGACCACCTCGACGAAGTCGTACCGGTTGGCGAGAACGAAGGCAGTGCCGTCCGGCCCCAGGCCGCCGGCCTCGGTCACGGTGACGGCGTGGGCGGAGAGGTCGGTCTTCTTGATCCGCACCTGCCGGCCGTTGGCGGACGCCGCCGCCGGCAGCCGGAACGTTGTGGCACCGCCGAAGGCGCTGACCAGATAGGTGGTGCAGCGGGTGAGATCGGGGTCGTAGGGGCCGCCGGCCGGCAGCTCCACGTATGTGGTCTCGACCGTCAGCCCTTCGATCTTGAGGTCGGTGATGCGGGCGGATTTGAGGTCATTTTTCAGCGGGAAGCCGGCGTTGACCGCCTGGTATTTCCGGGCACCGGTGGTGTCCCAGATGGGAGCCCCGCCGGTGGCGGAGAACAGGTTGACGATGCTGGTGTTCTGCGAACCATTGTCGATCCGGATGCCGGGCACCGCGCCCAGGCACTCGGCGTAGAAGTTGAGGATGCGGGTCTCGTCGGTGGCGAAGCCGAGCCGGAAGCAGGCCTCGGCCGACGGATGGAGATTGGCCTCGCAGTCGATGAAGCTGTTGTGGAAACGGGCGGCGGAGAGGAAGAAGCCGCAGCCGGTCATCGGCGCCGCCAGGGAATAGACGCGGACGTCGTGAATCTTGTTGGCGTTGGGGGTGTTTTGTTGCGCTACCGCTGCGCTGCTTGAGCGCGGTGCCGGCGGACTCCACCGTGAACAGCATCCCGTGCAGCCGGGGCCGCGCGATGAGCACCCGGGCGATGTGGTTCCAATAGCAGGGCCGGTCCGGGTTGTCGTAGCCGTCGAGCACGATGCCGATCTGCGGGTCCCAGAGGGTGAGGTTCTCCAGCGTATTGCGGACGCAGGGGCCCGCCCGGCCGAACAGCTCTACCGCCGAAGCCCCACCGACGATTTTCAAATCCCGCACCGCGCAATAGCCGTCCTCGATCTCGAGCGCGTTGAACTGCGACAGATAGGCCGGCAGGGCGTTGGGGTCCCAGGGTTCATCGCGCGCCTGGATGACCGAGGCGTCGCCGACCCCGAACAGGGTGCAGCCGTAACCGAGGACGATGGGGGATGCGATCCGCCACACCCCCGGCGGCACGAACACCGCCTTGTGCGCGGCGAAAGCAGGCGCGCAGTCGGCCACCCCACCCTCGATGGCACCGTAGTCCACCGGCGTGGCGACCTTGCGGGCGGCCAGGTAGCGGCGCAAGTCGAGCTTGGAGACCGGCCCCCCCGGCGCCAGGATATCGGTGATGCGCCGCGGTATGGGAGCCATCCTCAGATCGCCTGGTTGAGGCGGCGCTTACGCTGGGGTAGGTTTGGATCAGCAGCGATTGAGGGTCGTGCAACCCGTGGACTTGGCGTTGGCATCGAGCAAGTTGAAGAAACAACTGGCTGACCAGCGGCAGATGGAGCGGGCTTTCGGTCATGTGATGCCGGCCCTGAAGCGGCGTTTGGACCTGTTGCGGGCAGCCCCGACTCTGGCGGAGGCCCCTCATACGCCTCCTACGCGGCGCCATGAATTGACCGGGGATTGGCGAGGGCATTTGGCGGTTGATGTGTCCGGCAACTGGCGCTTGGTGTTCAGACCGGACCACGACCCGGTTCCCCGGCGGGCGGACGGTGGCATCGATCCTTCGGCGATCACCGCGGTGGTGATTGTGGCCATTCTCGACTACCACGGAAATTGAGATAAGCGCGAGGGGAAGACAGGATGGCAACCAGTGGGAAATCCGGTGACTGGTGCCCTGATTGGGCAACCCACCCCGGTGAGCATCTCGAGGAGTTGCTGCGTACACGCCGCTGGACGGACGAAGGTTTGGCGCGGACCACCGGCTTGCCACTGGACTTGATCCGCGGGGTCATCGCCGGCACCAGGCCGGTCACCCCGGAGATGGCACAACGCCTGGAGCGGGTTCTTGATCTCAAGGCATCGGTGTGGATCAATCTTCAAGCCAATTGGGATGCGGCGCAAAGGAGGACAGAGAAGACCGCGGCGGCGTAGAACGACTGAGCGCATTATAATCAATGCGATCGCCTTGATGGCTGATGGCTGGTCAGGCTGCGAGCGAGAACGATACTATGGAGGCGAACGAGTCGAAGCGGCACCATTTTGTCCCCAAATTTTTGCTGCGAGGCTGGTTAACCAGAAATGAAAATGGGCACAATGTTCTCAATGGATACTATTGGGATGAGAGAAAAAATGAAATCACCTGCCATCGCGCGGGCCTCTCTGGCTTCTGTTGGGAAAAGGAACTTCTGGCGTTGCAGGCGCATCAGCTTGGACGGGACGCGATCGAGCGCAAGTTCTTCGGTGAAATTGACGACAAAGGGGCCAAGGCCAGGAAGTTGATGTTGGCAACGGGTCCCGAGGCGCTATGTGGTGATGAGCGCTGCAATTTCGCCCGACTGCTCATGTCTCTGGAAGCGCGGAGGCCCAAAATCGTTGGCTTGCTTCGAAGCCAGGCCGGTGAAGTGATGATCCCCGGCCTAAACGAAGATACGAAGATTCAACAGGCGTTTGCGGCCCGCGGTATCGTCGAACCACCTTCCGCGTATTATGAAAGGGAGACGGGAACGTCGCTGGAGGACCACGCCCTGGCCATGATTCAGCGATTGGTAGATAACAAGGAAGTCGGATTTTGGCTTATCAACTCTTTCTGGCACCTCGTCCGGCTGAGACCGTGCGACGGATCATTCGTTCTTGGCGATCGCCCCCTCATCCGTTCGCAGGCCTATAATCACCCCAGAGCAGCCTGGATATTGCCACTTGCGCCCAACGCGGCCTTCATCGCCGTCGATCACAAGGGAAACCTGCAACGCATCATGGAAAAAATCCCGGCGCGGTTCGCCAAGCGCGTAAACGCCGCAAGCGCCGGGCAGGCCGAGCGGTTTGTCTTCACCGTGGTTGATGCTGACCGACGTTGGTTCGGCAAATACCTGAACCCTAATTCAGCATCGCGCAGGTCACCGAGCGCCACGGCGTAGATGTCCGGGCTGTCCTGATGCAGGGCGAGATCGACGCCCATCTCCTCGGTCATCCGCCAGGTTGAGACCGTCATCGGCACCTCGACCAGCCCAAGGCGGGTCAGGGTGACCGCCACCGTCTCGCCCGCCACCAGGCGCAGGCCGGCGAGATTGGCCGGGAACTGCACCACCAGCTGCTTACGCCGGGTCTCCAACGCGATGCGGGCGATCCGCTGGGCCATATACGGCGAGCGGGTGAACGGCAGGTCCAGGTTCTCGGAGACCTCCTCGCCGCCGTCCTCGTCGAGATAGGCCTGCCGGGTCACCGGTGGGTAATCGGTCGGCTGCCAGGAATGGACCGGCGAGAGGAAGGTGCCGCGCACGGTGTTGATCAGCTCGCGCCGCGACCGCCGCGGCTTGACCGTGATGGTGTCGCGGGCGTGCGCCTCCGACAGGCCGGCGATCGGCGGCAGGAAGGCACCGACGAACAGCCGCCACTGGCCCGAGGTGTAGGTGAGCCGGCCAGCGCAGGAGGACAGCAGCGGCGGCAGCGCCTCGATCGGGCGCTGGGCGATGTCGAGCACGCCATTGCAGGTGAAGCGCTTCTCGGTGCCGCCGGGCCGCTCGACCGTCTCGTCGCAGATGTTGGCCGCGGCAATAAACGAGGCGAGGTCGATCTCGTCCAGAGGCGTCGCCAGACCGAACGGCGCCCGCAGATAGTCGAGCACGCATAGCGCCGGGTTGTCCGACCAGGCGGTGCCTTCCGTCCGCGGGTCATAGACCCGCCGGCCGCGCACCACCGCCGACAGGTTGGGGATGCCGGACGGGAACGCCTTGTCGTCGTAGCGGAACTGGGCGTGCAGCCAGGCCCGGCCGCGCAGCCGGTGGGCATTGGTCCAGCGGCCGTTCGAGTTGGCCGCCAGCACCGCATCGGCTGCTTGGTCCGGCGATCCCAGGTGCTTCCAGACCTGGGCGAACACCGTGCCGTCCCGGACGAAGGGGGCGGCCAACGCCTGACCATTCTCGTCCAGCGCCACGACTTGGTCGTTGAGATAGACGTCGCCGATGGCGTCCACCTCGTGCGCCGCTACCACCACCGCGACATGGAGAATGTCCAGCTTGTCGGTGCCCGCGGGCGCCCGGGTGTGGAGGAACACCACCGGCCCGCTGACGCGGGTTTCGCCGTAGACCACGCGGTGGGCGGTGATCGGCTGGCGGACCATCTGGGTCAGCCCGCCGCCCGAGACCTCCGGCCGGTGGGTCGGCGGCGGGCGGTAGACCGGCGGCTGCACCGGGCGCGGCGGGGCGATCGGGCGCGGCGCCGGGGCCGGCGGCGGGGTGTAGACCCGCGGCGGTGGCGCCGCCGGGGTCCGTGGCCGCTCCGGCTGAATGATCTCGCGGGTCAGATAGGAGAAGCCGATCGAGGCAATGCCGCCGATCACCGCGCCTAAGATGCCGCCGCCGACCACCGCCGAGGCAACGCTGCCGGCGACGATCGCTGCCACCGGGGCCACCACCGCCGCCATCAGCCGATCCTCCAGGCTTTCAACACACGATCGAGCGGGACGAACGCCAGCCCCACCGGCCGCGCCACGCACGCCACCGTGGCTCCGATGACCACCCCGAGCGACGGGCCGTCCGGGGTCGGTACCGCAGCCACGTCGCCCCGCTGTGCCAGATGCGGCGACCCCAGCGGTTCGCCGAGCGCCACCGTCACGGCCGCCACGAGATCGACGGTGCCGCAGTGCTGCCACAGCGTCCGCAGCGCCGCCTCGGGGCTGTTGTAGGCGCCAGCCACCCCTGGCACCGGATCAGCCCCCGTCGCCACCCGCACCCAGCCGGCGGCGAACAGCAGGCAGTCGTGGTTGCCCCACGCGAAGGGGCGGCCCCGGTTGGTGGCCAGGTAAACATCGAG
>JANQJV010000375.1 GCA_028281465.1 Azospirillaceae bacterium | reverse complement strand
CGCTCGACTGTATCGACGGATACACCCTTCGCGACTAAGCTTGGCCCTGACGCAAATCCACTCCGTCAGAATGCAGCTGATGTATCGACCGATGCTCTAGTCATCAGATTTTAAAGTTCGCTGCATAGGGACAGCTCTGTTCGCTGGCAGAACCGCTTTCTGGAAGCGAGGATTTCGTCGGCGGATTTGACCCATTTGTAAAGTTTCGGGTTCTTGTTGTGGGCCTCGATGAAGGTGGCGACGTCGGTCTCCAGTTCGGCGGTGGAGCGGCGCACGCCGTGTTGCAGTTGCTTGCGGGTCAGTTCCGCGAACCAGCGTTCAACCTGATTGACCCAGCTCGCCGAGGCGGGTGTGAAGTGAACATGCCAATCTGGGCGGCGGGCGAGCCAAGCCTTGAGTTTCGGCGTCTTGCGGGTGGCGTCGTTGTCCATCACCAGATGCGCATCCAGCCGCCCGATGGCGGTTGTAACATTTGCCGATCACCGCCCCTGTCGCGATGTCGAGCGCGACAAACAGCGACGTCGTGCCGCGGCGGATGTTCCGACCATCCTGCATGACCGTCAGCAATGGCCACGGCAGCAAGATCCCGCTTGAGAGTTTTGAGCGGCGGTCTGGCGACGGGTTGGTGATTCTGAATTAGGCTTCCAAACCTTTTCGAGAGCGATGGCGGACACCAGCTATTGCGTGAGATCGGTTTCGCGGCCCAGCTCCTGTTTTTCCCAGCCAAGACAACAGTATACTTAATCGCAAGGCCGCCACAGACGAACTGCGCAAAATATTTATCCGATTACATAAACAGATGACTGCCTATATATATACCCCAATCCAGCTTGTATAATCTTGACATGAGCAGCCCCTAAATCATCTACTGCTTCGCGCAAAAAGAGCAAATTGTTTTTGATCGATCATGAATCAGGCTGTCCCCATTGGTGGGGTGTTGACGGCCTATACGGGTGTGGAGACTGGGGTGACGGGGAATCGGTCTATATCGCAATACGGTCGGAATGCGGCGCCGGGGCTTGGAATCGCATTGGCGCTCGCCATTTCCGGACTGGTGCCGACGGCCGGCTCCTCGCGCGCCGATACATCGGAAGCGACCCTGTCGAGTTCCCTCAATCCGAGCACTGTCGGTGACCCGGTCACCTTCACCGCAACGGTAACCGGCTCGGGTACCGGCGCGCCTACCGGCACGGTGACTTTCAAGGACGGCGCGACCACGCTTGCAACGGGCAAGCTTTCGACGAACGGCTGGGCGAGCGCCATCGACTTGGGCGCAAACCATAGCTGCGCCCTGACTGTCGGCGGCGGCGCCATGTGCTGGGGATACAATGAGTATGGCCAGCTTGGCGACGGCACAACGACTGACCGGACAACCCCGGTCGGCGTCAGCGGCCTCGCCAGTGGAATTTCGGCTGTCACGACTGGCGCTTATCATAACTGCGCATTGACCGACACCGGCGGCGTCAAGTGCTGGGGACGCAATGGCTATGGTCAACTCGGCGACGGAACGTGGGTCAACCGAAGGGCTCCGGTCGACGTTGGTGGCCTGGCCAGCAGCGTTGCGACCGTCGCAGCCGGTTTCTACCACACCTGTGTCGTGACCGATGCCGGCGGAGTCAAATGCTGGGGGAGCAACTATTCCGGACAACTGGGAAACGGGACGACGACGGACAGCGCAAGCCCGGTTGACGTTAACGGCCTTTCGACCGGCGTCGTGGCCCTTGCTGCCGGCGGCCATTACACGTGTGCCTTAACCGACGCCGGCGGCGTCAAGTGCTGGGGACGCAACGGTTTCGGCCAGCTCGGTGATGGAACGACGACCGAGAGCCACACTCCAGTAGACGTTACCGGTCTCTCAAGCGGTGTCGTGGCGATCGCTACGGGCGGCAGCCATACCTGTGCCGTGACCGATGCCGGCGGCGTCAAATGCTGGGGACACAATGGCGACGGCCAACTCGGCGATAGGACAACAAGTAACCGAAGCACTCCGATCGACGTTTACAGTCTCTCAAGCGGTGTCGTGGCGGTCGCTGCGGGCAGTGGCCATACCTGCGCCGTGACCGACGCCGGCGGCGTCGAATGCTGGGGATACAATAGGCATGGCCAACTCGGCGACGGAACAACATTTAGCTGGCCCCATCCGGCTGACGTCAGCGGCCTCTCCAGTGGCATTGTAGCTGTCGCTGCGGGCGAATCGCACAGTTGCGTCGTAACCGACGCTGCCGGCGTCAAGTGTTGGGGACGCAATGGCTATGGCCAGCTTGGCGATGGAACTTCGGTCAGCCAGTTCATTCCGACCCTGGTCACCGGCCTCTCCACCGGTGTGGCCGCGATCTCCACAGGCGCAAATCACACCTGCGCCCTGACGAGTGCCGGCGGCCTGAAGTGCTGGGGGCACAATACCAGCGGTCAGCTCGGTGAAGGAAGGGGGTTCAGTGATCGCGACACTCCGGTCGACGTTAGCGGTTTTTCCAGTGGCGCGTCAGCCATCGCCGCGGGTTGGAACCATACCTGCGCCGTAACCGACGCTGGCGGCGTCAAGTGCTGGGGGGAGAATCTATTCTGGCAACTGGGTGATGGGTCGAACATCGAAAGGGGCACGCCGGTCGATGTCAGTGGGCTGGCCAGCGGTGTCACGGCAGTTGCAGTAGGGGGCGCCCGTACGTGCGCCTTGACCGACGCCGGCGGGGTGAAATGCTGGGGCAGCGGTCTCGTCGGCGACGGAACGACGGCTACTCGCAGCACTCCAGTTGACGTCAGCGGCCTCACCAGCGGTGTTGCGGCCATCTCCGCGGGCGCAAACCATAACTGCGCCTTGACTGACAGCGGCGGGGTCAAATGCTGGGGAGGCAATGGCAGTGGCCAGCTCGGCGACGGGACGACGGTCAATCGGACCACCCCGGTCAACGTCAGCGGGCTGGCCAGCGGCGTCGTGGCCCTTGCGTTGGGCGCCGGTTATACTTGTGCCTTAACCGACGCAGGCGGTGTCAAGTGCTGGGGATACAACGATAGTGGCCAGCTCGGCGACGGAACAACGGTCAATCGAAGCACCCCGGTCAACGTCAGCGGACTGGCCAGCGGTGTCACGGCCATTGCCGCGGGCACAGAACACATGTGTGCCGTAACCGACGCAGGCGGTGTCAAGTGCTGGGGGTACAACTATTTCGGCCAGCTCGGCGACGGCACGACCGCCAGACGGACGACACCCGTCGATGTCGACAGCCTTTCCAGCGGCATCGTGGCCGTTGCCGCAGGGGAGAAGCATACCTGTGCCCTGACGGACGCCGGCGGTGTGAAATGCTGGGGGTACGGTAGCGGCGGTCAGCTTGGAAACGAGGATTCGGTCAGGGAAAAGCTGCTGCCGGTTAATGGTGTCAATCCCAACCCCGGATTCGCCGGAGCATACGGTGAAGTCTCCTTCACCACGGCGGCTCTGGCTCGCGGGCCTCATAGTCTGACCGTCGACTTTCCGGGTGACGATCGACACGCTCCGAGCACGTCTGCGCCTCTGGTGCAAATCGTTGAGATTGAGACCGAAACCGATCTCTCCTCCTCCGCGAGCAATACCGTGTTCGGTGATACGGTCACATTCACGGCCGTTGTTTCCTCTGCCGGAGGAGAGCCCACCGGGCCGGTAACCTTCCGCAGCGGTGGAACGACGCTCGGCACGCGGCAACTTTCCGGCGGTGTCGCGCGTCTTGCGGTGTCGTCGCTTGCCGCAGGGAACCATACAATCGTCGCGACGTATGCGGGGGATACCGGCTTCCTGGCGTCCACGTCGTCCGGCCTGTCGCACCAGGTCGAGAGTGCCACCACGAAGACGGCCTTGAGCCTGTCCCCGGCGTCCAGCGTGTTCGGGCAGTCCGTGACCTTCAACGCAAGCGTTTCTTCGCCGGCCGGCACGCCGAAAGGGTCGGTGCGCTTCACCATCGGCGGCGCGACACTCGGCGACGTGCCGCTGTCGAACGGTGCAGCGGCCTTCACGGCGAACAGGCTCGACGTTGGCAGGCATCGCATCAAGGCGGCCTATCTGGGCACAGCCAACCATGCGGCGTCATCCTCTTCGGCAAGGACCCACACGGTGGGTAAGGGAGGGACCAGGACGACGGCGAAAGCAAAGCCCGCGAAGCCTCAGCAGGGCAAGACAGTGCGGCTCATTGCGACGGTCAAGGCGCAGTCACCGGCGAAGGGCAGGCCGGACGGCAAAGTGCAGTTCAGGGACGGCTCCGCCAACCTCGGAACGGTGACGCTTAAGAGGGGCAAAGCGACGCTGAGAACGAAACGGCTCAAGGCCGGCAAACGCAAGATCAAGGTTGCCTACAGGGGGGCGTCAGACTGGAAGCGGAGTTCGGCGAAACTGACGGTCAGGGTCTCGAAGAAAAAGAGCAAGGAGTTCCAGGTCAACACATACGCGGACGGCACCCAGTTCGAGCCCGCGGCGGCGCCGCTGGCCGATGGTGGCTACGTCGTTGTCTGGGCCTCGGACGCGCAGGACGGGGCAGGCTTCGGTATCTACGCTCAGCGGTATGACGACAACGATATGCCGGTCGGCGCCGAAATGCGCCTGAACGCCCACGCAGCCGGCAGTCAGTCGGCGCCCGTCGTCGCGGGCCTGAAGGCAGGTGGCTTTGTCGTCGCCTGGCAGACATCCGCTGCTGATCGGTCGAATGCCGGTGTCTTCGTTCGCCGTTTCGACGCGAGCGGCCTGGCGGCCGGGACGGAGACCGCCCCGGGGGCGGCACTTGAGCGCGGGGGCGGCCGGCTGCAGGCCGCACCGGCGCTTACCGTCCTGGAGGATGGCGGCTACTACGTTGTTTGGGCCGTTTGGGATGAAGATCGCGGGACGTCCGACCTGTTCGGTCGGCGGTTTGATGCCGAGGGAATGGCTGCCGGGCCGGCGGTTATGCTGGCCGCCGACGTGGCCGGCGACGATCCCAGGCCGGAAATCGCGAGCCTGGCGGACGGAAGCATTGCCGTGACCTGGGCAGCGGAAAGGGGCGAGGGCTTCCGCATCGCCGCGCGACGTTATGATGCTGACGGTGCGGCCGAAGCAAAACCGATCAGGGTGACTGCCGGGACCCTCGGGGCTCACCCGCGCCCGGTCATCGCCGGTCTCGCCGACGGTGATCTCGCCATCGCCTGGCTGGCCAAGCGAGGAAAGAAGGCGCCGAGCCTCGTTGCGCGTGTGATCCCGGATCAGGCTGCCCGTCAGCGCCACACTGTACGCATCGTGGGGAACATCGCTCTCAAGGCAGGCGCGCCGGATCTCACCGCCACCGAGGCCGGCGGCTTCACTGTCAGCTGGGCGGCCTTCAACGGCGAGGGATCGGGATTGGACATCTATGGGCAGGCCTTCACTGCCGTCGGCAAGGCTGCAGGCAATAAAAGGCGCATCAACGTCACCTCGAAGCGAGACCAGTGGCAGCCTTCGCTGTTCACGACCTCCGATGGTGGATCGGTTGCTATATGGACGTCGCAAAAGCAGGACGGTTCAAAAGAAGGTATTTTCGGACGGCGGCTCGGCAAGGAGTGATGCCCGGATATTACCGGGACCAAATCGAATCGGCTCTGGAGGCGGCGGTTCGGTTTGGCGCGACAGCTTCTCACTGCGCTTTAGAGCATCGGTCGATACATCAGCTGCATTCTGCTTGTTTGCGCTGTGGCGATCCGGCGGTGAAACGACCGCAGCGCGATGCCGCGCATCGGGCAAGG
>JANQJV010000354.1 GCA_028281465.1 Azospirillaceae bacterium | reverse complement strand
GGACCGCCGCCATCTTGGCGGCCGGCGGCTGGGCGTGGTCCGGGCCGGCTGGAAGCCGGCGGTCCAGCCGGCAAGGAGGCCGGCGCTCCGAAACAGGGCAGCCCGACGACCGGTCATTGTTTCGGGCCGTTGGTCTGAGCCCTTCGGCACACCCCGGGCCTGCGTCGCAACGGTCGGACCACCTGGCATGGCCGCAACACTGGCGGACCGACCGGTTCTGTCGCCCAGCTCCGTCGCGTTGTACGCGAACTGTGGCGCGCAGCACGAAGCAGGTGACCCGATCGGTCACCCAGGCATAGCGGTCAGCGGCGTCGGCGGCATCGCCCATGGTGAGGGGCCTTTGCTTCGGTCACCTTGTCCCGGACAGGCGCCCCACCGGTCCGCACCGACCGTCCTGTCCGGGATGGCAAGGGTCCGCCCGGTGCGCCCTATGTCATCACCTCCTGCAACAGGGCATTCACAGTGGCAGCCGATTCCATGTGGGGCATGTGGCCGGCGGCATCCAGGAGCGTCACCCGAATGCTGGCGGGCACGCCGTCGGCTTGGCTGGCAGGCAGAATGCGGTCACGACGGCCCCAGATCACGCGCACCGGACAGAGGAGCGCAGCCAGGCGGTCCCTGAGGTCGATGGCCTGGGTGCCGCCGGGGAACAACCCGTCGCGCAGGGTCTTGAGCGCCGCGTCAACACCGTCCAACCGTTTGACCTTGATCACCTCCTCAACCATCTCCGCCGTGATCGCCGTCGGGTCGGCCACCAACAACTCCAGGACGGCCCGCAGTTTCTTCGCCCGCTTCTCGGCAATGAAGCCATTGATGTAGTCCATGTTGATGGCCGGTCCGAAGCCACCCGGGGCGAGTAAGGTCAGGCTAGCGACGCGATCAGGGCGCTCCAAGGCAACGAGGAGCGCCGTCGCTCCACCCATGGAATGGCCGACCAGATGGGCCGACGGCAAGGACAGGTGATCCATGAGCGCCATCACGGCGCCGGCCAGGGTGACCAGGTCCCCGGGGCCGACATCCTTGGTCGAACCGCCGTGCCCGGGCAGATCGAGCGCGATGGTGCGTCCGCTCTGGGCAACCACCTCCTGGTTGAACAACCAGGTGTTCAGGTCGCCGCCAAACCCATGCAGAAACAGCATGGACGGACCGTCGCCGTCGCCCATCCGCAGAAAACGCAGGCGACCGGCGGTGGTCTCCGCCGTCTCCGGCTCAGGCCCGGTGTCCGCCTTGGCACCGTCCCAATCAAAGCTGTCCTGGAAGGCCTTGACGTGGGCGTCGATCTCGGTGTCGGACACGCTGGCCGGGGCGCAGACGCCGAGCAACGCCCCGACCGGCACGGTCTCGCCGGCCGCGACGACGATGCGGCGCAAATGTCCGCTGACCGGACTTTCATAGACGTTGGCGATCTTCGATGTCTCGATATCCAAGAGATCCTGGCCGGCCTCGAGCACGGCGTCGACCGGCACATGCCAGGCCGCCACCAGGCCTTCCTGCATGGCCAAGCCCCATTTGGGCATGACGATGTTCTGGATTGCACTCACGGGGGTGCTCCATCCGGCAATGACAAGCACTGCGAAAACAGATGCCTCGGGACCGTGCGGTGCGGGGACCGTGCCCCGCACCGCACGGCCGGCTTAGTGACCCTTGCCACAGAGTTCGCGGACGGCCGCTTCGATCTTCGGCACACCCGGAATGTACAGGTCCTCCAGCGCCGGAGAAAACGGCACCGGGGCATGCGGAGCGGTCACCTGTTTGATCGGGCCTTTCAGGTCGGCGAAGCGGTGTTCGCAGATCAGAGCCGCGATGTCGGTGGCCATGTTGCAACGCGGGTGGGCTTCGTCCACCACCACCACGCGGCCCGTCTCTCCCGCCGTGTCCAGAATCGTCTCCCGGTCCAAGGGGGAGGTCGTCCGCGGGTCGACCACCGTGCAGGTGATCCCCGATTTGCCCAGATTGTCGGCGGCCTGATTGGCCAGATTGACCATGCGACCGAAGGCGATAATCGTACAGTCGTCCCCTTCCCGCGTGACGTTGGCCTCCCCGAACGGAATGGCGTATGACTCGTCCGGTACGTCTACTTCCTCGTCGTACATCGCCTTATGTTCGAAGAAGATCACAGGGTCATCGTCGCGGATTGCTTGAATCAACAGACCCTTGGCTTCGTACGCGTTGGATGGCAGCACCACTTTGAGCCCCGGAATGTGTGTGAACAAGGGGTACAGGCATTGGCTGTGCTGCGAGGCGGCGCGGAATCCGGCACCGTACATGGTGCGAATGACCAATGGCGTCGTCGCCCTGCCACCAAACATGTAGCGGAACTTCGCAGCCTGGTTGAAGATCTGGTCGAAGCACACGCCCATGAAATCGACGAACATCAGCTCAGCCACGGGCCTAAGACCGGTGGCGGCCGCCCCGGCAGCGCAGCCAATGAACGCACTTTCAGAAATGGGCGTATCCAGCACACGCTCGCGGCCGAAAATCGGTTCCAACCCCTTGGTCACGCCAAGCGGACCACCCCAGGCATCATCTTCGCCAGGCGCACCAGCGCCGCCGGCCACGTCCTCCCCCATCAAGATCACCCGAGAATCGCGCTCCATTTCTTGCCGGAGCGCCTCGTTGACGGCTTGGCGATAGCTTTTCATCGGCATGGCGATGGCTCTCCTTCAGGACGCGTAGTCGGCGTAGACGTCGGTCATCAGATCGGCTTCGGTCGGCATCGGGGCCGCTTTGGCCGAGGCCAAACAGTGCGCAATCTGGGCTTCGGCATCGCGTTCGATCGCGTCCAGCTCGCCACCATCCAAGAGCGCCGTCTCGGTAACACGACGACGGAACAGCATGAGTGCGTCCTGCTCCATCTTGACCTTCTCCAGTTCTCCCGGTGCCTTGTAGGTGAGCGCGTCGCCTTCGAAATGGCCGTAGTAGCGGTTGAGGCGAACATGCAGCAGGCTCGGCCCCTGCCCGCTCCGGGCGCGGTCGATGGCCTCGCGCGCCGCTTCCCAGACGGCGAAGAAGTCGTGGCCATCTACCTCGGTCGCCGGCATGCCGAACCCCTGCGCCCGGCCGACCTGGCTGCCCCCCACCGACCAACCCGATGCCGTGGACTCCGCGTAGCCGTTGTCCTCGATGATGAAGATCGCAGGGAGGTTCCAGATTTTCGCCAGGTTGTAGCTCTCGAAGGTCGTCCCTTGGTTGGACCCACCATCGCCCACGAAAGCCACGGCCACACCGCCGGTCTTGCGGTACTTGGCCGACAGAGCAGCGCCGCAGACCAGGGGCGGGCCGCCACCGACAATACCGTTGGCGCCCATCATGCCTTTGGACAGGTCGGCAATGTGCATGGAGCCGCCTTTGCCACCGCACAACCCATCCTTGCGGCCGTAAATTTCCGCCATCATGGCCTGCGGATCGCATCCTTTGGCAATGCAATGGCCATGGCCACGATGGGTCGAGGCGATGGCATCGCGCTCATCCAGATGCAAGCACACTCCCACGGCCGACGCCTCCTCGCCGGCATAGAGATGAACGAAACCGGGAATGTTACCGGCTGAGAATTCCTCGTGAACCGTATCTTCAAACGTACGGATCAAACACATGCGCTGATACGCGGCACGCAGATCGTCGCGGCTGAGTTGCATCGCGTCCTCCCCAGGACAGTGGTTGGTTCCTTGTTGGGCGCCAGTTGCACCGGCACCGAGCGTGCACCGGTTGGCCAGCCGGCCCCCACCGGAAACGGATGGGCGGTCGGCAAGGCCAAATGGCGCATTCGCGTAACATAATGTTGCTGCAGCGCAACAATCAAGCCGACTCTTGCCGTCCGTATAGCCACACACCAGCGCCCGTGACCACTCCGGCGAACCGGCCTGGTCGCTCGGCGCCCTCGAAGGGCCGGACTCACCGCCGGCCCTCCCCACCGTCGCGATCACCTCGCTCGCGACCACCGCGGTCTCCATCGCGCTGCGACCGTCGGTCCGACCGCACGCCCGGCCCGCCATGCGCGAGTCCCGATTTCGGCGCAGGTCCCGGTGTCGATCCGGCTGCCCGGTCAGGGCGGCCTTGTGGCACGGACTCGGCGGGAACGGCGCCAACGATCTGCCCGCGTTCATCGTCGTCATTCGGATCAAGACGGAGGTCGACGACGAAACGGGTGCCGGCCGCCACCCCGGTGAGCACCACATCCACGCCGGATGCGGCAGAGACCAGCTGACCGCCGGGACCGACGAAGGCTTCGAGAACGAGCCGAGTCAGCCCAGGCGCCGGAAGCCGAACCGGTGTCACCGCCGACGCGACCGGACGCCCATGCACGAAATCTCCCACACCCTCAACCCATTGGCCCAGCGTCGGCCCGCCATCCACGGTGTCCGATATGGCCGGCCAATCCAAAGTCAGGGCTCCAATGCTCAGCCGTCCGGGCGCCACACCATCAACCAGTCCACGTAACCGCCACTGTCCTGGTGTCGCGCTCGCTAACCGCGTGGCCACGATGACGCCATCGGTCCGCCGCAGCCCACTGACAGCCACCCAAGTACCGGGCGCTGGCGGTTGCACACCGGCCGGGACAACGACGCTCTGACCGAGCACCCGCAGCATCTGAGTCTGTACGTCAGCGGTTTCGACCGGTCCGATCACGGCATGCCAAACGTCAATGCGCTCAGCCGACCAGATCGGCGTTGCCACCACGGTGCCCCGGGGTGCGTCGGCGACCAGAACCGAAACCGTTTGACCGCGGGCCAGAATGGTGTCCGTGGCCGGCTGCCCGTCGATGGTCAGCACCGTCGTATCCGGCACAGCGATGCGCAATCCGTTGACCCAGATGCTGCCGAACCCGGTCAGCGTGCCGACGATGCCCGTACCGCCAATGCCCCGGTCCACGGTGTCAATACCAATTCCGGTGCCGCCGATGCCCCGGTCGGTCTGTTCGAAGCCGGCCTGCTGGACCGGGGAGCCAACGCAGCCGACCAGCAGCAGAGCCAAGAACCCGGCGATACGGATGTCAAAGGTCCGTCCAGCCATTACACATCCCCCTGACCGCGACCACCCTCCCGCCCCGGTTCCTCCGCTTCATCGATAGCGTACACATACAGACCAATGGTGATCCTATGGGTCGCCCCAACGCAGCCTTCGTCCGTCTCCGCCAGTGCCAAGGCTTTCCGGTTCAGCGAAACAAGGGTTTCCATGCCGCACGCGGCCGCTTCCTTCTGCAGATGCGCAACCGACGTCCGCCGCAATCGATCGTAGAAGACGGCACGCTCAAAGAATGGCGGCTCCCCACCGGTAACGTTGTGGACCGCCGCCGCCGCATGGTCGCGCAGGTTGCGGCCGAAGAAGTACACCCTATCGTCAAAGTCGGATCGGGGTACGAACGCCTCGGTGACCAGAACAATGCAGCCGTCGTCCCGCACCCGCACAACCCCGGCCGCCAGCCATTCATCGAGCAGCACACGCGGACGCACATCCGTGCTGACCGACTGCACCAGACGTTCGAAAGACGGTTCCCCGTCGCGGCTGGTCCGCGGCAGTGGCAGCGGGCGACCAGATGCATCGCAGAACGCCGATGAGCCGAGCCACCGGCCGATGGTCTCACTGCCGAGCGACACGGGCGCTGGCGACGTCGCCGCGACCGGCTGCCGGCGCAGGCGATGCACATCCTTGCGGTGAACCCCGGTCAGAACACTGATCCGACTGTCGGTCTGCGGGCGGCCGGGCAGCAGAAACTCCCGGTCGGCCACGTCGACATAGACGGCCTTCAAGAGTTGCCCAGCGGCCGGGAAGGTCACGCCGCAGCGGATCAATAAGCGCACGATCGGACGCAAAGCGCTGGTGAGCGCCGCAACCAACGCCGGCGATGGTGACGGCACGCCGGGCAGAGCGGTGTTGGACGGATCAACAGGGTCGGTCATGGCGTTGGTTCAAACACGCGGGATCGGCGGCACTGGCCAGTGATGACCCTTTTAGCAGAAAACCGCTTGACGTGGGAAAGTTTCCCACCTATCTTCCACGTTAGACCGTGGGAAATTATCCCACAATTCATGTCATGCTCAGAGAGTGGAGGGTACGATGCTCATGGCACAGCACCTGGATGAACCTCGCCCCTCCCTCCGGCGCAGCATGCTGACAGCCCTCACCCGCGTCGGCGACATCATGATTTCTGCCGGATTGATTGCCGTTTCGGCACCGCTGATGGCCATGGCCATGGTGCTGCTAAAGAGCGATGGCGGGCGCGCCCTGATCCCCGTGCGACGCTACGCCGTGCCTGGGCAGGAGGCTCGTCACTGGCGCTTCCGCACGACCGGAACACCGCATCGGGCCCGATTCCGTTTGGTGCATGAATGGGGGGGATGGCGGTATCGGCGCATCCACAGCAATCCCACCATCGCGACCGTGACCGGCGCACTCTTGGCCCGGTCCGGTCTGGACGGCCTGCCGAAGCTGTTCGCCGTTCTGAGCGGAGATTTGAGCATTCTCGGTTCGGGACGGGACGGTTCATGATCGCCGTCGCGAGTGACGACAGGTTCGGTTTCGGCACTGAACGAGGAGCACGAGGAGCGCCGGCATCCCTGCCGGCTGGACCGCCGCCATCTTGGCGGCCGGCTGCTGGGCGTGGTCCGGGCCGGCTG
>JANQJV010000001.1 GCA_028281465.1 Azospirillaceae bacterium | reverse complement strand
CCAGTTTTCCGAGCGCATATATAGCAGCGAAGTTTGCTTTTGCTACTATATTTGGACACGCCAAGCTTAGTTTCTTGTTAGAATGAACCTCTGGGCGGGCCGTGGCCACATCCCGGAGGGCCGACGCCCCGTCGGCCCAGCCCGTCACCCCGGCACGGCAGCGGGAAAACCGGACACCGTCCGCCGTCCGCGGAGCTGTGGCCATCCGACGGCGCCACCCGCACCGGCGTGCACACGAGGCCGACGAAGCGTCGGCGCTCCCACAACCGATGTGACCGGATCCAGCTCTGGTGGTTCCGGTCGCGCCACTGCTCAGGTCGTGAAGCGGTACCAGAGATAGACAAGGGACGGGGGCCTTCAGGCCTCCGTCCCTTGCTGAGTCTGCAAGGGCCAAGCCGCCTCTACCCGGCCCGGCGCTTCAAGACCGCCACCATGTCAAGCGAGATGCGCTCCATCTCCACAATGATCGTGGTCACACGCCGCGAAAAGTCATTGTAGAAGACGATCGCCGGCACGGCGACCAAAAGGCCGGTGGCAGTGGTGATCAGCGCCTTGGAGATGCCGCCCGCAAGTTCGCTGGCCTCGACCACGCCGCCTTCCGACAAGACGCTGAACACGCTAATCATGCCGACCACGGTGCCGAATAGACCAACCAGGGGACCGGCCGCGGCCAGTGTGCGCAACGTGGTCAGATGGCTGCGGATGGCTGGGATTTCCTGGCGCCCAGCCTCCTCCAGCCGTTCCTTGATCTCCGCTTCGTTACGGTCATAGTTGATCACGCCGGCCAGGATGACTCGGGCCATAGGGAAACTGGCCTTTTTACAGTAGGCTGTCGCTTCGGCCAGCTTGCCGTTGAGCAACAGATCCTGGATATGACGCACCACATCCGGCCGAATCAGCCGACTGCGCCGCAATTGGGCGTGTTTGATCATGACGATGAACACGCACCAGGCTAGCATGGCCAGCAGCACATAGACGATGAACCCACCCGCTTGGATTGCGTCCAGGATCATGGCGACATTGTCCTGAAACTGATCCGTGATCGACGTGTCATTCATCGATGCGGTTCCTTTTCATCAGGGCCCGAGCGGCACATCCGGCCATCACCGGGTCATTGCGGCAGCAGCATGATTTCGATGCGGCGGTTGCGGGCACGGCCATCCGACGTCTCGTTCGAAGCTGCCGGCTGGTGCTCGCCGTAGCCGACCGCCACCAACTGGCCCGGGTCGATGCCGACATCCGCCTCCAGCGCTTCCACCACATGGCTCGCCCGGGCCGCACTCAGCTCCCAGTTGCTGCTGTAGCGGCCGCCGCGCAAGGGGATGTTGTCGGTATGACCGGCCACCATGACCTGGACGTCATCCAGGCTTTCGGCCAACGAGCCACCAACGCGGCGCACCACCGCGAGGCCTTGCTGCCGCAGATTCGCACTGCCGGACGCGAACAGAATCTGGTCGGACAAGCCAACCACCAGGCGATCCCGGTCCCGAGCGACCGTCACCGTTCCGGCCGCCATCAGTTCGGCCAAAGAGGCCTCGATCGTGGCCTGAGCTGCCTCCGCTTTGGCGACGCGTTCCAACTCCCGAGCTTCGAACGGCTCAAGACGAGCGACTTCTTCCGTGAGTGCCCGCACGCGTGCCATTGTTTCCGCGAGAACACGCTCGTTCGCTTCGGCCATTGCCGCCAAATCGGCGGACAGGCCTGCCGCCACCTGCTGCGCGGCCGCCAGCGCCGCCTGACTCTCAGACAGGCGGTCGGCCAAAGTGCGACTTTCGTCAACCGTCACGGCCAAGGCCCGGTCACGTTGTGCCAACAGAGCTTGCGTCGCCTGTAGCTCGGCATCAAGCGCCTCGATCCGCGCCTGCCGTTTCGCACTCTCGGCGGTCGTCGCGGTCAGCGCTGCGTCGGTCTCGGCCAGTCGTCGCTCAGTCTCCACCAAAGTCGCCGCCTGGTCCGCCGTCACCTGCTCGGCCGTCGCCAACGAGTCTTCCAGGACCGTCACGCGCGCGGCCTGGGTCTCCACCGTTGCAGAGGCATCCGCCAGAGCAACGTCAGCCACGGCAATCCTCTCTGCCAGGGCGTCCCGGTCAGCCGTCATCGCCTTGAGCGCCGCCGTGCGCTCGGCAACAACGGCATCAGACCGTGCCAGGTCCGCTTCCAAGTCGGCAACCCGATCGGCCCGGGTGGCCAAGGATGCTTCGGCATCGGTGAGCGCGGCCTGGGCCTCGGAGAGTGTCGCGTCGAGTGCGTTCAACCGATCGGTCAGATCGTCCTGTGCCGTCGCAGCGGTCGCCAGGGCCATATCGCGTTCAGCCAAGGATGTTTCGGCGTCGGCTAACGCCGTGAGCAACTGAGTCACCCGTGCCGACTGTGCCGTGGCACTCGCCGTGGCATCCGCCAGGGCTGCTTCGGTGGTTGCCAGCTGCTCGCCCAGGGCTTGGCGCTCAGCCTTTGCCGTTGCCAAGGCAGCGCCCCTGTCGGTCAGGGACTGCTCCAGTTCCACGATCTGGGCTTCAAGTTGAATCACAGTATCGGCCGACCCTGCTTCGGCCAGTCCAGCCGACGGCGTATTCTGAGCCAGAGTGACGCTGACCGACCCGGAGAAACCCGTCACCGCCAGAAACGCGGCCAAGAACACCACCGCCAAGAACACCACCGATAGTCCGCTGGTACGGATACCGCGGCACTCCGGCACATCGACCGGCAGGATTCCTTCTGTTAGACGTGTTGCCTTCGGGATAGTAAGCGAAGAAACGAGTTGGGCGGGGGGCATTGTCACCTGCTCCATTGCGGCGTTCAGATCAGGGCACACCCCCCCGTTTGGCGATCGGCTTTCCGGTACCGCGCCAGGCCAGCGGCGGTGGATCGTCAAAACGAACCCGGACAGGATGATCCGGTGGAGTGTGTCCCAAGAAGTGGGGGGCCGGCCGTAGCCAGATTTCCACGGCCTGGTTCTATTGTGCCAGCAAGACGATTTCAATGCGCCGGTTTCTGGCCCGACCATCCCGTGTGTCATTGGACGCGATGGGCCGGTATTCGCCATAGCCGATGGCGGCCAAGCGGCTTGGATCCATGCCCACACTGTCTTCGAAGAACTCAACCACATTGGTCGCCCGGGCCGAACTCAATTCCCAGTTGCTGCCATACCGACCACCGCGCAACGGAACATTGTCGGTGTGCCCGGCAATCAGCACTTGCATGTCACGCATGCGCTCAGCCAGTGCCCGGCCGATACGATCGAGGACGCGCAAACCCTCCGCCTTCAGATCGGCACTCCCGGAGGCAAACAGGATCTGATTCGATAATTCGAGCACCAGTTGCGCTTGGTCGCGTTTGATCGAGAGAAACTGGTCTTCGATCAGCGAGCGTAGGTTTTCGTTCACCCGTTGTTCTGCCATCTGGGCATTGGCCAAACGCTGTAGATCTTCCGCCTCGAAACGCTGCAAGCGTTCGACCTCGATGGCCAGGCGGGCCATCTGCTGGCCAGCGGCCAGCACCTTCTCCTCGGCGACGGCAATCTCCGCGGCGTGCCGGTCCGACTGCCGGGTCATGTCCCCCAGCATTCGTTCCGCCATTTCCTGGTAGGTCTGCAGTTCGATTGCCTGTTCGTCCAGGCGTCGTCGGCTTTGGACCAGCTCACCGGTCAAAGTTTCCAACTCCGCGTTTCGCGCTTCCAGGGCCTTCAAGCGCTCCTGCAAGCGGCGGTTTGCCTCGCTGAGCGATCGCTCCAGTCCGGCAATCCGGTCCTGTCCGCCGACGAGGTCTGCGGACTGCTGGTCGATACGAACCTGTAAGCCGGCGACGTCCGCAAGCAGGGCGGCAATTTGGGCGTCGCGGGCGCTCAATTCGGTCTGGCTGCGATCCAGGGCCTCGCGCAATGAGGCCACTTCGGCGTCCAAGGTACCCGCACGTTCGGCCGTTTCTGACAGCCGTCCCTGCAGCGATTCCAAAGCCACAACCCGCTCCTGCAGGTCGCGATTACGGGCGTTCAGAGCGCGATTGGCCGCGGCCAGCGTTGCTTCTAAACCGTCCGCTCGGGCCGATTCGGTTGCTAGAGTGCGGTTGACCTGTGCCAAGGCCGCCGCGGTGGCCTCCTGGTCCTGAGCCGACGCCTGGCGCGCGGCCAACGCCGCCTCGAGCGCTTGTGTGCGTTCCGCCAACGCCCGATTGGCCGCTGCCAGTGTCTCCTCCAGCCCCGCGAGCTGGCGGTTCCGGATCATGGACTGATCGACGGTCTCCGCAAGGGTGACTGCTTGCTGGTCGCGTTCGGCCTCAAGGTGACCGATACGTTCCAGCAAGACCGCCTGCGCCGTCTGGGCGTCCTGCACCTCGATGTGGGCCGCCGTCAACGCGGCATCCCGTTCCGCCAAGCTCTGCTCCACCCGGGCTAAGCGGACCCCCATGGCTTCCAACCGAGTCCCGGCGCTGTCTTGGGCAACCGCCAGGTCCGCCCGTGCTTTGTCCAGGTCCTGGCGTAGTCTGGATTTGTCTGCCTGGCTTGCCGTCAGTGCCGCTTGGAGTGATGCCACCCTTTGCTCGGCCGAAGCCAATTCCGCGGCGCTGGCCGCTGCTGCGGCGCTCGCAGCCATCCCATCACGTCGAAGCGTGGCAAGGGCGGTGTCTCGGGCAGCCAATGTCTGCTCCAGAGTCCCCACGCGCGCGGCCAGTTCTTCAGCCTCGGCCAAAGCCGCGTCACGACTCGCGCCAAGGTTGGTCCGGACTGTGTCCAATTCGGTGGCCAGTTTGGCCGCTGCCGTGCGTTGATCGGCCACGTCGGCCAGCAATGTGGAGATGCGCTCTTGTGCGGCCGCACCATCGGCCTGGTGCTGCTGTCGGAGTGCGGTCAGCGCCTGTTCGCGTTCGGCCAGGGCTGTTTCTCGTTCCGCCAGACGCCGTTCCAAGGCGACCCGTTGCGCGGTCAGATGGACCACCTGCTCGGTCACCGCCGCGCCCGTTTCGGCAGTGGCTACTTCGCGGGCCGCGAGCGCCGTGCGCATGTCTTCGACCGTGCGTTGCAACGAGGCAAGCTGAGTACCGCGTTGCTCAAGTAGCGCATCCTGCTCCAAAAGGGCCTGTCGGAGCGTCTCTTGTTCCGCAGCCGCAGCCGTCAGTGCCACGGCCGAAGCCGCCAAGTCCTGGTGGGCGGATGCCAAGTCCGCCTTTAGGGATGCCACGTCGGCCAGACTCTGTCGGTTCGCCTGTTCGGTTTCGTCGAGACGCCGTTGCAAGTCCTGTCGTTGCTCTCCTGCTACGATCAGGCGATCGCTCTGCTCGGCCAGGGCCCGACGCGCGTCTTCCCTTTCGGCGACTGCCGCATCAAGCTCGGCGAGCTGGCGTTCCAAATCCGCAGTGCGAGCGGCCAGCACCTCGGCGGCAATGCGCAGGTCTTCCTGCAAGGCCGCGAGACGGTTTCGCTCGGCCACCAAGGTCTCGTCACGCTCGGCCACGGTGGCTTCGGCCGCCGCCAGCCTGGTTTGGGCGTCTTGCAAGGCTGCAACTCGGGTTTCCAACTCCCGGTTACGGGTCGCGAGCGCGTCGACAGTTGCGGCAAGATCGATTTCGAGCTGCTCAGACCGTGCCCGCAAGGTTGCCAGTGCTGCTCGGTCAACCGCCAGATCGCCGCTGGTGCGATCCAGTTGCGCCTCCAAGGCTGCCAAGCGGTGCTCGCGTTCGGCCACTACCCGGTCACGCGCCTCGAGCTGGCGCTGCAGGATCACCAGCCGCTCCGCCTGATCGCGGTTGTGCGCGCGAGTCTCGGTCAGGTCCGTGCGTGCGCGTTCCAGGGCGGTGCGTTGCTGTTCCAAGTCGCGGTTGCGGGTCAGGAGCGCCTGGGTCGCCACATCCAGGTCGGTTTCGAGATCAACGATTCTCTGCTGCGCCTCCGCCAAAGCCGCCCCACGCTCGGCCAAAATGGTCTCGGCTGCCACCCGGGCTGCTTGGCTTTCTTCCAGGCTGCGTCGGCTTTGCTCCAGCGCATCCCGGGTTTCCGTCCGCTGGCGTTCCAGCGCGGCGGACTGCCGTCGGCTGGATTCGACGTCGCGGTGTGCCGCGTCGCGTTCAGCCGTTAGGGCGGCGAGCGCGTTTTCTCTATCTTTCAAACGCTGCTCTTGCTGATCAAGCAATGCTGCCAGGGCCGCGCGTTCGTCGAACAATTGCTCCAAGCGCTGCTGCGCTGCAGCCAAAGCCTGACGGGTCTTAGCGAGGGTCGCCTCCAATTCCGCATTATGCGCGGTCGCAGTCGCCAACCGGGCGGTGCGGTCGGCCAGGTCCGAAGCAAGGGCAACCGAACGCGCTTCCAAATCGGTGACGGTGCCAGCCTCTTCGGCCAAACTCCGATCGCGCTCCTGAACGCGCCGTTCAGCCTCGGAAAGCGCGCTCTCCAACTCGAGGATATAGGCGTTCTGTTCGCCGATGGACTCACCCTGCTGCTCGACCCAACCGCGCACGGTGGCCAATTCCGATCGCAGGTCGATGATCGTGCTCTGCTGACGGTCGATAAAGGCACGGCGCTCGTCCAACTGAGCCGTGGATTGGACAAGCAGATCACCGGTTTGCTCCAGATCGCCGCGTTGGCGGTCGAGGTGTGCCGCCTGGCTCGTCACGGTGTCCGCCAGGGCCGCGTTCTCGTCAGCGAGGACCTGCACTTGATCCTGCAGCGCCGTCAACTCCTTGGGGCTGATCAACGAGCTGGACACGGCATAGAACAGCACGATCAGGAACAGCACATCGATGAGGGGTGCCAAATCGAGCGAGACTTCGGAGTCCGCGGAAACGTCATCAAGCTTCATCGGCCGGCCCTTCGACTGCCAGCCATCCCGACGGGCGGCTGGCCTCTTGGCGGATCACTGGCAGCAAAACTCACTTCTCGAGTTTCTGCAGCAAATCCCAGACCTTCTGCGCCTCGCCACGCCGTGCAACATCGCGTTCGAGCAGAAAAGCCAGGTTCTGGAGCGCGGCGACAAAGTCGGGCTGGCGCTGCAGCATCCGTTCGAAGGCAAAGATGGCCCGGTTGTCGTCCTGACCTTTCAGGTCGAAGCCTTCGCAGGTGAACAGCATTTCCGTTTTGCCGACGGTGATGACGTCACCGAACTCGAGCGGTGTCTCCGCCACAGGAGCGCCGTTGCGCACCGTACCATTGGTGCTGTTATTGTCCTTGAGGGTGAAACGATTGTTTTCATAGAGAATTTCAGCATGGATGCGTGATGCTTTGTCCTCCGTCAAGACCACCCGGTTGGTTGGCGCCCGACCAATGGTCGTTCGGTCGAATGGAAGCCTGAACTCTTTTCCCCTATCCAAACCAGCGGTCAGCCGGAGGATGGGCATGCCGTGGTAGTCGTCCCGAGGTTTCGGCGACAAATCACTTTTACCCAGCATGACGGTGGCATCCGCCTTGCTGTCGACGTCGGCAGAAGAGCCAGCAACCGCATCGGATCGGTTCTCGACCCAGGTGTCGCCGCTCTCGTCACCATCCCCAAGGCCGGTGGACGGGACCAACTCGGTTTGTGGTGCCAGGACTGCGACAGTCGTCGGACCGCCGACCGGCGCAGGTGTCCCCGATGAGTTGGCCGGCAACAAGTCTTTCGGACCGGCGGTCGAAAACCCGCGTCCGCCGGCGCGCAACTCGCTGACTTCTTGGCGTAGGTCGGCAATCAATTCCCTCAATGCGCCAACCAAGTGTTCCGCGTCCTTGTTCATTTGCCGCGCCGCGTCGACCGACCGGCGGCACTCCTCGGCCGTCTTGCGCGCGGCGGAGGCAACGGAACTAGCGCCGAATGCCAGAACGATACCCAAAATGAGAACACTCAAACTAAGAATTAGGCCGACCAGCGTGCTGGTCGAGCCAAAAATCGCTTCCATGACACCCCCCAAAGGAACGCACGAACAGGTGCTCACACGACAGCGTGCCGGGTGGCGCAGCCTCGTCTCGGCCAAAGTGTCGCGACCGGACGAACCCGGGGCACTTTCCTTATCCCGACACCGATCACGGCAGCAAGGGAATAACCGCAGTTTTAAAACGGAACAGAGCAGCCAGGTTGACATGGCCCTCAAGAGACAGGCGCTCGTCGGTTGCGCCGCGTGTGTCGGGCATCCGGTGTTCGACCCGCCGTTCGCCACTATTCGGTGGATGCGCGATCCTCTCGGGATGCCTACACCGACGGGCGTGGTGTTGGCTGACACGTGCTGACCAGCGTGACAGATCAGGGCAGGTCGTTTAGGTCAGTGGCTTTCGCACGTCATGCGGCGCGGTCTGGCCAGCCGTCAGAATTGCGGGAATTTAGAGACCACCCGCGACCGAGCGCCACTATGACAGACTGCCGTCGCGTCGCCTCGATCGTCCTAAGCTTTGTCAAACCGTCCGACCACCGGTCGGGTGAGGTCATCCTCGTGGCGCCGTCGGTCGACATTCGTGTCTCGATCCCTGCCCCCAGATTGATTGAGGGCCCTGCCAAGACCCACGCTAAGGGGCGTAGGGTGGCCGATCCGGCATGACCGAACGTCACGTCGCCGAGGCCCCAGAATCCGAAGGCCGCCCCAAGGGCGGCCTTCTGTTTATGCGCTCTGACGTACCCGGAGAATTCTCTTGTCAGTCCTTCGACCGATCAGACACTTCAGCCAATCAGGCCTTTTTGTCGGCCGCGAGTTTGGCCATGTGCGCCTTCAGTTCTTCCAAGCTCTCGCTGACCCGCTGGCTGATGACGTTGGACGCCTCGGTGTTCGACTTGGCGACCATTTCGGCCAGTTCTTTCATGTTGGCGAGCGCCTTTTCGAAAGCGGTCTTCACCAATTCGGCCTGCTTGGCCATCTTGTCTTCCGGCGAGCCGGCGCTCATCATTTCGGTGACCATGGCGCTGGTTTCTTCCATGGTCTGACGCAGGATCTCAGCCTGACGCCGTACGACCGCCTGCATGCCCTCGATAGCCAGTTGGTTGGCAGCCGTCACGGCTTCGATGTTGCGCTTTTGCGAGGCCATGATGGCTTCGATGTCAACGCCCGGGACTTTGAAATCGGACATCATCTTGGAGACATCCATCTCGAAGAACGGGTACGCGCCTTGTTTTGCCATGCTCCGAATCTCCTGATCTCAAATTGGGGGGCGGCACCCACACCTTCGCCGCCAACGTCCTTGCTGCACTGCAGCGCTATCACGACCCATATATGCTGACCATCCGATGCTTCGTCAAGGAAGTTTTTTGTGCGGTGCAGCAAAGGCTTGTGGCGTGATGTGCCGAGCTGAAGTGATTCTAAATCTATCGATCCTCTGTCGACAATCCGCCCGCGACCCTGTGTCCGCGCCTGCGACAACAGCCTGCCCCGTCTAGGAACTCCATGCCACGACGCAGACGGTGGTCCACTTCCGCCATCGTGCGTGACAGATCCTCAGTGTCGTCCTCGACAAAAACTGCGAAACTTGTCAAATAGATCGATACCAGGCCGAGCAGGCGCAGACGGCCCACGACCCCATCTGTCGACATCCCCGCCAGACCCGCCATCCACGCCATGGAACGCAACAGAGCCGGCCCTGCCAGCGCCGTGTCCAACGATGCACGGCGCAGGTCACGCAAAACCATACGCAATCCAGCACGATAGGGTCGAAGTGCGTCAAATCGACGCATCAAGACCTCGAAGAGACGGTCGCGAAGGCCGTCCTCGGCATCGTCAACCGGGCCGTCGGCCAGAACCCGCTCGTCGATGTGGCGCATCAAGCCGGCCAAAACCGCCGCCTTATCGGTGAAGCGCCGATAAACGTCGACTGCCGGCACATCCGCGCGGGCGGCCAGCCCGATCACGGTGACGGAATGCCATCCGGCTTCGGCGGCCCAATCCATGGCCGACTGCAAGAGCCGCTCGCCGATATCCTGCATGGGTTCAGGTCCTGTCGCTGCGCATTGGGTGGTTTCCTGCGCTTAACATAGAGCCGGCAACCGCAGTCGCCAAATGCCCGCAAGCAGCCTAAGGTTGACGGACCCGCGCCGCGTATGATTGCAGATGATCGCTCATCGCGCTGTTCGTGCATGCCGCCGTCCAGAAATCCCAGACGAGTCCCCGGTCTTGGCCAATCTGCTCTTGAAACGCGCCCGCGAAACGCCGTTCCTGACGCCGGATCGGGAACGGGCATTGGCCAAACGGGCCGCCTCCGGTGATGCCGCGGCCGCGCAGCAGCTCGTGGTCAGCCACCTGCGCATGGTCATCAGCATTGCGCGCGGCTATGGGCGGCTCGGATTTCCGCTCAATGACTTGATTCAAGAAGGCACCGTGGGCCTGTTGCAAGCCGTGCGGAAATTCAACCCTGACCACGACGCCCGTCTTGCTACCTACGCCATGTGGTGGGTCAGAGCCGCGATTCAGGATTATGTGGTGCGCTCGTGGTCCCTGGTCCGGGTTGGCAAGACGGCTGCACACAAATCCCTGTTCTTTGTCCTACGGCGTGAGGCCGGGGCCCGTGCTGTTGGCCACCCGGAACACATCGGCGATGACGTCCTCGCCGCCTTGGCGCACCGGTTCAATGTCTCGGTGGCCGAAGTCACCGGTCTGGCCCGCCGCATCGCCGGTTCGGACCATTCGCTGGATGCGGCCGTTCCGTCGGGTCACGATGCCGACCACGTCGGCTCGTCGCTTGCGGACCGCATGGTTGATCCCTCCCAGTCGCCGGAAGACATTGCCGCGGACAATTCAGTTGCCCGATTTTGGTCCACGCTGATCGATGGTGCCCTGGCCATGCTTCCGGCGCGCGAAGCGGCAATCATTCGGGATCGCTATCTATCAGACGCGGCTCGGACGTTCGAGGCGATCGGCCGTGATCTTGGGTTGTCGAAAGACCGGGTCCGGCAGTTGGAAAAACGTGCACTCGAACGACTGCGTGACCTTCTGCAGCCGCTGTTTTCGACCCACGGTCTGCCGGGATGAGCCAGCCTGACCGGGGCCTACTCCAGCGGGCCGGGAGCGAAGAAGCGGCGATCCAGAAGAGTGCCAACGGCAATGGTGATCTCCTCATGGGTCGACGTCAGCGCTTGCAAGCGCGCGTGGGGAGGATGATGTGGTCTTTCGTCGATCCGCGTGACGACGTAGATCTTCGACGGCTGGCCGGCACGCGTGAACCGATCGCCGACCGATACCGTATGTCGACCCGACACCTTAGCCAATCCCTTGATTCCTTACGGTTGCTTCGGGCTCCATAGTCCTGGCGTGTCTTGGACGCCACGGCCACACGTTGGTGCCATTTACCACGCCAGTCGGGCAAGATGAATGCGTCAGGGTCGTGCGGCCGTGCCGTCGTTCTGGTCAGCCGACGAGTCGTTTGCCCCCGTGTCGCCATGCCAGCACACGGCGAGGGCATGGTCGGCCCGGGCCGTCGGTGGCACGCGCCTGCCCGGCCGAGCCAAGACCAGCGTCGACCAGGCGTTGAGACGAATGCGCCGACGTAAAACCAGTCCTTGGTCGCGATAACTGGCCAGAACGCGCGCCTCCTGCCAGCGCACCAGGCCTGAAAGCACGACAGCCCCACGCTTGTCGAGCCGTCCGACCAACGCTGGTGCCAATGCCGTGAGCGGACGGGCAAGAATGTTGGCAACGATCAGGCGATAGGGGCTGCGACCGCGTAAATGCGATGCACGCATGCCGTCCCCCCAACCGGCGTGGACCCGTCGCCCCACACCGTTGCGTCGTGCGTTGGCCGTCACCGATGCGACCGAATCGGCCGAGATGTCGACGGCGTCAACGGCCACGGGCGCCGTCTTGGCGAGTGCGATGCTGAGGATGCCGCTGCCGGCTCCCATGTCGAGCGTCCGGCGTCGTCCGCGCCACCAACCCTTCCCGCGGCTGGCTAGAGCATCGATGGCCAGAAGGCAGCCCTGCGTGCTTTCATGCTCCCCCGAGCCGAACGCCAGCGCTGCATCCAGCGTAATCGGCACCGTGGCCCACGGCACTGGACCTTGCCAGTGCGAACCATAGATGAAGAACCGGCCGACCCGGCGTGCCGGGAAGCCTTGGTAAGCCTTGGCCAGCCAGTCGGTCGCCGGCACATGCTCGGCCACCAGGTCGGGGTCCGCAATCCCGCACGCCCGAGCCAGGACAGCAAGCTTGAGCGAAAGCGCGAACAGATCAGGCTTGCGTTCCGAAGTCGCTTCGACCAGCCAGAATGCCGGGTCACCGGCGACCTCGAAACTGGCGACGGCCATTGCCCCCTCTCCCAGCAGGGCTTCGAACCGCGCAGCGTGGTTGGCCGGGACGGTGACGGCTGTCCGCCAATGACTGAACTCGGAAGCCATGCCCTACCAACTTTCGCCGATCACGTGTTGTGTCGATGGCCGCCCGGTAAACCGATCGGAATGGCGCCGCTCCAACGGGCTCGCGAATGATACCGGGCCGTCAACGCGTCGGCCACATCGGTGAGGCCCTGGCGGCGCAACAGGTCCTGGCGACAGCGCAGCCGTCGGCGCGCCCATGCCTCTTCCATCGCTGGCCCGCCCATCACCGCGCCGGTGTCGTCGCGCAGCATCGTGGCCATGTCTTCTTGGTAGACCACCGGTTCGATCTGCCCACCCAGACTGGCACAACGCAGACAAGCACGCATGACGATGCCGAAGATCGCTCGCGGTGATGGGATGGCGGTCGAGAAACGACCGGAAGATGCGTGCGATCAACGTCCGCGCCCGGAACGTACCGGGGAGTGTCGACCTGAGGTGCCTCGACAGCCATCGGCGCTGTGCCGCTCCGGCGACGGTGACCGACGATCCGGCGGTGGCGCTGCCGTCTCGAATCGGGTAGAGATTGCGGTCGGTTGCCGTCCCCCCTTTTCCTTGCAAGAACTGCATGCGTGCTGTTAACGATCCCGTCGCTCGCCGGCGTACCTTCGCCATCATCGCCCACCCGGACGCCGGCAAGACGACTCTGACCGAGAAGCTCTTGCTGTTTGGCGGCGCTATCCAAATGGCTGGTGCCGTCAAGGCACGAGGAGAGCAGCGCCGAGCTCGTTCGGATTGGATGAAAGTCGAACGCCAGCGTGGTATCTCGGTCAGTGCGTCGGTCATGACATTCGAGTACGGCGACTGCACCTTCAATCTGCTCGATACGCCCGGCCACGAAGACTTCTCGGAAGACACCTACCGGACACTGACCGCGGTCGACAGTGCCGTGATGGTGCTCGACGGTGCCAAGGGCATCGAAAGTCAAACCCGCAAACTGTTCGAGGTGTGCCGCCTGCGCGACGTGCCGATCTTCACCTTTATCAATAAATTCGACCGCGAATCCCGCGATCCCTTCGACCTGTTAAGCGAGATCGAGCAGGACTTGGCCTTGGATGTGACACCGGCCAGTTGGCCGATTGGAATGGGACAGGGTTTCCTCGGCTGTTACGATTTGTTCCGTGACCACTTGGTCCTTATGGACAAGACCAAGGGCGACGTGATCGATGCTGGCACACCGTGCCACGGTCTCGACGACCCGGCCCTGGATCGGGCTTTGCCGAGCCATGCCGTCACCAAGCTGCGCGAAGACGTGGAGATGGTGCGTGGCTTGTGCCCGGATTTCGACCTCAACGGGTACCGGGCGGGTCACCTCACTCCGGTGTACTTCGGGAGCGCCATTAACAACTTCGGTGTACGCGAGCTCCTCGATGGACTGGGCCGCATGGCACCGCCACCGCGCGTGCAGCCGGCCGAACAGCGCGCCGTGGCGCCAACCGAGAGCAAAGTCAGCGGTTTCGTCTTCAAGGTCCAGGCCAACATGGACCCAAATCACCGAGACCGCATCGCCTTCTTGCGGCTCTGTTCCGGGCATTTCAAACGTGGCATCAAGCTCAGGCACATGCGCTCGGGCAAGACGCTTGCGGTGAACAACGCCGTGTTGTTCCTGGCGCGCGACCGAGAATTGGCCGAGGATGCCTGGCCCGGCGACATTATTGGCATCCCCAATCACGGCTCACTGCGCATTGGTGACACATTGACGGAGGGCGAGACCCTTCGCTTCACCGGCGTGCCCAGCTTCGCACCTGAGCACCTGCAAAAAGTGCGGCCCGATGACCCCATGCGTATCAAGCACCTGCGCAAGGCCCTGGAGCATTTCGCCGAGGAAGGCGTGAGCCAGGTGTTCAAGCCGCTGCTTGGTTCTGACTGGGTTGTCGGTGTGGTCGGGCCACTGCAATTCGAAGTGCTATCCGAACGCATTCAGGCCGAATACGGCGTCGCTGCCCGGTTCGAATCCGCTGGTCTGGAGACGGCCCGTTGGGTGGAATGCGATGATCCGCACCTGGTGAAACGCTTCATCGATGCGAATCGAGTGAGCCTGGCCGAAGACCATGATGGGGCCTTGGTTTTCTTGGCACGCAACGGTTGGCATCTGAACCGCACCCAGGACGACTTCCCCGGCATTGCCCTGCGCAAAACGCGAGAACAGAACCGACGGGCCGTGACAGCGGCCTGACTGGCACGATCGGCCGTACCTGGTGGCGTGACGGCAGGCGAGCGGCCCGATCGATCTGGTGCTAAGTCACCGTCTACGCGCGTGCCTCGACCCCGTTGGCGTCGGCCAGACCCTTTTCGGCGCTAGGCTCGGAGAGCTTCGCCTTTACGTTTTGCATGGCGGCTATGCCCGACATGTCGAGCAGATCAAGCACTTCCTTCAGTCGTACCGGCCGACCCAGAATGCGGCCCACTGCGTCGGCAGTGGCCAAGAGCGCCATATGCTTGGCATCGGCCCGTGCGATCCCTGCGCCCAATGCCTGCATTAACGCAATGGTGTAGGCCCTTCGAACCAAGAGTGCGGGGTCGTCTTTGGCAAGACCGGCGGCCATGTTTCTTGCACCTCAGATATACTCGCAGATGATTGGTCTGAGAAGCAATGGCTGTGCCAATCTCGGAGCGTGCTAGCCTGGCAATTCCGAGCGTCACAGGCAGAGTACTTTCGCAAATTGCGATGCAAGCTTCGGATGCATGCGTCAAGCCCCCTCCCCGTTGCGCCGGGATGCGCCATGAGCGACCAGAGCCAGATCAGCGCCGAAGCCCTCGACCGGATTGCCCGCGACGGCGTTCCTCTGGTGGCCCAACTGGGCATCCTGACCGAAGCCGTTGGCAATGGAACGCTACGCATGCGTATGCCGTATCAGCCACATGTCATCCGGCCCGGCGGCACAGTCGCTGGCCCGGCGCTTTTTACGCTGGCTGACTTCGCCTTGTTCGGCGCCGTATTGACGCTGATCGGCCCGTTGGAACTGACTGTGACCACCAGCATGACACTCAACTTCCTACGCCGACCGGCACCGGTCGATGTACTCGGCGAGGCCCGAGTGCTCAAATTGGGGCAACGCTTGGCCTATGGCGAGGTGATGATGTTTTCCGATGGCGAAACCGACCCCGTCGCGCACGCCACCGGCACCTATTCAATCCCGCCGCACCGGCCGGTTTCGGTGGCCGTCGAGCATTACCGGGTTGACGACAGTGGGCGGCGGAACGGACCAGCCTGAAGGTGCCCAGTCTGCGGTATCTGAATACCTTGCAAATAAGACGTTCTGTTGATGGCGTTATCTCATTGACTTTCGATTGTCATGCAGACTACACACACGGCTCTCAAGGAGCGTCAAATCTTGACGGTGGCGGAGTGGGCTCCGATGAAAACAATGTTTCTGAAACAATCGGAAATCGACAAAACGTGGTTCGTCGTCGATGCCGAGGGCATGGTGCTCGGTCGCCTGGCCAGCCTTTTGGCCAATATCCTGCGTGGCAAGCACAAGCCGACTTACACCCCCCATCTTGATTGCGGCGACAATGTCATCGTCATCAATGCGGAGAAGGTGCATCTGACCGGGCGCAAATGGCATGATGACATCTTCTACTGGCACACCGGGTATCCGGGTGGCATTAAGGGCCTTTCCAAAGGCAAGATTCTGGAAGGCCGCTTTCCGGAGCGTGTCATCGCCAAAGCTGTGGAGCGTATGGTGCCGCGTGGGCCACTGGGCCGCCAACAGATGCGCAACCTTCGAGTCTACGCCGGACCGACTCACCCTCACCAGGCGCAGCAACCGGTCGAACTGGACCTGGCCAACCGGAACAGCAAGAACAAAAGGAGCGCCTGATCGATGGCCTCGCCGACACTTACCCTCAACAGCCTGAAGGACCTGCGTGACGGCGCGGACGGCGCCAGCGGGATGGTCCCCGAGGCCATCGAGGTACAGCCCAAGCTTGATCAGTATGGTCGTGCCTATGCGTCTGGCCAGCGCAAAGACGCGGTATCGCGTGTCTGGATCAAACCTGGCAGCGGTAAGATCACCGTCAATGGGCGTGATCTCGACATTTATTTCGCGCGCCCGGTGTTGCGCATGATCATTAACCAGCCATTCGAAGTGGTCAACCGAACCGGACAGTACGACGTCTATTGCACGGTGAAGGGTGGTGGCCTGTCCGGCCAGGCCGGGGCGGTGCGCCATGGCATTGCCAAGGCATTGACGTATTTTGAACCCCCCTTGCGCAGCCCCCTCAAGACCGCCGGTTTTCTCACACGCGACAGCCGCACGGTGGAACGCAAGAAGTATGGCAAAGCCAAGGCCCGACGTAGCTTCCAATTCTCCAAGCGCTGATCCGGCCGACCGCGGATGATCGTCGGTGTGGCCGATCGACGCATCGGCATGCTGGACCGGACGGCAGACGGCAGTCACAATGCCGCGGTCCACCATCGTTGTGGACCCTGACCGGGGTAGCGGGGCAAGATTATGTCGGTAGATCAGCAAAAGGCGGCCATCGCCATTTTGGGGGCAAGCGGTTACACTGGGGCCGACTTGGTTCGCCTGCTCCTGCGTCATCCGCAGGTTGATCTCCGTGTTCTCACGGCGGATCGGCACGCAGGCAAGCCACTCGACGATGTGTTTCCGCATCTGGGTGGCCTTGACCTGCCATCACTGGTCCGAATCGACGAGGTGGATTGGTCGGCTCTCGGCTTCGTGTTTTGCGCCCTTCCCCATGGCACGACGCAAGACATCATCGCCAGCCTACCCCCGCACTTGCGTATCGTCGATCTATCGGCCGATTTCCGCCTGCGCGATCCGCAGACCTATGCCGAGTGGTACGGGCATGAACACCGGGCGATCGGTTTACAGGCCGTGGCGGTTTATGGTCTGACCGAGCTCAACCGGGCGGCCGTGCGTGGCGCCCGGCTTGTGGCCAACCCGGGCTGCTACCCGACGGCGGCTCTTTTGGCAACGGTTCCGCTCGTGAAACGCGGTCTGATCGCCGTCGATCCGATTATCATGGACGCCAAGTCCGGCGTGTCTGGCGCCGGTCGGTCGCTGAAGGATGCCAACCTGTTTTGTGAGGCGGCCGAAGGCGTACACGCCTACGGTGTCGGCCGACATCGGCACATGCCCGAGATCGAGCAGGAACTCTCTGTTGCCGCTGGTCAACCCGTGCGCATTTCCTTTACGCCACATCTGCTGCCGATGAATCGCGGAGAGTTGATCACGACCTATGTACGGCTGATTGATGGCGCCAGTGCCGATGATTTGCGGACGGCCCTGATGGAGGCCTATCTGGGCGAACCGTTCATTCGTGTCTTGCCCACTGGCCAGTCACCATCGACTCGCCATGTCCGCGGCAGCAACAATTGTTGGCTCGGCGTCGTGCCCGACCGCCGCGATCGGTCGGCCATCGTCATTTCTGCCATAGACAATCTGGTCAAAGGTTCGTCCGGCCAAGCCATCCACAACATGAATCTCATGATGGGCTGGGACGAGTGCCTCGGCCTGGATCAGATCGCCTTGTTCCCATAGCAGGCGGGGCTTGGCCGGCCGGCAACCGCTCATGCCCCGCTGCACGGCCAGGAAGATTTCTGCATGCCCGGCTTGACGATGCCGTACAAAGGGGTCCACCCACACCTAGACACCTCGGTTTTCCTGGCGGAAACCGCTGTTGTCATTGGCGATGTCAAGGCCGCCGCCGATACCGGCATTTGGTTCGGCTGCGTGCTCCGCGGCGATGTTAACGAAATCCGCATCGGCGCCCGGACCAACATCCAGGACGGCACAGTGATCCATGTGGCCAGCAAAGGACAAGGCACCTATATCGGCAATGACATCACCATCGGCCACATGGCCGTGCTGCATGCCTGTACACTGGATAGTAGCTGCTTCATTGGCATGAAGGCGTGCGTCATGGACGGCGCGCATGTGGAAAGTGGTGCCATGGTGGCGGCCGGCGCGCTGGTCACTCCGGGCAAGCGTGTACCCTCGGGCCAACTCTGGGCTGGTTCACCGGCCAAGTATGTGCGCGATCTGACGGAAGCCGAAATCGCTGGTTTCGCAACATCCGCAGCTCATTACGCCGACCTGGCTCGGTACTACAGACAGAGTTGACGGGCGCGCAAGGCGCTGAACGGGCGGTTGATCCGATGACGACAAACGGTTCCCACGACCAAATCTGGCATGCATAACGCGGTCTGTGCTGGACACCGGCCGCCACCCGTTCTCCCTCTGGGAGGTCATCGGGGCGAGGATGGTGCAACGTGTCACAATCCCGAAAACCGTATCGGCTCAGCGCGATTTGTCCGCATGTCGCCATCCACGCCTGCATCATTGCTTTGGAAGAAACTCCTTTTGCCCATTCGAACTCTGCGAGGCGTCTGCCATGCTCGGGGTCGTGACCGGCCTCAAGGCCGAAGCTCGCTGTTTTGCGAAGGCGCCGGATGTGGTTGCCGTGGCCTCAGGAGGTCGGGCCGAACGCACCGCTTGGCTCACCGAAAGCTTGGTCGAACGGGGGGCGGTCGGGCTGATCAGTTTCGGCGTCGCCGGGGCTCTGGCCAGCTCACTCAGCCGGGGTACCATCGTCCTGCCGGACCACGTCGTCGCCGCCAACGGTGACCGGTTTGCCTGCGATCCAGAGTGGCGCCGGGCGCTGGTGGACCACATGGCGCAGCGGCACCAACCGAGTCTAAACGGTACCCTGCTCGGCCTCAACCACGCCGTCACCGATCCAGCGGACAAGACCTGGTTGCGGCGACACACCGGGGCGCTGGTGGTGGATATGGAGAGCCACATCGTCGCATCGGTCGCAAAGCAGCACCGCCTGCCGTTCGCCGCCATTCGTGCCGTTTCGGACCGCGAAGGCGATGCGATTCCGGCACTTGCCCTGCGCGGGCTGGCGGAAGACGGCAGCACCCGGATCGGCCCGATCCTGGCCGGCCTCCTCCGTGCACCGACGGCGTTGCCTGCGTTGTTGCGTCTGGCGGTGGGCCAAGCCACCGCCTTGGCTGCCCTGCGGCGCGCGGCGGCGTCCGTCTCAGGCTCTACGCCGCTCGGCCGGCTGGTGTGATTGATTGGCCGCGGCGGGCGGAGCCTCCAACATGGCCTGAGTCACCAGGCGATCGTGCACATAGTCGGCCGAACGCTGACCATCCAAGGCGATTTCCGGCACCATCTCACCTTCGGTACGGACTCCGCGCAGCTTGACCATCAAGAGCTTCAACGGATGGGCGGCGGCATCGTCGGCTGCGGTGGACTCGTAACCGCAATGGGCCATACAGTCAGCACACTTCTCATAGTTGCCGGTGCCATAACTGTCCCAATCCGTTGTCTCCATGAGATCGCGAAAACTCTTGGCATAACCTTCGTTGAGCAGATAGCAGGGACGCTGCCAGCCGAACACGTTACGCGTCGGGAACCCCCACGGCTTGCACCGGTACGCCTGGTTGCCGGCCAGGAAATCCAGATACAGCGTCGAGTGACTGATGGGCCATTTCCGACCTTTGCCCCGCCGGAAGACGTCGCGGAACAACTCCTTGGTCTTGCGCCGCTTGAGAAAATGCCCTTGGTCCGGTGCCCGCTCATAGGCGTACCCAGGCGAAATACTGACACCGTTCACGCCCAACTCCCGAGTGAAGTCGAGAAACGCGGCAATGTCGGACGCTGGCATGCCGTCGAAGACGGTGGCGTTCACGTTGACCCGGAAACCTTTGGCCTTGGCGGCCCTAATCGCCGCCACGGCGCGGTCGAACACACCGTCCTGACACACCGCCTTGTCGTGGTGCTCCTTGAGCCCGTCCAAGTGGATGGTGAAGGATAGGTATGGGCTGGGTTTGAATAGGTGCAGCTTCTTTTCCAGCAGCAATGCGTTGGTGCACAGGAAAACAAACCGCCGACGGGCAACCAGCGCCGCGACGATGGCACCGATCTCCTTGTGCAGGAGTGGTTCGCCACCTGGGATGGAAACCATGGGAGCGCCACATTCCTCAACCGCATCGATGCACTCTTGCACCGTCAGCCGGCGGTTCAAGATCGCGTCGGGATAGTCGATCTTGCCGCAACCGGCGCAGGCGAGGTTGCACCGAAACAGTGGCTCCAGCATCAGGACCAGCGGATAGCGGGTCCGTCCGCGCAGACGCTCGCCCATGATGTAGCTAGCCACGGCAAACTGTTGTCTCAACGGAACGCCCACAGAAACCCTCCACGTCTCGAATCGTTATCCGGGGGCGGCGTTAACCCGCGCCCCCTCAGTTCAGGCAACCGCCGGTTCGCGCAACAGCTCGTCCGGCAGCTTGAAATGCACGTTCTCTTGAATCCCGTCCAAGGTCTCGACTTTGATCGGCCGAAGGGTTGCCAGCTTGGCCACGACTTCCTGAACCACTTCCTCCGGCGCTGAGGCGCCGGCGGTCAATCCCACGGTCGCCACGCCCTCGATCCAGGACAGATCCAGTGCGTCAGCATCGGGGATCAGATAACTCGGTCGCCCGATGTCTTGGCCGATTTCACGCAGGCGATTGGAGTTGGAACTGTTGTGGGCGCCGACCACCAGGATCACATCGACCTGACCAGCCAGCTCTCGCACGGCCGTCTGACGGTTTTGCGTGGCGTAGCAGATGTCTTTCACGTCCGGACCGACGATCCGAGGGAATCGCCGCTTGAGCGCTGCAATGATCTCACGCGTGTCGTCGACGCTCAGGGTCGTCTGGGTGACATAGGAGAGGTGATCCGGGTCCGTCGGTTGAAGGCTCGCCACATCCTCGACCGAGGAAACAAGATGCACCGTGCCGGAAATCTGGCCCATCGTCCCTTCGACCTCCGGATGGCCGGGGTGGCCGATCAAGACCACGTCATAGCCGCGATTGGCGTAACGCTGGCCCTCCTTGTGCACTTTGGTTACCAGCGGGCAGGTGGCGTCGATCACGTGCAGGTGGCGTCCCTCAGCATCGTTCTCAACCGATGCGGCCACACCGTGGGCACTGAAGACGGTCACGGCCCCTTGCGGGACCTCCGAAACCTCCTCCACGAACCGAGCCCCACGCGCCCGTAGGCTTTCGACGACGCGCCGGTTGTGCACGATCTCGTGACGCACGTAGACCGGTTCGCCGTATTGCTGCAGCGCACGCTCGACGATTTCGATCGCGCGTTCCACACCGGCACAGAAGCCGCGTGGCTGAGCCAGGATCACACGCAATGTCTCCGCCGTCATCGTCTCACCCCACTTATCTTGCCGTCCAGCGTGGCCCCTGTGCCCCGCCGATTCCCGAATGCTCCGTCACATCATGCGTCTCGCCAGCCCTGGCAAGGCCACACCAAGCACGACGCAGCACAACGACGTCGTGCGGCACAATGCGGCAGCGACCGAAAGACCATAATTTTTTTACGCCAGAGTCTTTCCCATGGGCATGCATTCGAACACAGTCTGGGGTATCATAGCCCCACAGGCCTTGCCAAGATCGTCCTTGTGCCTGGCCAGCGATGTCTGCGCCCGGGACCAGCTGTGACAATCTTGTCGCGCCCGGAGTCGGATGGCTCATGGCGTGATCACCGCGCTCTTGTCACCATGTCGCACTGCAGCCAAGCTGGTGCACTTGAACGTAATCATGACGTCCGTCCCGCCGGTATGCCTGCGGACGAAATCCGACGGCTCCCGTCTTGTCGTCGCACGGCAGCTTGCAGCCGTGCGCCGTCCGTCCGGAGCGGCCAGAGTTTGGTTTGGCGTCGACCCACAGAACGAGGTTTCTCCGTGCATCCTTCCCTCGACCAAGCCATGGCGGAGTCGGCCGAGCGGGTCGCGGCCGTCATGCATACCCTTTTGCCGGGACTGCGACCCGATGCCGCAGGCGTGCTGCATACCTCGCCGCCCGAGGCGCCATTGTGGGAAGCAATGCGATACGGCGCTTTGGGTGGCGGCAAGCGGCTTCGACCCTTCCTCGTCCTGGAGAGTGCGAAATTGTTCGCTGTTGACCTCGGTCAAGCGCTTCGGACGGCGGCTGCGGTAGAATTCGTGCACTGCTACAGCCTCATCCATGATGATCTGCCTGCAATGGACAACAGCGACCTTCGTCGTGGCAAGCCGACCGTCCACAAACAGTTCGACGATGCCATCGCGGTACTGGCCGGTGACGGCTTGCTGACATATGCCTTCGAGGTGTTGGCGGATGCCGAGACTCACCCAGATGCTGCCGTACGCTGCGCCCTGGTGACCGCACTGGCCCAGGCGGCTGGACCGGCCGGCATGGTCGGTGGCCAAATGATGGACCTGGTGGCCGAGCGGACACCGTTCGACCTTGCCGAGACGACCCGGTTGCAGCGGGCGAAAACCGGGGCTTTGTTTGGTTTTTCCGCCCGGGCCGGTGCCATTCTGGGCCAAGCGGCGGAGCGGGACCACCAAGCGCTCACCGGCTATGCCGATGCCATGGGTCTTGCATTCCAGATCGCCGACGACTTGCTCGACGTGGAAGGGACCGAGGCGGCAACCGGCAAACCAGTCGGCCGTGATGCCGCGGCCGGCAAGGCCACCTTCGTCTCCTTGCTGGGGGCCGATGCCGCGCGCCGGCGTGCCACTGAGCTGGCCGATGAAGCAGGCCGTAGCCTAGCGCCATTTGGTGCGGCTGCCGACAATCTGAAGGCTGTTGCCCAGTACGTAGTCAATCGACAGTCTTGACGAGTGGAGACAAACCGTGACGCCTGGATCGAAAACGCCATTGCTCGACCGCATCTCCGTGCCGGAAGACATCCGCAAACTCCGGCCGGATCAATTGCGCCAAGTGTCGGATGAGCTGCGCGCGGAAACCATCGATGCCGTGTCGGTGACCGGTGGCCATTTAGGCGCCGGTCTGGGCGTGGTCGAGCTGACCACCGCGATCCATTATGTCTTCAACACACCGTCCGACCGGCTGATCTGGGACGTCGGCCACCAGTGTTATCCGCACAAGATTCTTACCGGCCGGCGCGATCGCATCCGCACGCTGCGCCAAGGTAGCGGCCTATCAGGCTTCACCAAGCGGTCTGAAAGCGAATATGACCCGTTTGGCGCCGCACACAGCTCCACGTCGATCTCGGCTGGTCTGGGTATGGCCGTGGCGCGGGATTTGGATGGCGGCACCAACCGAGTGATCTGCGTCATCGGCGACGGTGCCATGAGTGCCGGCATGGCCTATGAAGCGATGAACAATGCCGGCTCCATGGACAGCCGGTTGGTGGTGATCCTGAACGACAACGATATGTCGATCGCGCCGCCGGTCGGTGCCATGAGCGCCTACCTGTCGCGGCTCATCTCCTCCAAGCCCTATCTCAGCCTGCGCCATTTGGCCAAGGACATCGCCGACCAGTTCCCTCGTCCGTTGCGCAATGCTGCACGCCGAGCAGAAGAATTCGCCCGTGGCTTGGTCACCGGCGGCACGCTGTTCGAAGAAATGGGCTTTTACTATGTCGGTCCGATCGACGGCCACAACATGGATCACCTGCTGCCCGTGCTGCAGAACGTCCGCGATGCTGCCGATCGGGACCCGGGTGCCGGCCCCGTGCTGGTGCATGTGGTCACTAAGAAGGGTCACGGCTACGCTCCAGCCGAGGCCTCGGCCGACAAACTGCATGCCGTCGCCAAATTCGACGTCATTACCGGCACGCAGAGCAAACCAAAGCCGAATGCGCCGGCCTATACCAAAGTCTTCGCCCAGAGCCTGATCCAGGAAGCGGAAACCGATCCGAAAATCCTGGCCATCACTGCCGCCATGCCATCGGGCACGGGGGTGGACCTGTTCGGCAAACGTTTTCCGAACCGGACCTTCGACGTCGGCATTGCCGAACAGCATGCCGTCACCTTTGCCGCGGGCCTGGCTTCGGAAGGCTACAAGCCGTTCGCCGCAATTTATTCCACCTTCCTGCAGCGCGCCTATGACCAGGTGGTGCACGACGTGGCAATCCAGCGACTGCCGGTGCGCCTCGCCATGGATCGGGCCGGCTTGGTCGGCGCCGACGGCCAGACGCATGCCGGCTCGTTCGACCTCGCTTATCTTGGTTGCCTTCCTGGCTTCGTCATCATGGCAGCGGCCGATGAGGCCGAGCTCAAACACATGGTCACGACGATGGCCCGCTATGACGAAGGCCCCAGCGCCCTCCGCTATCCGCGCGGCGAAGGTGTCGGCGTCGATATGCCTGAGCACGGCCGGGTCCTGGAAATCGGCAAGGGCCGTATCGTGCAGGAAGGCACCAAGGTGGCCCTGCTCAGCCTGGGCACGCGCCTGCAGCATTGCCAGGCCGCCGCCCAGGAACTGACGGCGCGCGGCCTGTCCACCACCGTCGCTGACGCCCGCTTTGCTAAACCTTTGGATATGGACCTGGTGCGCCGCCTGGCACGCGAGCACGAAGTGCTGATCACCATTGAAGAAGGCTCAATGGGCGGTTTCGGCGCCGCTGTGCTGCATCATCTGGCGCGCGATGGGCTGCTCGACCGCGGCCTGAAGATCCGCCCAATGACCCTGCCTGATGTATTCATCGATCACGACAAACCCGAAAAACAATACGAAACCGCCGGCCTTGCCGCCCGCCACATCGTCGCCACGACGCTGGCGGCCCTCGGCCATGACGACGCTTTGGTGGCCAGCGCCCGCGCGTAACCGCACGCATCCCACCCTGGATCGCCGGCGTGGGGATCGCCGGCGTGGGGATCGCCGGCGTGGGGTGCATTGCAACGGGCACGCATGGTGTCTGTGAGTTTTCGCGAAACTGGCAATGTGGCTACCATAAATAGCACCATTCTCCAGCTTAGAGTTGCTATATGCAGCATATCCCATGGCCAGAGCGGCAAGAACTCACAGACTCAAAGCGCATCCCTGTCTCTTGTTGTCCGGTCATCCGTGAGGCATCACCGCACGGTCCCGGTACAGGTCCGTGGTTTGTCAGAAGGCGGGCCGCACGACGGTGGTGAGGACGGAACATGGACGATGCTTCAACGCCCCACTCACCGGAACAGAGTCGTCCCGCCTTACCCGATCGAATCAGATATGTCGATTGCGGCCAACACCAGCTCACCCAGGTTCTAACAAGAAACTGACGGTGCCGTTGGGCAAACGGGTCCATCCGGGGAGGCCGTTGTGGGAGCGCCGACGCCTCGTCGGCCTCGTGTGCACGCCGGTGCGGGGGCCGCATCAAGGCATCGCCTGAACAGCTTTGGGAAGCTTTGAACGGCCG
>JANQJV010000151.1 GCA_028281465.1 Azospirillaceae bacterium | reverse complement strand
CCATCCGGGGAGGCCTTTGTGGGGGCGCCGACGCCTCGTCGGCCTCGTGTGCACGCCGGTGCGGATGCCGCCGTCGGATGGCCACAGCTCCGCGGACGGCGGCCGGGGTCCGGGGTTCCCGCCGCCGTGCCGGGTTGACGGGCCGGGCCGACGGGGCGTCGGCGCTCCGGGAGGTGGCCACGACCCGCCCAGAGGTTCATCCTCTGCGGGACGGCGGCAGACGGTGAGAACTAGAACCAACCCCGAGCACATTGAGTCCATCTGCGACGAAGATTTGCTTAAAATCAAATGGCTCGAGGGTTCTCCGCGACCTCGTGTGAGTGGAAAACGCTCCAGGCCCACCGGCCGCGCGGTCCCTTGCAGGAGAAATCGCCATGTTGTTCCGAGGTGGCTGGGTGTTCGACGGCACCGGACGCCTTCTGACCGGCCACGGTGTGCTGGTCGAAGGCGAACGGATCACACGCGTGGCGCCCATCGGCGAGTTCGACGGTTACGCCGGCGCGCCTGTCGACACCACCGGGGCGACCTTGCTGCCTGGTCTGATCGATTGCCATGTCCATCTGATCTACGGCGGCGAACCGGATCCCTTCGCCACTCTGGATAAGCTCGGCCCCGGTCAAATCACCGTCAAGGCCTTGGAAAATGCCCAACGCACGCTCGCCGGCGGCATCACTGCGGTGCGCGACTGCGGCGGCAAGGATTATCTGGAATTCGCCGTGCGCGATGCCTGCAACGCCGGGCGACTGCCCGGACCGACCATTCGCGCCGCCGGCCGGCTGATCTGCATGACCGGCGGGCACGGCAACCGGACCGGCCGGGTTGCCGACGGGGTCGGCGAGGTGGTCAAGGCGGTGCGCGAGCAGGTGCACGCCGGCTCGGACCTGATCAAGATCATGGCCACCGGCGGCGTCATGACCCCCGGCGTCAATCCGGAAGACGCCCATTACAGCGCCGAGGAAATGGCAGCCGGCATCGCCGAAGGTCACCGCTTCCACAAACCCTGTGCGAGCCATGCCCAGGGCCGGGACGGCATCCTCAATGCGGTCCATGCCGGCGTCGACAGCATCGAGCACGGCATCTTCCTCGACCCGGCCTGCATCGCCGAGATGTTGGCGCGCGGCACCTACCTGGTGCCCACCCTGGCAGCCGTTCGCCACATCACGGACAACAGCTCGGCCGGAATCCCCACCTATGTGCTGGAGAAAGCGGCTCGGGTCGCCGACCGGCACCGCAACTCGGTGCGGCACTTCCACGAGGCCGGCGGCAAGATCGCCATGGGAACCGACGCCGGAACGCCGTTCAATCACCACGGCGACAACGCCCGCGAGCTGGCCTATATGGTCGAGGCCGGGATTGGCGCGGCCGACGCGCTGACCGCGGCCACCAGCAACGCCGCCGCCCTCAACCGACTGGACGACCGCGGGCGCATTGCCGATGGCCTTGTCGCCGACCTTTTGCTGGTGTCGGGTAATCCCATCGACGACATTGCCCGGGTGGCCGATCGCACGCATCATCGTGCGGTTTATCGAAACGGACGCCTCATGACGTGAGTCTCGCCGACGCCGGCACTGCGAACACCGACCGGTGTCGGACGACCGAGAAACCACGGGCACCATGGTGCGACGAGCCGGCCCTGAATCCGGAGGATGATCGCCCAATGCCGACCCCCTACGAACAGGACTTCTATACCTGGACCCAGGAGCAGGCGGCGCTCCTGCGCGCCGGCCGCGTCAGCGAACTCGACCTTGCCAATCTGGCCGAGGAGGTGGAATCCATGGGACGGTCGGAGAAGCGGGAACTGGAATCGCGCATGGCCGTCATCATCTGCCACTTGCTGAAACTGCTGATCCAAACCAACCGAACCGCGGCGAATGAAAAGAGCTGGATCAACTCGCTTGATGTGCAAAGGGACGACCTTGCCGACCACCTTCAAGACAACCCTGGATTGAAGACGCCGGCAATAATGAAAGCAGCGCTTGCCAAAGCGTGGAAACGCGGCCGTGACGAAGCCATCCGTGAGACCGATCTGGATCGGGATGACTTTCCGACCGAAAACCCGTTCGGCCTCGACCAGATCATGGACCCGACGTTCCTGCCGCCGGGGCCACACAGCGTTTGACGGCGAGCACCATCAGCCGGAGGAGATGGAAAACACGATGCCTCGGCTGGATGTGATGGCAGGCATGCGATATCGTCACGGCCCATGGCCGGCGGCCGAAGGCCGTCGGCCGGGAACAAGACCAAGGGAGGTTTCCGTGACACCCATGCTTTTCCGGCGCCCGCTGCTGGGCGCCCTTGCCGCCGGTGTGCTGGCCGCCGCCATCGCCGCACCCCAGGCCAGCCAGGCGCAAGACCGATCCTACATCCTGGCCACCGCTTCCACCGGTGGCACCTACTATCCGGTCGGCGTGGCGCTGGCCACTTTGACCAAGGTCAAGCTGAAGCCGCGTCAGGGCATCGACATGTCGGCGATCAACTCGGCCGGCTCAGCGGAAAACATCCGGCTGCTGCGCGAGGACGAAGCCCAGTTCGCGATTCTGCAAGGCCTGTTCGGGCAGTACGCCCGCACGGGCACCGGTCCGATCGCGGACTCCGGGCCCCAGGACAACCTACGCTCGGTCACCATGCTGTGGTCGAACGTCGAGCATTTCATCGTCGCATCGGACCACGCGGCCACCGGCACGGTGGACGATCTGACTGGCGTCTACGGCCAGAAGTTCTCCATGGGCGGCCGGAATTCCGGCACCCGCTTCTCCAACGAATTCGTGCTCGGCAACCTGGGCATCGACTTCACCCAGTTCGACATCGTCTACAAAGGCTACACGCCGAGCGTGGAGGACCTGCAGAACGGGGTCGTGGTCGGCACCAACCCGGCCGCCGGTCCTCCGGTCGGCGCGGTCACCCAGGCGATCGCCGCCATGGGCGACGGCGTCACCTTCCTGCAGTTCACGCCGGAACAGGCCGAGCGCGCCGACGGCGGCACCGATCTGTACAGCCCCTATGTGATCCCGGCCGGCACCTATCCGGGCCAGGACAGCGACTGGAACACCGTGGCCCAACCCAACTTCCTCGGCGTCAATGCCGACGTCGACGAAGAGGCCGTGTATCTGATCACCAAGACAATCTACGAGAACCTGCCGTTCCTGCAGGCGATCCACAAGGCGACCCTGGCCATGGCGCTGGACCGGGCCATCGTCGGTCTGCCGGTGCCACTGCACCCGGGGGCCGCCCGCTACTACGCCGAACAAGGCGTGGACATCCCGGACCGGCTGATCACCGAGTAAACCGTCAGGCCGTGGTTGTCGCCACAGACCGGCGTGCCCGCCGGACCTCGGAGGGCACGCCGGCATTTCCCATGATCTGGAGCGTCTTCCGCTCACGTTGGTTCGCGGAATCCGCTCTAGACATTTGTTTTTGAAGCAAATCGTCGTCGCAGATCGACTCAATCTGCTCGGGATTTGCTCTGATTCGAAGTTGGAACCGCCATGACCGGGTCCGCCGACAACGACGCGACATCGGCGCCGCTGTCTCCGCCGCCTGCCTCGTCGGACGAGGTGGAAAGTCCTGTCCGCCCGCGCACGGGCCTGGTCGGCCGGTTGGCGTTCGGCCTCGGTGTGGTGATTGCCCTCTGGCATCTGTACGCCAACACCTACGGCACGTTGCCGACCCTGTGGCAGAATGCCTTGCATTTCGCCGGCTTCGCACTCCTGTGTACGCTTGTCTTTCCAGCGGTTCGCCTGGACTCGTCCAGCGGCCGCCTGGCCGTGCTGTGGTTCGACGGACTGCTTGGCATCCTTGTGGCCCTGGCCGCCGTCCACGTCGCCTTTGCCGAGGATGCCATCTTCGCCCGCGGGGTCAACCTGGCGCCCTTGGACTGGGTCGCCGGGATCGTCGTGATCCTGGGCGCAATCGAGTTCACGCGGCGCACCACCGGCTGGATCATCCCGGTTCTGATCTTCTTGGGGTTAAGCTACATCACCTGGCTCGGCCCGTGGCTGCCGGGGACCTTCTCGTTCGGCGGCCTCAGTCTGGAGACCATTCTCTTCCGCACGCTGTATGCCGATGAAGGCCTGTTCGGCACCATCGCCCGCATCTCGTCGTCGATCGTCTTCATGTTCATGCTGTTCGGCGCCTTTCTCATGCGCTCGGGCGCGGCCGACTTCATCATCGATCTGGCACGCTGCCTGGCCGGCCGGTTCACCGGCGGCCCGGCCCTGGTCGCCGTGATCGCCTCGGCCCTCACCGGCACCATCTCCGGCTCCGCCGTGGCAAACACGGCGTCGACCGGCGTGATCACCATTCCTCTCATGAAACGCGCCGGGTTCCGCGGCCGCTTCGCCGGCGGTGTGGAAGCGGCCGCCAGCACCGGGGGCCAGGTCATGCCGCCGATCATGGGCGCCGGCGCCTTCGTCATGGCCAACTACACGCAGATTTCCTACACCACCATCATCGCTGCCGCCGCCCTGCCGGCGCTGCTGTACTTCCTCACCGTTGCCTATTTCGTGCGCATCGAGGCGAAGCGCCTGGGTCTGCAGGCGGACAGCGCCGATGCGCCGCGCCTGGCGGATGTTCTCAAGCGCGGCGGCCTGACCTTCGTGCTGCCCATCGGCGTCCTGATCGGCATGCTGATCGCCGGCTACACGCCGACCTTCGCCGCCTGCACCACGATCCTCGTCGTCATCGCCGCCTCCTGGCTGTCGCCGACCCCCATGGGGCCGCGCGCCATTCTGGACGCCCTGGCCACGGGCGCGCGCAACATGATCATGACGGCGGTGCTGCTGGTGGCCATCGGCATCCTGATCAACGTGATCCTGACGACCGGCGTCGGTAACACATTCTCGCTCATGATCGCCGACTGGGCCAGCGGCAGCCTGTTGATCGCCATCGTGCTGATCGCGCTTGCGTCGCTGGTGCTCGGCATGGGGCTGCCGGTGACCGCAGCGTATATCGTGCTGGCCCCCTTGTCGGCCCCAGCGCTGCACGGCCTGATTCTGGACAGCCAGATTCTAGCCATGATGACGGCCGGTACCTTGCCAGACGCCGGACGCATGCTGTTCGCCCTGGTCGACCCCATGGCCTTGACGGCGCTAGCCCAGCCCATGCCGGCGGGCGAAGCCCAAGCCCTGTTGAATGCCCTGCCGCTGGAGGCACTGGCGGGGCTGCGCGACCAGTTGATCGATCCGGCTGTGGTGCTGACCGCACTCTTGTCTGCACACATGATCATTTTCTGGCTGAGCCAGGACAGCAACGTGACCCCACCGGTGTGCCTGGCCGCCTTCACCGCCGCCGCCATCGCCAAGGCGCCGGCCATGGCCACCGGTTTCGATGCCTGGCGCATTGCCAAGGGTCTGTACATCGTGCCGCTTCTGTTCGCGTTTACGCCGCTCCTGGGCGGCACATTTTGGCAGGTGGCAGAGATTCTGCTCTTTGCCGCCATCGGCCTCTATGCGCTGGGCGGAGCATTGCAAGGTTTTCTCGAAACCCGGATTCTGTGGGTGGAACGCGTGCTGTTGCTGGCGGCTGGCACGGCCATGCTCTGGCCAGATACATACAGCCGCCTCGCCGGCACCATGGTGTTCGCCGCCGTGTTCGCGTGGTCGTTGCGCCGCCGTTGACCGGCTGACCTGGGGGGCCGCTCAGCGTTCGGCCAAATCGGCCCGAAAGCGCCCGTGCAGGGGCGCTCGGATCGAGATTTCGCCGATAAGGTTCATCACGTCGGCATAGGCCGTGCCAGTTGCCGGCACAATAGAGTATTCGTCGGTACTCGTTCTGTAACAATCGACCCCATGGCGGTCGTCATGACAGATGCGCCGGGCAGGACGCGAGAAGCCGGTCGTCTCTTGTCAAAACCGGGAACATAACAGCGCACCAATCCCCCCCTGTATTATGATCGGTCTTCAGATTGGTGACACCGGGTTGCGCTGCGAACCGCCACCGGCCATGGCGTCGTGGTCGCTGCCGCCCCACCGCACGCGGCACGGGTTGGCGCCCAAGTGCTGGCGCACGGCGGCAATACCGTCGACGCGGCGGTCGCAACATGCCGCGCCCCAAGCAAGTCGGCATGGGGTTATGAACACCTCCCCGACGATCGGCAGGCGGTGAGGCGGACCCGGATGATCGAACAGCTCATCGAATACAATCATCGGCCGCACGAACTGGCCCGCGGGGCCGTCTTGTCGACCGGCGTTGTCGACAGCATGACGCGCCAAGATCAGGACACCGGCCACGTGGCCGTGGCCGGCCGAGACGGGCCGGTGGTTGCTCCGACCACGTCACTTGGCCAGCATTTCAGCGCCCGCGTCAACGATCCGCAGAGCGGACTGTTGTCTGCTCTCAGCCCACGCATGACCGTGCTGCCGGCGGCGAGCGCATCCCCGGTGCCATCCTCCAGACTCTGATCAATCTGGTCGACCGCGGCATGTCGATCGGCGCCGCCGTCGCGGCGCCGCGCCTGAACTGGAAGCGCAGCACTCTGCGGCGACACCTCTGCGGCGACACAACGGCTTGCCACCCATGGTGCGCGACAGACTGCTGCTCCAAAGACTGCTGGGCCAACGCTCCCGCATCGCGGTGACGCGCCAGGACCACAGCAATCATCTCGGGACCGTGCATGCTGTGGTGCGCCAATTCGATGGCCTGCGCATGGGTGCAGCGGACCTGGCTTACGATGGATGGTGCCGCGGTCGCCGTCCCATGAAGCAATGCGTGCCGGTCGTCGGTTCCGCAACCGGCCTCAGATGTGGATTTCCTCCAACCTTCCGTTCGCATCGGGACGCATGCGGAAACGAACTTCAGCACGCTGGATGCGCAATCGGAACGCCCTCAATTGTTCAATGATTCGTTCGATTTCTTGCCGATATCGGGTTGGCTCACCCTCACAGTGCCGGTCAGCCATGTTTGTCTCCAGCATTCAGGCCCATACTTTAGACTTAGTCAATACCAATGGTCTTGTATACCCCCATAACAAAAGCGGACAACCCCCGGCGCACGGAATGCGGCCGAGAGCTGGGTCGATGGCTTGCGCGGTATTGAGTGCGGTGATACTGTGTTAAATGGACAAGTCTGACAGGAGACAGCCGATGATTATGGCTTTGCATGAGCCGCTTGACTATCTTATCGTCGGCGTCGCTTATTCCACCATGGTAGATAAATCGGCAAGCGCATCGGAGCGAGCAAAGCTGCTCAGCCTGATGCAAAAACATGTCGATCGCGGCGACGTCTCAGCGACCTGGCTTAAGGAGGTCGTGCCGGCTGCCATGGACTACGTCAAACAGGTACCGTTCCCGGATTTCCTGATTCAGGCGGGCCGCGCCCTCAGTCCGGCACAAAAGCTGTCATTAGCCATGAACATGGCCGATGTGATCATGGTGGATGGCAAACTCAACGTGCACGAGCACGCCATGCTACGCCGCATTCCGGAAGCGGTTGGAATTGATACCATGACCTGGTATGTGGTTTTGGATATCCTGCGTCTCACACACGACACCACAGTGTTCGTCGATCCCAACCATCCGTTCAACGGCCCAGAATTCTTCCTGCGTCTCGAGCGAAAATGATGGCCCTGATCAGCCGAAGCCGACAAGAGGCTGAGACCCAAGAATGATCGACGCCAGCATGATCCAACCGAAGTACCGGTTTGACTTGAACTTCACCAGGCAATCGGCCTGGCTGTCCATGATCCAGTCGCGCACCTGCCATGCAAGTTGCGCAGCACCGGCGGTGAGACCGACGAAGAACAACGCACCCAACCCATCCGCGGCCCCAGCGAGGCCGATTATGACGACGGTGGCGGCGTAGAAACCGGCAACCCAAGCCGGGCTGCGCGCGCCCAGAAACAGGGCTGATGATTTCACGCCCACCTTGGCATCGTCTTCCTTGTCCTGGTGCGCATAGATCGTGTCATACCCCAGAGTCCAGAGGACGCAAGCGACATACAGAATCGCCGGCGGCCAGTTCAGTCCGTCGTGCACCGCGGCCCACCCCATGAGTGCGCCCCAGTTGAAGGTGACACCGAGCACCGCTTGCGGCCACCAGGTGACGCGTTTGGCCAAGGGATAGGTGAAAACCAGAAGCAGGGACGCCACGCCCAACCCGATGGCAAACCACGTAAGCTGGATCAGCACCAGAAAACCTAGTCCCAACTGCAACCCAAGGAAGACCAGGGCCTGCTGCAGGGTAATGGCGCCGCTCGCGAGTGGCCGGGCGCGGGTGCGTTCCACCCGGCGGTCGATATCACGGTCGAGGATGTCGTTGATGGTGCACCCCGCGCCACGCATCACCACGGCACCGACACCGAACAGGACCATGATCCAGACATCGGGCAGGCTCCAGGTACGGTTGGGCGCAGCGAGTGCAATGCTCCACCAGCCAGGGAACAGCAACAACCACGTGCCGATCGGCCGGTCAAGGCGGGCCAGCTTCAGGTATGGCCGAATGGCGACCGGTGTGTACCGATCGACCCAGCTATCGCTGCGAATATCAGTGTACCCGTTCGCCGCCCCGGCGTCGGACATGGCACGGTCATCCATCAACCGAAGCTCCCCGCCCACTGCGAAGAGGAGTGAGGTTGGCGTCAATCGGCCAAACCGATGCCAAGCACCGACCTGCCAACCTCACCCGATCAACCCAGATTTAGCGGGCCCGCCCCGGCCGGGCAACCGGACGCGGGCCCTGAACGCCAGCGCAGATCGTGTATTGCATACAGCGCATGGGCTGACCATCGATCTCGGTCACGAAGGGACCAGTCTCTTCGATCGCGATGCTTCCCATCAATGGGCCACCGGGCCGTACCCGGCCAGCCATGGTCTCGGTCGGCACCGCCGCTTCGGCCATCATCGTCTCGGTCGCCAGAGCTGCCGAGCCTGCGCCGGCCGGCGTCATGGGACGAACCCCCTGGCCGGCGAGGCCGGCCAGGGGACGGGTGGCCGCCTGGCGCGCCAGCAATACCTCCGCGCCGGCGATGGGTTCCGCCACCAGCGCCACCAATGGTCCGGTTAATACACCCCCGCTCAAAATATCGATCACCACCGCAGCGCCGACCACGCCGGCAGCAATGGCAAGATAGGTGCCGGTGCTCCATCCCGTCTCCACCCCCACCTCCGGTGCCGTTTGGCCCAGGGCCGGCACGGGGGCTGCGAAGAGGAGACAGGCGAGCGCCCCGCAAGCCAATCGACGCATGAATCCCTCCATCATTGAGCGACAGACGACACGAGACCGTCCATGCTAACCTATCCCTCGGCGACACGCGACGACCGCAGACGAAGCTGCCGCATTGCGCTCCGTTCTGCTCAGCTCCTAGGCATTCGATGCGCGTCCCCGTTGTTTGCACCTGCGAAAGCTGGTAACATGACTAACCAATTTCGGTGGGGCTGCCATGCGGATCGGCCCCGTCTCCCTGTAGCGAGTCGGATGACGTTCCTTGGCCAGCTCGGATAACGCGCCACCCGGTCCGCCCCAAGACATCGCCCCAGTCACCATCGAAGACGAGATGCGGCGTTCGTATCTCGATTACGCCATGAGCGTGATCGTGAGCCGTGCCTTGCCCGACGTACGCGACGGGCTGAAACCAGTGCACCGGCGCATCCTCTACGCCATGAAGCAGGGCGGATACGACTCCACCAAGCCATACAAGAAATCGGCCCGTATCGTCGGCGACGTCATGGGTCAGTACCACCCGCATGGCGACGCGCCGATCTACGAGGCCATGGTCCGCATGGCGCAGCCGTTTTCCATGCGCCTTATGCTGATCGATGGACAGGGCAATTTCGGTTCCATGGACGGCGACCCGCCAGCAGCCATGCGCTACACAGAGGCCCGCTTGGCGAAATCGGCCGAAGCTCTGTTGGACGACATTGACAAGGCCACCGTCGATTTCCAAAGCAACTACGACGACACCACCAGCGAACCGACCGTTCTACCAGCCCGTTTCCCCAATCTATTGGTCAATGGCGCCGGCGGCATCGCCGTCGGCATGGCAACCAACATTCCGACCCACAACCTGGGCGAAGTGATCGACGCCTGCTGCGCCTACGTTGACAACCCGGGCCTATCGATCGAGGAGCTGATGGAGCTGGTGCCGGGGCCGGATTTCCCGACTGGCGGGCTGATCCTGGGGCGCACCGGCATCCGCGCCGCCTATCATTTGGGCCGCGGCTCCATCGTCATGCGCGGGCGCGCCGAGGTGGAGGAGATCCGCAAGGATCGTTGGGCCATCGTGGTCACCGAGGTGCCGTTCCAGGTCAACAAGGCCAGGATGCTCGAGCGCATGGGCGAACTGGTCAACGACAAGACCGTTGAAGGCATCTCCGATCTGCGCGATGAGTCCGACCGTGACGGCGTCCGCGTGGTGATCGAGTTGAAGCGCGACGCCAACGCCGACGTGGTGTTGAACCAGCTCTACAGACACAGTCAGCTCCAAACCACGTTCGGCGTCAACATGCTAGCCCTGAACGGGCGCCGGCCGGAAATGATGACGCTGCGCGACATCATTTCCGCCTTCTGCACGTTCCGCGAAGAGGTCATCACCCGACGGACGGAATACGAGCTGGGCAAGGCGCGCGAACGTGCCCACTTGCTGGTTGGCCTTGCCGTGGCCGTGGCCAATTTGGACGACATGATCGCGCTGATCCGGCGGTCGCCCGACCCTGCGACGGCCCGTGCGGAAATGCTGGCGCGCAGTTGGCCGGCCGCCGACGTGGCGCCGCTGATCCGCCTGGTCGAAGAGGTCGGTGGCAGGCTGTCCGAAGACGGCACTTACCGCCTGTCGGATGCCCAAGCGCGCGCTATCTTGGATTTGCGCTTGCATCGCCTGACCGGTCTGGAACGGGAAAAGATCGGCGCCGATCTGACCGAGGTGACCGATAAGATCGGTGAATATCTTACCATCCTCGGGAGTCGCGAGCGCTTACTGGAGGTCTTGCGCAGCGAACTGATCGAGATGAAGGAGCGCTTCGGCACCCCCCGACGCACCGAAATCGTTGATCTGGAAGCCGAAACCGACATTGAAGATCTGATCCAGCGCGAAGACATGGTGGTGACGGTCACGCACTCCGGCTACATCAAGCGCGTGCCTTTGTCGACGTACCGCTCCCAAGGCCGGGGAGGCAAAGGCCGCAGCGGCATGCAGGTGAAGACCGGCGACACCGTGACCGACCTGTTCGTCGCCAGCACCCATACGCCGCTTCTGCTGTTTTCGTCCCGCGGCATGGTGTATCGGCTCAAAGTGTACAAGCTGCCGCTTGGCACACCACAATCACGCGGCAAGGCGCTGGTCAATCTTCTGCCCCTGACCCCGGGCGAAGCCATCACCGCGGTTCTGGCTCTGCCCGAGGACGAGGCAGAAAGGACCGCGCTCAATATCGTGTTCGCCACCTCCGCCGGCGGCGTGCGCCGCAACAAGTTGTCGGACTTCAGCCAGATCCGCGCCAACGGCCTGATTGCCATGAAACTGGAAGACGAAGGCGAACGGCTGATCGGTGTGCGCACCTGCTCGGAAAGCGATGACATCCTGTTGGCAACCCGAGGCGGCAAATGCATCCGCTTTCCGGTCGCCGATGTTCGAGTGTTCACGGGTCGAACCTCCACCGGCGTGCGCGGTATCCGCCTTGGAATCGGTGACCAGGTGATTTCCATGTCGATCCTCAATCACACGGACGCCGACGCGGCCGAGCGCGCCGCCTATTTCCGGCTGCGCAGGCTGGAACGTGGCAGCGAGGATGGCGCAGAGGAGGCCACCGATGGCAACGGCCATGGCGAACCGGCGCAGGAGCAAGAGGTCACTCTGAGCACCGAACGCTTCGAATACTTGGCGCGGGCGGAAGAATTCATTCTCACCGTGTCCGACCGCGGCTTCGGCAAACGCTCGTCATCCTATGACTATCGAGTGACCGGCCGCGGTGGCCAAGGCATCCGAAACATGGCGTTGGGCGATCGTGCCGGGGCAATCGTGGCTTGCTTCCCGGTGCGCGAGGGCGACCATGTCATGCTGATCACCGACGGCGGTCAGGTGTTGCGCATGGAGGCAGATTCGATCCGCATCACCGGCCGGCAAGCCAAAGGGGTGACGCTGATCCGAGTGGCGACCGACGAACAGGTGGTGTCGGCGGCCCTGGTGCGAGAAGAAGACGACGACGACGGGGACGAAGCGCCGTGAGGCGTGGATCGGCGGCCGCGCGGGCCGTGCCCAGCAAAGGATGAGCCGCATGGCCAAGCATCGCATTGGTCTTTATCCTGGCACTTTCGACCCGATCACCGCCGGCCATCTGGATATCATCCAGCGGGCCACCAAGCTGGTCGACTACCTGATCGTGGGCGTGGCATTGAACGCCGGTAAAGGGCCGATGTTCACCATGGAGGAACGCGTCCAGCTCGTGCGCGACGACGTTGCTGCCCTTCCGACGAATGGCGTGCCCATCGAGGTGCGTTCGTTCGATAGCCTGCTCATGAACTTCGCCGTGGAGATCGATGCCGCCATGATTATCCGCGGTCTGCGCGCCGTGTCGGATTTCGAGTATGAATTCCAGATGGCCGGCATGAACGCCCGGCTGAACCCGAAGGTGGAAACGGTCTTCCTGATGGCGTCGGACCGTCACCAGTTTATCTCTTCCCGCTTCGTCAAAGAAGTCGGGCGCCTGGGTGGCGATGTGCGCCACTTCGTCTCCCCCGCCGTCGCCGCCCGCCTCTATGAACGCTTCGGCCCGGCACCACCGGAATCGGGCAGATGCTGAGAATCGGAACCGGCTAAACCGCCATGCCGCAGTTGACGCCGCCCCGTTCGCTCACTACGTTTTCGGACGTCGATGGGGATACCGTCACCCACGAGAAACCCGTTTTTTCCTCTCGATGATCCCGTAGCTCAGCCGGTAGAGCATCTGACTTTTAATCAGAGTGTCCTGGGTTCGAGTCCCAGCGGGATCACCAAAGAGATCAATTCTCATACACTTGGGAAACCTAAAGACTCGTGCTTGGGTAGCCACCACCGACACGGGTCGCCGCCTATCACGCTGGCGATATGAACCGCAAGGCAATCCGCCTGTTTCGCATGGTGTGCGCACGGGCGCCCTGGCCCAAGCAGCGCGGCGCCTGGGCAGAAGCCAGCCGGCCACCCTAAAACCGAAGATAATCGGCAGGACATGCTGGCGGTTTGTACGCCCGATCATCAACGCCTCGGCACCGGGGTCGGTCAGGTCTGCCAATCAGGTTAGCCTGTTGCGTGCCCGCATGAGGCAGATCGCGAACAACAATGCGGCCGATGGCGATCGGAGCCTTAGGGCTTTCGGCGCAACAGCCGTCATAGCGCTCGAGCACGATCTCCTTGCCCGGATCAAAACTGGCCATACGGTCCAGGCCGAGACCGATGGGCTCGATCGCCACGGCGTTCAGGTCGATCGCGCCGCCCGACGTGTCGGTGCGCTCATCCAGCACCTCGGCACGGTCGAGCCAGCATCACGACGGCGGCCGTGCCGACGGCCAGCGCTCGGCAGGCTTGGGTGAAGCGATGGGGACGTCCTCCCAGGTTTCTTCACTGACACCAACCCTAGAGCGTTTTCCGCTCACTCTGGTTCGCGGAAATCGCTCTAGCTGTTTGATTTTGCAGCAAATCGTCGTCGCAGATCGAATCAATCTGCTCGGGATTTGCTCTAGCCACCACGCATTCTTCCGAAACCCGCAATGTGTCGATTCAATGTTCGAGAAAACGGAATGGTGAGCCGGGCGACTGACCTGCCCGTCTCCTCCTGGCACAGGGTGCCCCTGAGGCAACACGAGCCGCCGTACCTCGCAAACCGACCAGGCATCGCCGGGAGGCTGGGTAAGCCCGGTTTGCTCGACCGAGCAACGCCGGCAGCCAGCCTGCGTTGCCCAATCGAACGGCAACCGTTTGGTCCAATCCTGGACCGTGGTAGGATGTCATACGCCAAAAACCGCCTGTGCCAACGCGACGTATAGCGGGATGCCGATGGCGATGGCGACCGGTGTGCCAATACCCGTGGACGACCCGATGTAAGACGATGGATTTGCCGTCGGGATACCGGCACGCAAGGTCGGTGGTCCGGAAATATCCGAGTTCGACGCGGCCAGGACCGCCAGAAGGATCACCCCGCCGGGGCTGAACCCGGTCGTGATATGCGCAATATAGCCAAGGCCGAAGGCAACCAATCCGTGTGCCAGGGGCGCAACCGCAGCATAAACCGCATACCAATGGGCCACCTTGCGCAGATCGTTTAGACGGGCAAAGGCTTCCATGCCCATGGTGAGCATCAGAATCGTCAGAAGGCCTCTGAACAGTGGATCATAGAAGCTGTCGAAGACGCGATCCGGATTAGTCAGCAATCCAAGTGCCAGACCCAAAAGCAAGGCGGACAGGGCTGAGCCTTGCAGGCTTTCCTTGATGATTCCCCACACGTCCACTTTGGTGTCATGGCCACCTTCTGTCTTGACCTTGTGGACGTTGGCCATGACGACGGCCAAAACCAGGGCCGGAATGTCCATGAAAGGATACAGCGCCGGCACCCATGCTTCGTACGTGATGCCATCCTCTTCCAGCAGGATCGTTGCCGCCGCCAGTGTCGAGGCACTGACGGCACCAAACAGACCGGCCGTGGCGAGGGCATCATCCATCTTAACCCCCGGCAGAAGCCCGAGTGTGTACCGGCCCAGGACCACGATGCCGCACCCCAGCACAACCGCGAAGATCGCGGGTAGCACCATCGCCGCCAATTCGGCCTCGCGGATCTCCATACCGCCCTTCAGGCCAATTCGCATCAGGAGCACGAAGACGGCGAATTTGTAGATTGAGTCGGGGATTTCGAGCTTGCTGCCCAAGGCCGCGACAATCAATCCCCCCATGAGAAACGCCAAAGTCGGCGATTGGAACTGGAGCAGAAATCGCGACGCCACGTCGAGAACGATATCCATGGTGCTTCCATCAGGTAATATGAGGCCAAAACCTCTGGGAGGCACGGCCCAAGGATAGGGCCGCACGCCAGCGGTATGAGCGCCACGTCACGGGATCGGCGATTGACATCCCTGGCATCGGGCCCAGGTCTGCGCGCTCCCACGCCACCAACACGGACACAGGCCGTCTCGCCACGATGATGCGCAAGCGGCCGTTCCCCTGCGGAGCTGCAACCTGCACATCCAAACCCGATCGGTTGGACTAATGACTTCTTTTTGACGGAACTCCACAATTCGGCATCGACACCGGAAAACCGCCAATTTCATTCAATCGAAGCAGCTCACCCGTCTCGATATTGAAAAACCATGCATAGATTAGAATATCTTGACTTTCCACTGCTTCCTGTATCCATGGAAATGTCATCAGATTTTCAAGTGAATTCTTGAGTGCTTCGCGCTCGACAATCCGTTGTATTGAGTCCGTCGACACGGGATCGTCTGCCAGAGCGCGGTGCCGCGCCGGCGCCGCCAGTGAAATCCAGGAACCGATGAAGTCATCCTGATCATCCGGGACTGGGTCACCCCCCCTCACCAAACGCACAAACCCGCCACACAAGGCATGGCCCAACACGATGATATGCTTCACCGTCAACGATCTAAGCGCGAATTCGAGCGCGGCGCTGGTACCATGGTATTCCGCATGCGGGCGGTAAGGCGGGATCACGTTGGCCACATTGCGAACCACGAACAAGTCGCCCGGGTTGACCCCAAACACCATTTGAGGATCAACACGTGAGTCGGAACAACTGATGACGATAGCCTTCGGGGATTGCCCTTTTTTTGCAAGGGTTCGATACAGATCTCGAAAATCTGACCACTGGTTCTCACGAAATCGATGACAACCCTCAATCATCTGCTCCATATTTCGTCCCCTTATGCATGGTCAAACGCCCCATCCAAATTGTTGTACCACAGCAAAAATTCAACCATAATTCACATGATAGAAAAAATACACTATATCGATAACCTAAACCCCAAATAATGGGTTTTCCTACCCTCATATGACTGTATATAGTCAAATCTATACTCAATTGCATGCCATTTCATTAAATAGGTACTAAATGATTTCTCAGGCTATAGATGCTCAGAGAATGCGACTGCCACACATCACGCGGCTTGAATTTACTCAAGGACGTGATACGACTTCGGCATCGTCACGGATCTGCGCCTTCGCACAAATGGGTGAAGCCCCCAACCGTCGCCCTCTATCCACCGGGGCGTCGGTGCCGCGCGCCGGCACGGTGCGTGATCCAATGCACCCTCACGCCATGCCGGGTCCGATGTGTCGATGGCCGTCGGAATCGGCTGTTTTCTGGCGGCGCGAGAAATCTTGGCGCGGAGTTTGCTATGCGCCGAACAGCCATACCCCGCCTTCGAACTCATGGAGGTTAACGCGGCGGGCCAGCCCAAGCGCCGTAGCGACGGGAGAAGTTCACGAAAAATGGGGTGATTCCAGGCGAAACTTCGGCTTGACCACCGGGACGCCGCACCCCACCCCTATAAGAGCATGGACAAGGGTGGGGGGAATTCCGATGTTGGATTACAACGCAGTTAAGGTCGTTATCATAACAGAGAGCCTTGTTTTGGAGAATGTCCTCCGCACCATCGAAGAAGCAGGCGCGAAAGGATACACTGTCATTGCGGCAGGCGGCAAAGGTGTTCACGGCGAACGCTCATCTAAACGCCCTGGTGTTTCCGATGCTTTTAGCAACGTGAAGATCGAGGTGATCACAGCCAGTACGGATGTCGCTCGACGAATTGCCGATACGGTTGCCGAAAAATACTTCGGAAACTATGCGGGCATCACATACATGCAAGGTGTGGAAGTCTTGCGCGTGCCCAAGTTCTAGAGCCTTTCCTGCGGGACTGAATTCGGTTCGGTGGTTGCAGTACTCCATAGGACAAAAGCGGGAGCGGTTTCGCTGAACCCACGGAATGTGAAATCGCTCTAGTCCCACACCGGTCTTTCGACCGACCCACCATGACCGAAACGGTGGCTTTTCGACGGCGTGCCCTCCTTTATAGCACGGTTGTCGGCATGAA
>JANQJV010000146.1 GCA_028281465.1 Azospirillaceae bacterium | reverse complement strand
TTCATGCCGACAACCGTGCTATAAAGGAGGGCACGCCGTCGAAAAGCCACCGTTTCGGTCATGGTGGGTCGGTCGAAAGACCGGTGTGGGACTAGAGCGTTTTCTGCCCACTTAGGTTGGTGGGAAATGCTCTAGTCATTTGATTTTGCTGCAAATCGTCGTTGCAGATAGACTCAATCCACTCGAGATTTGCCCGAGCGTAGGATCCAAGGGGGGTCGCTTGCCAACTGGCCCACCGCTCTTTTTCGGGCTCAGCGATCGCGATGACCTGGGTTCTTGGCCTGCATGAGCTCTGTGGCACGGACAAGACCGGTCATCGTGTGCAAAGGTCTTCGCGCGGCTGAACGGAACATGGCGGCGGCCCAGGTTGGTGTCTGCTATTCGGTCTTTGGAAGAGAATGTCATTTCCGTCCTCGACGATCAGGCGGTGCCGGTTGGCCATGGGTCTCAGCGGCTCTGGTTCGTTGGTTTCCCATCGTCGTATACACAGGTCTATGATGTGCCGGGAGCATTGGCACACACCGACGTGACCGAACTGGTGGTTCCGCTCGGCCGTAAACTCGGCCTATTTCCGCACGTGCCAGCGTCGGTGGCACTGACTTTGGCAAGGCACTCGCGTCGTGGACCTATCGGCTTGGCCGCTGTTTCGTTCCGTCACGCCGCGGGGACACGACGCGGACGGCCAAGTCGTCGAAAACGGTCGGTACTCATACCAGTGCGCTTTTTCGATGATTCCGGCATACAGCTTGCTAGGTCATCGAAGCTCTCCCAGATGGATGGGGTGTACGCTCAAGCGAATGGTCAATGGTTTGATCCATTGGCATTGTTCCAAATTCACCGGTCGCAAAGCGTACGACGGACAGGCAGGCATGGGGCGGCCTTGGTTCTGGGTTCGATTCGAGATATGCCGCAGAGGAGAAAACCATTGCATAATCAATGTGATGGCTACCAACTGCCCATGGAGGATAATCGGTCACCCATGGCATGGGCATCGTGCGGCTTTTGGTCCGGTTCCACGGCACCCCGCCCGAAATCGCTTGATCACGGTGGCGGCGGCGCAGCGATCCGACGCGCCGTGCCGCGCGGCACCAGAACTGCCAAAGCCTGCGGATGCAGTGTGTAGGAGAGGGGCGTTTTAAGGCGCACCAATTCCCCGTCGTTGGCGACCCAGAGACGCCGTCGGCGGCGGCGGAACACCTGCAGCGACGTCATAACTTGGGCTTCGACATGCACGTGATTGCGGCTGAAACCCAAAAGTCCCAAGATATTCGCCCAGACATAGCCCCAACCGGACGGCGACTCCACATACACCACCTCCAGCTTGCCCTGATTCGGCAGACGGCGCCGAGGGAAATGGAACGGTCCGCTGACCGCCGAATTGTTGTTGACCTCCAGTGCGATGCAGCGCCTTTTCTCCCTGCCGTAGCCGCGATCGACCTGCAGCCCCATGCGCCGGAATCCGAACAGCACGCGCACGAAATACCAAGCGGTCAGTGGCACGCCGACATACCAGGGCCGCGACCGGTAGCGCTCGCGCACCTCTGAGAGCACTGGCACGATGCCGATACAAGACTTGCATAGGAACATCTCGCCATTGACGTCGCCGACATCGATATGGGTCACCTCGGCATTAGCCAATACCCGCAAGGCATCCGCCACATCCATTGGAATGCCCAGATCGTGTGCCAACAGGTTCATGGTGCCGAACGGCAGGACGCCGAGCGCGATGCCGCTGCCAACCAGTGCGGCCCCGGCACTTCGGATGGTACCGTCGCCACCACCGATCACAATGGCATCGGGCCGTTCGGCACAAGCGGTTCGCAGGGCCTGCGACAAGCCGGCACCGTCGGTCAATTCCGCTCGGACACTATGTCCGGCCTGCTGGAAAGCCTCGGTCAACTCGTCGCGCACCCGCGACGCATTGGTTTGCTGCAAAGTGCCGGACTGGGCATTGAGGATGACGCAGAGATGCATGGAGATCCGGAGGATTTCGTTGTGAGACGGACCATTTCGGACGATGGACAAGGCACCATAGTGCCCTGGCCCTGATTGGTTGCCAAGCACCTGGCACCGGTTGCTTGCCGTGCCGAAATTGGTATGGCTAGCGGAGAAAAAAGGAAGGATTTACGCATCGCCTGATATCGGTGCGGACGGCGCGCGATGCGTCCAACCGGTGCGCCGCCGCACACGGCACACCCGGACCTTCCGAATGGAGATACCCAATGAACCGACACGAATTCTTGCTCAACTTGGATGAGTTGCTGGAACTGGATCCTGGAAGCCTGAGTGGCGATGAAGCCCTGGCCGATCTCGATGCCTGGGATTCGCTCGCCGTGATCAGTTTCATTGCGCTTGTCGACGAGCAACTTGGTGTGGTCGTGGAAGGCCAACGTTTGGCTGATGCCAAATCGGTAGCCGACCTCGTGGCCCTGGTGCAGGACCGTTTGACCGCCGAATGAGTTGGCGGTGCTGCGCGGAACACCGGCATCGACCGTGCCGCCGTAACAATCTATTAATTGGGCATTGAACAGTGGCCGGACCGCACCCACCCTCTTGTATCAAGATTGGTTGCGGGGGCCGTGATGCAGGCTGTGTGGGAGGTTTCCCAAATCGTTCTGTTGGTGGTAGATGATGACCGGCCCCTTCGCGCATTGGTCAAAGCCGTTATTAGCAATCGGGGTGTGAGCACGGTTATTGAGGCAACCAATGGTTTGGAAGCCATGAAGATGATGGCCGGGCGCAGAGTGCACGGCGTCTTCTGCGACGTGCAAATGAATCCAATGAATGGCTTGGAGTTCCTGCGTCGGGTGCGCAACCGGGACATCCCCGCAGAAATCGGCGATGGCGGATACATCGCAGCGGAGACGCCGATAGTTATGCTCACTGGTTATTCTCAGAAACGACTGGTTGAGGAGGCGATCCAGACCGGTGCGACCGGCTATCTGACCAAGCCCATCAAACCGGCACAGTTGATCGAGACCGTCGATCGAATCCTGACAGAAAACCAGAAGCAACACGGGGGCGGGCTGCGCTCTGATGGTCGCAAGCCGCTCGCTTTCTTCTGAAACCTCAAGGGCTGCCAAGCGATGATGAGCCGATTGGTCGACGGCCGACCAGAGCCGCCAGCGCATCGGCCACGTCAGCCATCACGGGTGTCCAGTCGCCGGCCTGGCGTTGGCGGAACAGGCGGGCGCTCGGGTACCATGGACTGTCGGTGCGCCCGCGCAGCCAGCGCCAGTCCGGTGCGGCTGACAAGAGAATCCAGACGGGCCGGCCGAGAGCGCCGGCCAGATGGGCCGACGCTGTGCAGGAGGTAATCAGCAGATCGATCGTCTCGAGCACGGCAGCGGTGTCGTCAAAATCGGCCAAATCGCCGCCCAGGTCGAGAAATCCATTGGGAAGTGATACCTGGTCCAGGTCGGCTCGTCCATCGCCGACCTGTAGACCAATGAACGAGAGTCCCGGCACCGATAGAACTGGGGTCAAGGCCGGCAAGCGTGGTGATCGCAGGGCATCGTCGCCCATGCGGGGGTTGCCAGCCCAAACCAGCCCGACCCGTGGAACGGCTTCCTTGGTCTCCTGCTCGAGCCGGCTGCGCCACTGCCGGCTGCGCGTCGGATCGGTGGTCAAGTACGGCATAGCCGGCACGACGGTGTCCAGGCCGATACCGAACACGGCCGGCAGGCTCATGATCGGGCAATGCCATTCGACATCGGACGGTCGCTCTTTGCCCGCCACGACGACCCGATCGACACCGGGCATGCGGGCAATCAACCCGGCCAGTACGGACGGCACCTCCACGACCACTCGGGCCCCTGCTTCGGCAACTTTCGGGATGAAGCGGCAGAATTGCAGGGTGTCACCCAGACCCTGTTCAGCATGCAAAAACACCGTGGATTTCGCGATCGGCTCGCCCCGCCACCGTCGCATTGTCGTGCCTGTCCAGCGCCGCGTATGCTCTGGCCGTTGCAACCGGGCCTCGAAGTCCAGCCAGCCAGCCGGCACATCACCGGACGCCAGCCGGGTCAGGCCCCTGTTCCATCGGATACCCGCGTTGTCTGGATCACGGGCGAGGGCCTGGTCGAAGCAGGCCCGCGCGTCCGCGAAGCGATCAAGCGCCGCCAGGCAGTTGCCATAGACATCCAGGACATGGGCCTCCTCCGGCATCGCCTCCGCGGCCCGGCGTGCCGCGTGCTCCGCTTCTGAGAAGCGACCGCGTCGTAGCAGCACTTGTGCCAGAACCAGGTGCACGGTCGGATTGCTCGAGTCGATGGCCAAGGCCTGGCGGAGATGGGCTTCGGCAGAGTCGTGGCGTCGTTCCATCCGATCGACCGCAGCCAAGGCCAGGCGTGCCGGCACCGAGTGAGGTCGGGCTGCGACCGCATGCCACGCGGCATCCCGCGCTTCAGCCAGCCGGCCGTCGCCGCGCAGCAATTCCGAGAGGTTGATCCAAGCGTCGGCAAAGGTGGGCACCAGCCCGACCGCACGGCGCAGACTGGCCTCGGCGGCGGTCCGATCGCCCAGGGTCATGAGCGCCACGCCCAGGTTCACGTGCCCTTCGGCGTAGGACGGTTGCAGCGCCAAGGCGCGCCGATATGCGGTGATCGCCTGGACCGTATCACCCATGGCGGCTGCCGCATTACCCAGGGTATTGAGGAACGTCGGCGTGTCCGGCCGGATCGCAAGAGCTTTCTGCATCAAGGGAATCGCTCGCGTCGGCTCGCCAGTTTGAATGTGAACCACGGCCAGGAGATGCAGCGCATCGGCATGGTGCGGCTGCTCGCGCAGGATTGACTCGTAGAGCCGGGCGGCGGTCTTGAGGTCCCCCTTGCGGTGCTGGTCCAGCGCCGAATCGAGACGGTCCGAAGCGTCATTCACGGCGGTGTAACGGTGGTTGTCGCGCCGGAAAAGGCTGATCTATAGAAATTTAGTTCCATTGTCCTGTCCAATTATTCCAATTCCATTCCATTCCGTTCCAGGCTAGCATCGGACCAGGTGACAGCGGTGAAAACCCAACGATGACCGGATGGCAGGGGACGGCACGACGGGGTGGTTGGATGATCACCGACATACCACCAAAGCAAGGTACGCCGGTTGTGCTAAGCTAAAAGAGGTCATTGGCCAGCTTCTGGTTTTCGGATCGTCATTTCGAGAATCATCGAGATATATCTCATTTGGGTGATCTCATCAGGCAACAGAAATGGCGTTGGATCGAAAAACTCGATTTGGCTCGCCAAAGTCTTGGAGATTTTGCCTCAATTCTCTGCATGAGATATGCGATATCTCACCTGTTGTCGGGTGACCACTGGCAGGGATGGTTCCAGTTCCGATGCACTGCGGCGACACGGTTTCCACGCCCTGGTTTCTCTGGGGACGCTCCTAGAGAGTTATTCTGTCGAACGTAGGACGATATGGATGCGATCCTCTCTGGTTTGTTCGCGGGTTCAGGGCGATCAAAAGCGTTTTGGATGTGGGTATGTTATGTCGACTTCCAACCCGATGCCAGGCGTCCGCCCAGCACCGAGGCTGCAATCGACGAAGGTGGGGTGAACGGATGCACGTCTTGTCAACGATAAACAAACATCGCATGGCCTCGTCCGGTCAGCCGACCGCTCCGCATCGGGATGCCCGCGGCCCGGCATTCGGCGAACGGGACCGTTGGCACGGGGAGATTTCCCCGTCCCTGGCCGCGATTGCGCACGCCGAGTGCCTGGACCGGCAAGAGCTTTTCAGGCGGGCCGTGTTGATCAAACCGGCCAAGGTTTCTCTGCGCATGACATTGCGCCTGATCGCTTTGTTCTACCACCGCACCGCGCCGTGTGGCAGCGAACTGGTGGCTCGTCTGCGCACGATCAACCGATCGTTGCCGTTGACCGAAGCAAATGGCCGTGACCTGAAGGCGGCCAACGATGCGGTCGAGATGTCGCCACCATCACACTGACATGTCTGGTCGCTGCACACCCGAATGGCTCTGCGCACCCCCCTGTGGCAGAGTGGCCGTCGATCCGTCGGTGCGCATCGGCACAGCGTCGATGCGTTCGGCGGCGGCAGTGCGGATGCCGATGCCATGACACCAACCGACTGTTTTTCCGATCCGCCGCCTGGTTTCGGTCTACACGGGCGCCGCGTTCTCGTGACCGGTGCGTCGGCCGGTGTCGGCCGCGGTGTGGCCCAGGTTCTTGCAACCCAGGGAGCCATCATCATTGCCACCGGTCGCGATGCTGGCCGTTTGCAAGAAACTCTGGCGACCTTGTCGCCGGGGCACCATGCCGCGGAGGTGTGCGATCTTGCCGACCTGGATCGGGTGCCGGCCCGGCTCAAATCCATCACGACCACCCACGGTGCGCTCGACGGCCTTGCCCACTGCGCCGGCGTCCAGGCCATGCGGCCGGTGCGATCTTTCACGGCGGCCCATTTCGATGAACTCCTCCGTACGAACCTGGGTAGCATTTTCGCCTTGGCGCGTGGCCTGCGACAGAAGGGCTGTCACGCGCCGCGGGCAAGCATGGCCATCGTTGCGTCCGTGGCGGGTATGAAGGCTCTGCCCGGCAATCTGGTCTACGGTGCGAGCAAGGCCGGTGCCCTGCTCGCGGCACAAGGTTTGGCCCTGGAACTGCTGCCCGACGGCATCCGGGTCAATGCGGTGGCCCCGGCCATGGTCGACACAGATCTGATTCGACGACTCAAGACGACCCTGAGTGCGGACCAGTTCGACCAGCTCTTGGCCCGCCAGCCTCTCGGCCTTGGCCAGCCAGAGGATGTTGGCCATGCCATCGCTTATCTTCTGTCCGATGCGGCGCGGCACGTGACCGGCACCACGCTGACTGTGGATGGCGGCGCCACGGCCTGCACCTGACCGCAAAACCAGCCCGGTGGGGCGCATTAACCCACGCGTCTTTCTCCCTACCTATAATGGGGGTATTGCTCGTGGAGGGAGGAAACGCCCATGCCCACATCGACCGCCGGTTTGTTGCATTTTCGTCGACCAACCGTGGACGATGCCGCCATGCTGCTGGCTTGGCGGACCGATCCGCGCATCGCCCAATACATGTACACCGAGGTGGAACATGACATGGAACGCCAGCGCGCCTGGCTCACTAACCTCGTCGAACGCTCCGACCACCGGGCCTTCGTGATCGGCAGCGCCGGTTGTTGGATCGGCTTTCTGGCTTATTCATCCATCGATTGGCACAATGCCCACTGCGTCGCCGGGTCCTATGTCAGCGTTCGTGACACGCCGACGCGGGCCGCCAGCTACCTATTCTGGTATGTCATGGACTACGCGTTCCACCGTCTGGAGATGAACAAGGTGATCTCCGAGGTGTTGGACACCAACACCCAGATGCTGCGGAGCCTGCGTTTGCTGAAACAGCCGGAGGTCGGCGTGCGGCGTCAACACGTCCGCAAGCGTGATCGCTTCCACGACGTGTACGTTTTCGAGATGCTGCGCGAGGACTGGGTCGTCCGGCCACGGTTGTTCCCGCTCGATCAAACCTTGTCCGCTTTCGAGGTGGTGCCGTGACCATCCAGACTGGGCTGGATCCAGCAGCCTACGCCGACCCCGCGGCGTTCCGCGCCGAGGTCAGTCGGCTGTTCGAGCGGTGTTGGTTGTTGGTCGGCATGACCGACCATCTGAAAAACCGCAATGATTACGTGACGATGGAGGTTCCTGGCACGTCGCTGTTCGTCCACAATTTCGACGGCACCCTGCGGGCTCTGCACAACGTATGCGCACACCGGTTCGCCCCGATTCATCGCGACCATCGTGGCAACCGTTTGCCGCGCTGCCTTTACCACGGTTGGACCTATAACCGCGACGGTGTGCCGGTCGGCATTCCCGGGAACGACGCGCACTTCCATCTGGACCGTGCAGCGCGGCGAAACCTGGCGCTGCGGCAGTTCGCCGTCGACATCTGCGGACGTTTCGTCTTCGTCCGCATTGCTCCGGATGGTCCAAACCTGGCTGAGTACCTGGGCGAATATGCCACCGTGTTGGAGCATTTGTCTGAGGCATTTCCGATTGCCTTTGATGAGGCCATCATGCCCTGGGCGTGCAACTGGAAACACGCCTTGGAAGTGGTGCTGGAAGTCTATCACGTCGATGCGGTCCATCCCGAAAGCTTCGGGCAGTTCGCGGGCCAGGGCTGGGACTGCTCCTACGTTGGTCGGCATTCGCGCGGCATTGCGCCCCTGTCCGAGGCGAGCCGACGCTGGTGGCTCGGCATTGCCGCCAAGACCGGCCTTGCCACCAGCCCGCTGCACCGGGACTATGACCACTTTTTTTTGTTTCCCAATGTTGCCATCGGTGTCACCGAAGGCGGCATGATGAGCGTGCAGGCGTATATGCCACAGGACGAGACCCGCAGCCAGTTGCGCTACCAGCTTTTCATGGCGGAGGCGCCGGCGCCGTCGGCCCGTACCACCGCCATGCTGCGGGCGGTCCAAGAGCAGGTGCGCAGCTTTAACCGCCGGGTGCTCGAGGAGGATCGGCAGGTGTGCGAATGGACGCATGACGGCACGAAGCAATCCGGCCGACCAGCCGTTCTGGGCGATAACGAGGAACGCATTCTGGCTTTCCATCGGGCCTACCGGGATGCCTTGAACGCGGATGGAAGCGTATAGGCGCGTATAGGAATGGGTGAGGCAGAAGGTAGGACCATCATGGGTCAACCGCTGGGCCCGTGCAGCCTGGTCCGGACGGCTTCGGCGTCCCTATGGTGCGTGCCGAGGTGACAGCCGCATCCCGCGCTTTTTACAAAGAACCTGGCAACGACGTGACCACGGTGGTAGCCGTTCCCGGGCTCAAGGGCCTCAAGCGCGGCAGCCGGTGGTGTTTGTGCGCATCCCACCGGGTCGCGGCGGTCGAGGCCGACCGGGCACCCCGCCGCCTTGTGTCGGCAACGCACGAACCAGTCTTCAAGCATGCGCCCGGGGACATGGGGAAGTAGAATGCCCATGACCTGGCCCGACCTCGATCAACGCAGGAGACACCGCCGTGAGTATGGACGTCTGGATGGCCTATGCGGCCGCGACCGCCGTGTTCCTGGCCGTACCCGGACCGACCATCATGTTGGTGGTCGGCTATGCCTTGGCCCATGGCCGGCGTGCTACGCTTGCCACGGTGGCCGGCGTGGCCCTCGGCGATTTGACCGCCATGACTGGTTCCTTCCTCGGTCTGGGCGCACTCTTGGCCACGTCAGCGACCCTTTATATGGCGCTTAAGTGGATTGGTGCCGCGTACCTGGTCTATCTCGGCATCCAGATGTGGCGGCATGCCGGAACGGCCGCCGCACTCAACCCATCCGCGCCAGCAGTGGCGCGGCGCAGCATGTTTTGGCAGACCTATGCGGTGACCGCGCTCAACCCGAAGAGCATCATTTTCTTCGTCGCGTTCCTGCCGCAGTTCATCGACCCGGCGATCCCCATTTTGCCGCAATTGTTGATCTGTGGCGCCACCTTCCTGGTGCTGGCCAGCCTCAATGCCACCGTCTATGCCGCCTTGGCGGCCGGCGCGCGACAGTCGATCCGACGCCCCCGCGTTCTGGCAACAATCCAACGGGCTGGGGGCACGCTGCTCATTGGCACGGGCATTATGACGGCAGCGCTGCGCCGGAGCAGCTAGGCGCCAGCAGTCAGGTCGCCACATCTGATGGCCACATCTGATGGCCACATCTGATGGCCACATCTGATGGAAAGACAGGCTGATGCCGATTGCCTACCATGGTGGCCCTGGCCGAGGTGACCCTGGTCGCAGGCGGCGCAGGGCTCGGGCAATGGTGGACAGCACAGAGCGCATGGCGCGGAATGGACGCGGCTGGTAAACACGGCAGGACGGTACCCAAGGCCGACAAGCCGTGCCCAGCATGGTCCAGCTACCAATGGCATCCAGGCGCCAGACCGGGACATCGAAGGCCCCGGCCAGCTCTGAAACCGCCGTCGGCACCGAGATCACCAAATCCAGGTTGACCATCACAGCCGCCACCGCCTCCAGATCGTCCTTCAGATGCACATCCGGCCATCGATGCAAGGTGGTGCTGGCCCGCTGTTCCGCGGCCAAGAGTTCCGCTTCTGCGGCGCCCGGTTGTAGGGTGACGAATGCAATATCCGGCACGGCGAAGATCGCGTCCCAATCGCTCAGGCTCGTGTACGCCCGTCGCCGCGTTTCTGTCACCAGCGTGGAACGCCAGCAAACGCCCACACGCAACCGCCGCGCCAACGGTGCCATGCGCCGCGCCATCTCGGCCACCCGGCTCGCATCGACGCACAATGCTGGTCGCCGGCGATACGGTATCGGTTGCGCCAAAGTGCGGTATGCCAAGCGCGGCAGCTTTCCTGCAGGACAGTGGAGGTCGGCTGGTGGCGGTTCTGGTAACGCCACCCCAGGTACGACCGGCTGTACGCACGCCGTGGCAAACGTCCGCCGGAACAGGGGGGCCAGACGTCGGTCGGCCTCAATCACGATTTCGCCGCCGGCCTGCAACACGAAGGGATAAAAGGTGGCGAACAGAATTTCGTCGCCGATCCCTTGCTCGCGCCAGACGAGCAGACGCCGGCCGCATAGCGGCTCCCCGTCCCACTCGGGAGCTGGATGTCCGCGCGCCACGCTGCCGGAGCCGTGAACCCGAAACCGCGCCGGGCTGTCGACCCAGCCGTCTGCCAATTGGCCACGGCTTAGGCGCAGCAAGGCCCGGTTGAACTGGGCCAAGAAAAAACCGCGATTGGCGTCTAGAGCTGCGGAGAACAAGCGCTCCGCTTCAGCCCAGGCGTAGCACTTCTGTTTCAACAGGCCCAGGTTGCACAGGGCATCGGCCGAGGTCGGATCGAGTTCGAGGGCACGGGCATGGCACGCTTCGGCCTCGCTGCTCTGGTCCAGTGCCGACAGAGCCGTCCCCAGAGCAGTCCAGGACGGCGCATGGGCGGGATCTATGGCCAACGCCGCGCGATTGGCTGCAGCGGCCGCTTCGAAACGCTCCTGGGCAGCCAAAGCCGATCCCAAATTGGTCAGGAACGGAGGATGCTCTGGCTTAAGGGCTAGGGCTTGGCGCTGCCGGTCTTCGGCGGCCTCGGCCTCACCGCGCCGCAAGAGCAGATTGCCGAGATTGGCCCAAGCCTGGGCCAAGTCTGGCCACTGTTCAACCGCGGCTTGCAGGACGATCTCAGCGTCACCGTTCCGGCCAAGGGCTTCGAGCAGGGCGGCACGGTTCACGGCATGGGCCGCAGTCTTGGGGGCGAGGCGCTGCGCGGTCGCCAGCGACCGTTCTGCGGCTGCCAGATCACCGTGTTGCCGATACAGTTCAGCCTGGGCGGCGTGCAGAACCGCCGCCGTCGGGTGGAGTGGCAGAGCGCGCCGAAGCAGGCGGCGGGCCGCCCCCAAGTCTTCGGCTCGCAGATGCCGCAGCGAGAGCTGGGCGAACTGCGCGGCGACCTGGTCCGTGGGCGGTGGTGGCGCCGGCAGGGTGGCTGTGGTTGACTCGGGCCGCTCCGGCCGATCCGATCGCAGGCGACGGAGCCGGCGGCCGAGCCCATGGGCAAACCCATCGGGTGAACCGGTCGGCCGGGCCAATACGCGCATGGCCGGAAACCAGGGCCGTACCGCCGTGTTGAGACGGGTCCAATCCTTCTGTCCTCCTAGCCGCCACACCGGGGTCCCTAACGCTGCTGCCAATTCGCCCACCGAGGTCGGCGCCGTGATCACCAGATCCAAGGAGGTCATCAGGGCGGCAACCCCGTCCAGGTCGTCCCGGAGGTCCAGGTCGGGCCAGCGATGCAGGCGTACGCCGGTGGCCTGCTCAAAGGCCGCGACCTCCTGTGCACAATCGTCATACTGTAAGAGAACGGCGTGCATCCCGGCCTGGGTCAACAGCGGACGCCAGTCCTCCAGACGCGTGTAGACGCCGACGCGGTCCAAGCTGCGTAAGCTCGACCGCCAGCAGATGCCGACCCTGAGACCGGGGCCCAAACCCTCCAGTCGGTTGCGCCAGAAGAGGACTCGTGCCGGATCGGCGACCAACGGCCAGGGCGAGACGGGGAAGCTGGCCAGAGATGGCCGATAGGCCGCGGGCAGGCTGCCAATGAACACATGCCAATCAACCGCATTCGACCCACGGTTGGCCTCGCCGGCCTCGATCGCAGGCCGAACCTCGATCGGTGGCATTGAGCGTTCAAAGAGGGGGACCAACCGCGGCTCGGTTTCGAGCAGCACCACCGCCCCGGCAAGCGCCAGGTCTGGAACACAGCTGGCGAACATCAGTTCGTCGCCGATACCTTGTTCACGGTACACCAGAATACGCTTGCCGCGCAGCGCCTCACCGCGCCAGGATGGCGCATCGACTGGCCGTCGCCGTCCACCCTTGGCAGCGAAGCGCCAGGCGTAATCCGCCCAGCCCGCGATCAACTGGCCAGAAAACAAGCGCAGCAAACCGCGGTTAAGGTGGCTTGCGGCATGGCCGGGCACTCGGGTCAACACGCTGTCCAGCGTGCCGGCACCGGCGGCATCGTCGCCAGACATCCATTCGGCCAGACCCAGATTGGCCTCGGCATCGGCATAATCCGGCCGATGGGCCAAGGCTTGGCGCAGAATCGACACCGCTGTTGCCGCTCGTCCGGTCAACATGAGCGTGTGACCAAGATTGTTGAGGGCTTCTGGCAGGTGTGGCACCAGTGCCAGCGCCTGTCGATGCGCCGCTTCGGCCGCGGCCGCATCGCCCGCGGTCATCAGGACGGCACCCAGATTGGTGTGGGCTTCGGCGAAATCGGGTGCCAAGGTGACGGCGCGGCGCAGATGGTCGAGCGCCGCCGCGACCTCACCCTGGTCATGCAGTAAATTGCCAAGGTTGTTGTGGGCGCTGGCCAAGTCTGCATTCAGCGTCAAGGCCTCGCGATAGGCAGCCATGGCCTCCGCCGTGCGCCCCATCGCTTCGAGCGCGAGACCACGGTTGTTGTGACAGCGGTCGAAGGCAGGTCGCAACGCCAAGGCCCGGTCGAAATGTCGGCACGCCTCCGCGGGCTGGCTGGCATGGTCGCACAGCAGGACACCAAGATCGTTGTGCGCATCGGCATTGTCCGGGTCGGCCTCGATCGCGTCGTCATACGCGGCCATTGCCTCCGACATACGGCCAAGCCGCCGTAGGCACCGGGCCCGGATCAACCGGATCGTCGGGGAGTCGGCTTTGCCGAGCACATCCAGAGCCTCGGCGTTGCGGCCGCTCTGCGCCAATCGGTCGGCCAGTTGTCCAAGGACGGCCGCGTCGGTGGGCCGACGCCGGGCCAGATCGGATAGCAGGGCAAATGCGTCGTCCTGCCGGCCGAGCGCGCTCAGACTATGCACGAGCCCCAGGCCCGCCGACGGATGATCCGGCTGCTGCGCCAACACGGCAGCATAGGCCGTCACCGCATCCGCGTGCCGGCCAAGGCCGCGCAGCGCCTGAGCAAGGTTGTGGTGTGCCTTGACATACCCCGGCGTGAGCGCAAGGGCGCGGTGGCAGGCGGTCACCGCGGCCTCCAACCGATTGAGTGAGACCAGGACGCCCGACAGATTCACCAAAGCTTCCGTTGACCGGGGATCCAAGGCCAAGGCCCGCTCGAACCGGCCGAGTGCGTCTTCCGGCCGGCCCAAAGCGGCCAGGATCGTGCCTTCGGTGTTATGGGCACCAGCCAATGACGGGCGGGTTGCAAGCGCACGCCGCACCAAACCGAGCGCAGCCTCGGCCGCTCCGGACTGCATCAAGGTGACGCCGAGAAGATGCAAGGCGTCCGCATGCTGGGGTTCCTGGGCCAGGATGCGTCGATACAGCGCGGCGGCATCGGACAGACGCCCGGCGCGATGGGCGGTGACGGCATGATCGAGAAGTTGCGCAATGGGTGGGTCGCCCAGCAACGCCCTAGCGCCATCGTCCGACGGGGGGGTGACCACGCCGGTCGTCCTTCCCCTCACGTTTCGGTGTCGCCATCGGCCTCAGCCGTCGTCTCCGCCGGCGTAGCCCGCGGTCTGCGGGACCGCGCCGATGAGGCCGGGCCACTCGACGTTGGTTTGAACAGTTTGCGGCACAGCTTCAAGGCACGGTAGTGGTTGCCGGCCATGACGAGATTGAGAACTTCATCGAGGCGCTCCGTTTGATCTGGCCGGGCGGCCCGCGTCTCCGCCAGGATGGCATGAAAGCGCTGAAGATTGACGCCCGCATCATCCGGAAATATATAGATCAATTGGATGACGAAATAGAGTTTCTTCTCGATTGAATCAACCTGCTCTTCTTTGAGAACTTCTCGCCCCCTAAGAAAATTCGCCGTGTTGTATAGAAACAACGTACCTGGCTTGTCGCCTGCCCCAACAACGGCCCCATTGATGATCACTTTCTCGTCTGGGCGCAACACGAACTTGAGAGCCATCGCAATAACCAAAAGGGGCCGGAAGCGGACGCCGCATCCGGTAGCGGCGGTGCCCCGGCCAGAGCCAGGGACAAAGGTGGCGGCCGAAGCCGCCACCCTGTCCAACGTTATCGCAAGGCTTAGAACAACCGCAAGATCGATTGCTCCTGCTGGTTGGCCAAAGACAAGGAGATGGTCGCCAGCTGCTGCCGGGTCTGCAGAGCCAACAACCTGGTACCTTCTTCGTTCTGGTCGGCCAAAGTGAGTTTATTGGCGCCTTCGACCAACACGTCGCTGAACTCTTCGGTGAAGTTCTCGCGGGTGGTGACAACGTTTAGGTTGGTGCTCAGTGATTGCGATGCAGTACGCAGGCCCTGCTGGGCACCGTCCAGGTCGGAAATCGCCTTCTCGATGTCTGCACGGTCGAGGAAGTCGTTCTGGGCAAAGTCGATGCCCAGGCCCAGACCGTCGGTGGTCACATTCTGGCTTTCCACCGTGATCGTGTTGGTGTTGGTTTCATTGAACGAGACCGTGATGTCGTTCTGCGTGTTGGCATCGGCTTGCTGCGTGGTGATCACATTCTTGGCTGCCGAGGCCGAGGCCGCCTGAAGGACCTTGGCATCGTCAACGGTGACACGGACTGTGCCGGTCTCAAACGCGAACGAGTTCTCACCGTCCGCCAGCTTAGCGGCGCCCCGCTCGTTGGCCCCGGAGCGTTCGACGATTTCACCGCTCAGATTGGTCACAGTAACGGCGATATTGACATTCTTTTCGATCGACGACGAGCCGTTGCCCCCGTTGTTCGACGCTTCCAAAGCCAAGCGATCGACGGTGAACGACACGACCGACCCACTGGCGAACGATTCGCTGATCGTTAGGCTGAGGGAGTTCGTGGTCGTGGCGCTGATCGAAAAGTCATTTGCGCTGGTCGTCAATGAATCGCCCGTCAGCGTCACGACGCCCGTCGAAGACACTGTTGCGGCGCCGGAAGAAAACGTGCTGCTGCTCAACCGGCCGGAGGTGATGGCCGTGTTGATGCTGGCGGCGATGGACGAGGCGATCGTGTCCGCCGTGTCGCTGGCGCCCGCCGTGACTTCGAAGGTGATGCCTTCGACCGTCACCGAGAAGAGGTCGTTCTCTTCGACGGTCCCACTGACGGTCACGGTCGAGGTCTGGCCAGTGCCGCTCGATGCGGCCTGGGTGAGGGCTGCGTCCGCCGCCTGTGAGTTGTCGAAGAACTGGGTGACGCGCGATTCGGTGCCATCCGACACCGTGAAGGTGCGCAATTGGCCAGCAGAGCCACGGACTTCGATCCCGACGTCGTCAAAGCTACCCAAAGTTGAGCTGATCGTACCGCTGACCTTCAGGCCGACCAGACCATGGGCCCGTTCCGCATCCGAGATGTCGGTGGAGTTACCCGTCAGGGCCCCATCGCCGGCCACGCGAATGGTGTAGGTATCGGCGCCAGACACATTGGTCGTGCGGGCGTTGCTCAGACCGGTAATCGAGTTCACACCAGCGCGTGACGCGCTCGTGCTGTCGAAGCGCAGGCCGTTGCCGGCCAGGAGGTTCTTGCCCTGGTAGCCGGAATCGCCAGCCAACTGGTCGATCTGGTCCTTCAGGGTATTGAACTGTTCTGCCAGGGCCTTGCGGGTCGCGGCCGAAGCGGCGTCACTGCCGAGAGAACCAAGTGCGGAGGTCGTGATGCCTCGCATCTGATCGACCAGGCTCTCAATTGACGAGATACCAGTGTCGGCGGCACGGATCGTGCTCACTGCCTGACCCATGGCATCCTTCAGGCTCGACAGGTCGCTGGCGCGCTGATTCAGGCCGCGGGCTGCGAAGAACTCGGTCGGGCCGTCGAGAGCGCTGTTGACTTTGTTGCCGGTGGACAGCTTGCGCTGGGTACCTTCGATCTTGTCCTGGGTATTTTGCAGCAGCAGAAGGTTGCTGCGCAAAGTCGCACTGAGCGTAACGTCATTCGACGCCATGGGTGATCTCCTTTGGAGAGTCTTTGCGGTCCGGCCGAGCTTTCTCGGTCGGGCGACCGGCGGTGCCGGTATCATTGCCGCAGCGGAGGTGAGCAAATTGCGGACCAGCAGCGGAAACCCTTGCCTACCGGCACAGATTACCTGGATATGGCGGGTCTGACCCGGCAATTTTTGCCGCCCGAGCGGCAGATTTTGCCGGGCTGTAGGTGTTTTCTGCCGCCTCACCCGGACAAAACTGCCGGGCTGTGGCCGCAGTCAGAGTGGCCAGTCCAGCCATTGAACAGCTTTGCCGCCTCCCGGGCACCGGTCCAACCATACCGTCGGCCGGGTGCCTTCGCCGTCACTCGGCTGGCTCGCGAGTGCGCGATGGGTCGCGGCGAACACATCACAGGGGCGCAGCATACCCCCGGTTTCCTGCATGCCAATCACGGCGTTGATTCTCGGTTCCGAACGAATCGGTGCATTGTCCCGGAAGGCATAGGGGCTGGTCTGTGTTCCCATGCCGGCGGGGTCCAGGAACCGGCGCAGGTGGGGATCATAGAGCCTCTCGCCAAAAGCGTACAACTCCAGATCGCGGTCATATGGGTGGCCCACAAAGTGGTAGCCGATGCTGTCTGCTAAAAAACCGCTGGCTGCCAAGGGGCTTCCGTACGCCGAATAGGCAAACCGCGTACAGACACGTCCAGCCGAATCGACAAAGCCCCAGATCGTTTCCCGCGTGTCGGTTAGTGGAACATACATCCCTTCGCTGGTGATCCATAGGGGGTCACCCCCCGGCGTCGGAACCTGGATCACCAGCCGACCTTGCCGTTGTACCATCAAGACGATCCGCCCCAAACCGGTCAGACTCATCTCGATGTCGGACGGTGGGCCACGGCGGACCGTAACCATCCGTTCGCCCTGTCCGGCATAAGCTTAGCGGACAGCCATGGCCGTCCCGCCAGCCCGGCTGATCCGCACCACGCGCCGTAGGGCGGGCGAGCATACCAGGTCATCGTTCCCGTACCGGATCGGCCATCCATCCGAACCGTACTGGACAGAGACCACGCACGCACCGACAGCCACGGACGTCAGCCGATCCGACCCCGGCATAAAAGTGCACGCGGTTTGCCGCTCATCCAAGGTGGCCGGTACCAAGTTGCCGTGGCCGTCGTAAACCAGGTTGCTGTCGCATCCGGACCGGCCGTTCGTCATGTTGGCAGCGACCAGACGCCGCAGATCATCGTATGTGAAGATCATTTGGGTGGTGAAGGGCGCCATCGCCGCATCACCGGGCCGACCGCCACCAACCCGGATGGTGCGGGCCATGACGGCGCCGTCAGCATCGAGCCGGTCCTCCATCTCGAACACTGGGTTGGTGTCGCCAGGTGACAACAATCGCTTGGCCCGCAACCGGCCCTGAGCTGTCACAGTCCGCGGTTCGATCAGCGAGGCCCCCGGATACCGGATGAAGGTAATCTGGCCATCGGCCGTACAACCGTATTGTGCCCAGTCACCCGATGGACCAGTCCCCTCACCGATGGCCACCACGGCCCCGCGATCGTCACGGCGATAGGTGACCGATGCGACCGGCGACGCATCCGGATAGGTTAGGCGGGTCACTTCGCCGAGCGCGTTGTATGCATAGCCGATCGCCGCGGTGATCGTGACATCACCGGTGATGGCGAACGAGCGGGTGACGACACGGCCCGTCTGGTCATGATCATGACGTTCGACAATCTGAATTTCGCCGTCCGTCGCATCCCCATCGAGGGTCACGTTGCCCAGTGCCGTGTTGTCCGGTACCGTAGTCGTGGTAACGACCTCAACCGTCCGCCCGATGGCGTTGGGATCGCGACCGTCACCGTCATGGCCGATCCGTTGCCAGACCGTACGTGGAACCGTCGCATCTGGCCAATGTGGCTGATCTGCTGACTGCTGCAGATCTGCTGTCGACCAGCGTTGCGCCATGGTGCCGATCTCGATCGGCCGACGGAGCCGATCGTACTTCACATAGACGAAGCCTGCCGCATCGGTATTGGCGTCAGGTTGCCGGAAGCGAAGGTTGCCGGCTCGGTCGTAGATGAACCGCTCCGTGCCCGTCGATGGGCTGTTCACCTGGCGAATGCGACCAGCGGGATCGAAATCGGTCGTGACGACGAAAGCCGCGGCATCCTCGCCCCCGACGTCGGCCTTGGGCAACCAGAGCGACACGGTCGCTCCGCAGGCAGCGGAGGGCTCGTCCCGATAAGCAATTTGTGCTCGACATCGCGATCATGGGACATCGTCTGCGGCCACCGAAACGGCGACGGGTGTTCCCCGCGCATCCACCAGGGTGGTCAGCACCGTCCCGGTGGGGGAAACCACACGACGGCAAAGGAAGGCCCCGTCGGGCAGGCCAAATTCGGCCGCACCGTGACGTCCCTCCTCATGGCGTGTGGTTCGGCGCTCGGTCGGCGTCAGGCGATCGACATCATGAATCGCCCATGTCCGCCCAGGCTGGCCGATTTCATCCGGCTGCATCGACACGGCGTCGGGGTAACGGGTGCCGTGATAGGCGTATCCCGCATGGTCCCCGGTGCCGTCGGTATCAGCGCCGGGGTGGTGCAGCGCATGGTAGTCGCATACGTCGCCGGCCAGCCGCCAAGACCCGGTCACGGCAGCTCTGAAGGCTGGTCCATCGACGAACCGCGGTCGGTAAACCAGCAAGGGCAGGGCGGCATCGCGTCCGAAATTGGCCGGTGCGGTCCGTGTGCGAACGATCGGTCGGCCCAAACCGTCGTAAATGACGGCCGACACCAGGGCATCGCTGCGCCGGCCATCGGGCCGGGCGATCAGCCGATGACGCTGACGGTCGCGCCCCAGGGCATCGGCATGGACCAACTGCAGACGCGGACCGGCGACCACCGTGAGCGAGCGAAGGCACAGCCGGTTTGGCCCGGTCTCCAAGGCCAGGGCGGACCGGCTGCCGGCATCGATGGCAATGCTGAAGAGCAACTGGCCATCGCCGAAGAACAGAACTTGGCCCTGCGCCAGCACCAGAAGCCAGGTTCGGGCCATGGCAGGCGGGTTGGCAAGCGGTGGTCTGGCAAGGCCACTGTCCTGAAACTCCAGGCGGTACCCGTGTTCCGGCGTGAAGACGACACGGTACCCATGACCGAACCCCAGACCAACCGAACCGAACAGGGAACCGGCCGGTTCGATATCGACCAGGAGAGCGACCGTCTCCGGCGCTTGGCCGGGCCAGCCGCGCCACACCAACCGATCGTCGTCGACCGAGACGTGGTGCAAAGCCCCGTCGGCCACCCGCCACGACGACGCCGAGCCCCACGCATCCCAACGACGACGCCACTCACCGCCGTCCCGGAAGGTCTCCGTGGTGCCGCCATGGGTCGCCTCGACCGTGATCTCGGCGTTTGGGCTGGCGGCGTCGAACCCCTCCGCCGAACCGCTCTGGCGCGACGCAAAAACCTGTCTCAGACGGAGCGTGACGTCAGCGGGACCGATTTCGATCGTGGGGCGTTGGTCGGCATCGTAGAGTCGGCGGCAAATCCTGCCGGCTGCATCCATCTTGGCTGTCACCAAGCCAAAGCGGTCGTCACGGCGCATCGCGGTCAATGTGGCGTCCAGCGGCATAAGCACAATGCCGTCCAACAGGACGGTACCGGTCCCCGTGTTGGTAGCGGTCGCGCTGATCACCTGCCCATGGCTACCCGGTTTGATCGGAATGCCCAAGGTGCGATAGCGCCAAGTGCCCCCCGTGTCGGCAAATGGCAGACCGGTCGGTTCACCGGTCACGCCGCCGGTCGATACGAGGACGGTCCAGCCAGATCGACCGTCCGTAACAAAGCCGGCCGATGTCTTCGACCAGAAACCGAGAAGATACGTCTGGCTGCGGTTGGATGGCTGTACGGTCACGGAGAGTGCAGCCCGAGCGCCCTCGGGCAGGGCAAGGCTGCGTAGGCCGAAGTGGCTGTCGCTATCGGTGATCCGGCCACCCTGGTTGTGAAATCCGTTGCCGATTTCGTCGCTGCCGAATCCCCAGAACGCAAACTGTCCGTCCTTGGCCGAAGCATTACCCACCACCACCAATGGCAGGGATGTCGCCGTGCTGTAGAGCGTCGAGGTGATTACGCCGTTGGCATCGGCCTCTTCCAACACCAGACCGGTCGATGTGCGGGCATGGATACGCCGGATTGGCGTCCATCCGGTCGGGATGGGACCGTCGACCGTGGCATCGTAGGGAAATGCCGTGGGAACACCTCCGGTCCACTGGAACCGGGCCTTCTCTGCCGGAACAAGGACTGCACTGCCATTTGCCGACGGCCAGGCCGTATGGACCGTGGTGTGTGCCCACATCGTGATCGGGGCATCGCGTTCCAGGGCCCAAGTGGCGATTCGTTGCGACTCGCAGGTGAGCAGGTTGAGGGTCAAACAGATCGGATACACCTCATAGGCGTAATGCACTGTTTCTGTAACGGTTTCCGGCCGCCCACTGCCGCCGACCGCTGTCACAGACGTACGGACTGTTTGACCCGAGAATGGGCTGAACAGGCCGTCAGGTACATGACTGTACGTGCGGGTGTGTGCCACGCCGCTCTGCACCTTGATGTCCCGAATCGGGGCACAGAACCCGCCAGCCAAGGCACGCGCACGTGCGGTGTCGGCAAATGGCGTGTCGGCTCGGTGGGTGAAAACATGCCATGTGGTACGGGTTTCGGTAAGGGCCGTGCCATTGCTGCGAAACACACATCGGCTGGTGCGCGCACCATCCAACACCCCGTGCCGGTCTTGCCCGGTGGGGTTGCCGGCTAGGCCGTTCACAAAGGTTTCGGTGATCCACCCATAGACCGGCCGCGCCGGAGTCTCCGTGCCAGGATAGGCGGTAACTCGATGATATCGGACCGTTCGGCCGTCCGCCTCGGCTGCCGCACTGTCGAGGTCATAGACATAGGTTCCCAGCCAGGTTTCGCCGAAACCGTCCGCCACGGAGACGACGGTGACCGCATCATGACCAATGGCACCATGAATCGCACCACCGACGGCGCGGGCAACCTGGACCTTTCCGGCCGCATCCGACAGCGCGTTTCCGCCCGCTTGCGTGTCGGGGGCGGTTACGACGAAACCGCTCCGGCCGGCCGCGGCGGCATCGGCATCGACATGCCCTTGATCGGGCAGGCGCTCCGCCTGGCACAGGATGCCACCGTTTCCGAGCATGACGGCGATCAGCGCCGCGGTTGGCGACGCGTTGGACGTGATCACGGCGACCGTCAAGACTGTCGCCGTGTGGTCGATGGCACCGCTCCCGGTGAGGCGATAGGGGCCTGCTTCCGTGCCATGGGCGGCTGCGGCAACCGCCGTAAGGTCGGCCACTGGGCCTGCCTCGATCACCGCGCACCAGTCGGTGCGCCAATCCCGATAAAAAAGATGGGAGCCGATGCGCAGGAAATCGGCTCCAGGCGGGGATGGGCGGCAGGGGCCGTGGCGCGGCCGCTCCATTTCCGCATCGTCCGGGTTTCCCGGTATGGTCACGGGCACCACCCGGGACCAGCTTCCACCGTCCCGGTTAGCATCGAACCCCAAGACCTGGATCTCAGGTCGGTGACCCGGATTGAACACGGTTCTGACCATGAGGTCGTCACCATAGACGTCATGGCGCACGCGGCATCGGCGAGGCGTGCCATGGGCGAACGCCCGGTTCTGCCACCAGGTCACGCCATCGAAACGGAAAACCGTGCCGGCAACGGCAACCATGCCGGTTGTGACCACGACGGGAGCCCAGGCAGGCACATCACCACCGTCAACCGTGGTCGGTCCCCTGAGGTCGACAAATATCCGTGGCCGATGGAGCTCGTAACGGTCGTCCCACTGCACCAGGTAGAGTTGGCTCCGCACGCCATCGGCATCGGTCCCCACCCGGTTGCCGACCGCCAGCAGCCCGGACGTGGCCGAGACCGCCACATCTTCGTAGCTGCTCAGGTTCATCCTGGGTAGGAAACGGTTCACCGGCCCTTCGTCCCACGTCAACCGCGCTGTCAGCGACCAAAGGGAAAGTCCGTGGTGGCCGGCGTCGAGCATGACATAGCAGTCCGGTGCCGCCGCAATGTAGGTGTGGAAGTCGCACTCGCACCGATCGTGGCGCCAGTGTTGGAATCTCCAATCCCAAGTCAGCCGGTCGTAGTAGAAATCGCCGGCCGCCGCATTCATCATGACGAACAAGAGATAGTCGGTTCCCACCAATACCTGCGCCCCGGGACCGAACTGCTTGAGGGTCGGTTGGTTGCGCGCCGTGATCGTGCCGTCGTTCAGAGTGGCCGGTTGCCAATTGCCGGGACATCGCGGGTGCTTGCGCACGACATAGAGCTGTGCGGCACCGGCGACGGCGACCTGAACCGTGAAGAAAAGCGGTGCCGTGGTGACCATCAGCGCCGCTTCCTCGATCTCGTCCGGTGCGTGAACCAGGGTCGGTCCGTTTGGGAAATGCCAGCTTTGCCAACACCCGGTCCAGGTCAAGACCTGCAGCGCCAACTGTCCTTGTGTCCGGTCGTACCAAGTGACGACGATGTAGTCGACGCCGAACCAACAGCGTGGCCTACCTCCGGATGTGGACGGATCATCGACTCCAGAGCCATCGGCGCGCGCCCGCGCCACAATCCGGCTGCGGTCGCATCGGGGTAGGGTTTGGCGCTGGTAACCGTATGAGACAGTGGCGCCGGACGGACGGATGATCCGCGCCAGAGCGCCGAGGCCGCCGTGTGTCGCCGTGACATGGAGATGGTAAGCGAACCGGAAACCCGGAATGTTCCCGCCTTCGGCCCGGCGCAGCGTGATTGCGGTGAGAAAGCGCTTGTAGGTGTCACCGCGCAGAGCACCGGAAAACGCTGTCACATTGGCGACGGCGCGGGCCGGGGTCGGCAGCTCAGGCCGCGGAGCATAGTCGAACTGGATCGAGAAAAGGCGGCGCTCGCAGGCGTCATCGACCTCAATGGTATCCAGATACCGCGTCTCGTAGCAGTCCTGAAACGCGTTGGCATCGTCGTTGGGCACAGGTTTGTGCGGGTCGGCATATTCACGCGGCGTTTCCGGGTGGTCGTCGCCCCACACTTTATCGCTGTAGCGAAACCGAACGCGGCGCCCCAAAGCATCCGTGATGCTGGTCAGATAAATGGCTTTGGTATAAACCTTGCCGCCATGTCCGACACGTTGCTGGCAACCGGGAACCAAACCGTTGGTTGGGTCGGTTGGAAACTCGTTGTAGTGGTATTTGATCCGATCACCCCAGATAGTGCATTCTTCCTGCAGGTACCAGGCGCGGGCAAAATGTTGCTGGTTTTCGGTGCGTGTGCTGGCGCCACACCATAGGGCGTGGCCCTGCCCATCCATCCACCGGACACCCCAGGCGATGCAGTTGCCCTGGGAGGTCATGCGACCGTCGGTCTCGAGCTGGCCGATGCCACCGAACGTGCGCCGCAAACCCGTTTCGGTGATAACGAGCCACCGCTCGTAACGCGGATAGTACAGAATCTTCCAGAAGCGGTAGCGTATGGCCTGGAACGCCATGCCACCGTCATAGACCTCCATGCCGACATGGGTCCGGGTCAGCGTGAACACCTGTTGGCGCGTTCTGTCGTCGACTTCCCAGTTCTGGTGGTCGTCGCTTAGTGCCGTGACCACGGCATCCGACGACAGGGCAATCCCGTTTTTTCCGAATTCTATGACCAACTCCGTCGACACGGTCCGACCGACCGCCAGATCCAGCGCCGGAATGGTGAAGAGAAACGGGGGTTCCGGTTCCACGACCAGGTGTTCGCCGGGGTCGGGGCCGAGCCGATAGCGTCGGGCACCCGGCGTGACGGCCGGATGGTCTTCAAGCACAATCGCCGCAAGGGGCAAACTGAAGCCAAGACCGAGGACACCCGTCGGCGCATCGTGGTTCCGGGTCATCGCTGTCTCAGCCACATCACTCTGATACCGGACCGCAACGGTCAGATTCGGACCATGTTCGGCCAATCGACCTGGAAGGATGAAAAGCGGTTGCGTGAACGCGATGGCACCGCGGTGGCGGTCAACCCCATCGTCCATTGGGTTGAACGCGCGGTCGTCGGTATGGAATGTGCGGATGGTTTGGCTCGGAATGCTGCTACATGTCATCGACCGGCTCCTCAGACTGGACGCTTTCTGAAACTATTATTACGCTGATGAACTCCTATAATGACTAGTGACTAGAGCGGAACGCCCTATGTGAGAAGCTTTAAGAAACATAATAATAGCAAAATAAGATATTATTTTTATCTTAGGAAGTTCAATTGACTATCTATGTAGATTAGCAAGCGCTATTTTATTTCTTTAATACGGCGTGGCAGCCAATGTATTGGGTCTTGCCGATAGCAAGAGGAGAGAAATATTACGACTCATCTTTGTCCTACTAGGCCTGAAATTATCACTTTTGCTTAAGTTTATTTAATGTATTAATTTAATATATGTGTAGTTTTAGTACAAAGATAGCTGTGTCTAAATAGAAGCATCTGACTGGCAATGTTATTTCATGTAATTCAGGTGGCCAGCAACTTTATAAACTCCACCTTATCTTTAGCTACATATGGGTTATTGATAGAGCATGGGAAATCTATGAAAGAAAATGCTACAAGAAAATCCAAGATATAGTTATACAATTACTATTGATTGAAAGTCATAGTTAAATCGTTGAATATGGCGATAGTCAGTAATGAATGAGACATTGGTGATGGAGTTCTTCTTCTCCTCGTTGCGGACGCCGACCCAACCTGGTCGCCTGCGGCAGGCATCGTTGCATCGGGACGGCGCGGGCAATTCACGACTCAAGGCGTTCTTACATCTCCACCAGAGAATCATTGCCTGCGATGACCGTCCGGGATCGAAAACAAAGGACCGAAACCACAGATAAAAGAAAAATAAACAAATTGCGAACAGTGAGTTATCACATAGTGTATCTAAACTATTTATGTATTATTAAAAAAATGTATTGTTGATGTATGATAATTGTTTAAAATGTTGCAATGGGCATACCCTGTGTTCGCGGTGGCTCGGCAGACAGGCTGACTCTATGTCTTTTTTCAAGCGTTTACCGGGGTCGGTTTTCGGGCGTGTGCCTATGTGCGTACAGGGTGTTCGGGCGGTTGCTCGATTGCGACCACCTGCTTATGCGTTGAAATACCTAGCTTTTTCAACGTTTCGGCAAGATCGGTGGTGATTTTCGTGCGCTGAACAATAGTCCGACCTTGGCAGGCAGAGCGGACCGCTTTGAGATGCCGCAGGGCCTGTGCGATCCGGGTCCACGGTTGGCCACAGCGCAGTTCGGCAGCGCGCTGCATCTGCAATGCAAGCCCGCACAGCTTGACGTGGGCCTCGATCCGACGCGGCGGCCAAGCCGCCAAGCGCGTCGATCGCCCTTGATCCGGGCTACGGTGGCGACATCGGCGGTGTCGCCGGGCAGCACCCACGAGCGCACCGGCATGCCGTCGCGGGTCACGGCCAGTGCGATCATACCCATGGCCCGCATTGATGACAGGTTCGGTTTCGGCGCTGAACGAGGAGCGCCGGCATCCGTGCCGGCTGGTCCGCCGCCATCTTGGCGGCCGGCTGCTGGGCGTGGTCCGGGCCGGCTGGAAGCCGGCGGTCCAGCCGGCAAGGTTGCCGG